>CAYZTO010000006.1:0-41583 GCA_964481365.1 uncultured Parabacteroides sp. | reverse complement strand
CTGATTCTAAAGTGCCATAGCTCAGTTGGTTGCATCCAAAAGTGAGCGTCAGCGAACTTTCGGATGCCGAAGAAGAGCAAAGGACTGAAAATCCTTGTGTCCCCGGTTCGATTCCTGGTGGCACCACTTAAAAATCAGAGAGTTACAGAGATGTAGCTCTCTTTTTTTATTGTCTTTGACAGGCTCAAAAGCCCTTAAACGTAACGCACGGAGGCTTGCAGTTAAACCGAGAGTTAAACCAAGCAAACCGTATGAATGTTACAGCTAACATCGTGTAATTCATAAAAGGCTACACAAATCTACTTTCGCAGCTTCTTTCTTGAAAAATCATTTTTTGCGAAAGAATTCGCAGTTTCCGATTCAAAAAATGGTTTTTTGAAAAAGATTTCGCAAACAAAATCCCCCCAAATGATTTTTTGACAAGGATTTCGCAGACAATTTCCCGAAAAACCATTTTTGGAGAAAGAATCCGCAAATTCCAACCCGGAAAATGATTTTTCAGGCAGGAAGCTGCAAAGTCTGCATACGCACATAAGAGTAAAAGTTAGTGCAAGGTTATCCCCAATACCGACAGAAAGCGTAGACGAAATTTTAAGTCCGCGCTTTTTTATTGTCTAAATTTCAGCCTTTGGACTTCTACAATAAAAATCGCCCTTTAAAAAGAGGGCGATACAATAGAAAACGAACTTTTGTTTTCTATTACTGAATTTCAAAACGGCATTTGTGCATTGCAGGCATAAGTGCCGCTTCTTTTTTTCTGTCCAATTTTTATTCCGAACACTCTTAAAAAAGCAACCTACATAGGACACAGATAAAATCAGTGAACCCTTTGTTTCCGCGACTGTGGCTGCACTGCCCTACCGCACTTAAAACACAATAATAACGAGTTGCTTTCCTAAGTGAGGAAGAACAACCCGTTATTTCCATAAGCCACTCGCTTGGCAAGTGCTTAGCCATCTACAGTGGCAAAATTACTCTCCCGGATGGATTGCACCAGTCGGACAAGCGTCCGCGCAAGTTCCGCACTCCGTGCACATATCAGGGTTGATGTTATACTTATCACCTTCTGAAATCGCACCTACCGGGCACTCGTCGATACATGTGCCACATGCAATACAATCTTCGCTAATTACGTAAGCCATTTCTATAAACGTTTTAATATTAACTATTAGTGGGGCAAATGTAGAATTTTCTCCGTAGTAAAAAAAGCATTCGGCAAAATATTTTCTCAAACATTCTTTTTTACAATATCTTTGCGGCATGAGCGTTATAACCAAAAAAGAACATATTTTGAAACGGATTACCATAGTATTATTATATATGATGTGCTTTGCCTCGTTCATGGCAATGGCACAGCAAGAGAAAGTAAAAAACCTGCCGTATGTGGATAACAAGCTGTTCCATCTCGGTTTTTTCATCGGGCTACATTCTCAAGATTTGTTGCTGGTGCATTCGGGCGTTTCCTCCGACGGGGAAAAGTGGTATGCGGAAATTCCTTCCTATTCACCAGGCTTCAGCGTAGGGGTAATCGGTGACATGTACCTTAATCCATATTTCAACTTGCGCGTTTCACCTTCAATTCACTTCGGCGATAAGAAATTCGTTTTCCGTGAAGAAAACACTGGAGAAGAATACGAAACCAATATTCGTTCCAACTACCTGATGATTCCTATCGACATTAAATACAGCTCTTTACGGTTGAACAATTTCCGCCCGTACCTGCTTGCCGGCGTTTACGGGGCGTTCAACCTTGGGAGAAAAAAGGGCAACCCATTATTGCTTAAAGGGGCTGATGCCGGGATTGAAGTCGGCATAGGATGCGACATTTACTTGCCATTCTTCAAGCTCTGTCCGGAATTGAAGTTCTGCTTCGGGCTATTAGACGTGCTGGACAAAAACCGAGATGACATCGCCGGACAGGAAACCATCAAATATTCCGATGCACTTTCAAAAGCGACATCCCGGATGATTATACTTGTTTTTAATTTTGAATGAACAAGCGAATATAAATAAAGACGGCAGGAATAGCGAGCATTACGCTATCGAAGCGGTCGAGCATTCCTCCATGCCCAGGTAATATTTTTCCCGAATCTTTCACGCCCAAAGTCCGTTTCAATAGAGACTCCACCAAATCACCCCATGTCCCGAAAATGACAACCACGACAGAAAGTCCCAACCATTTGTACCACGGAATTCCTGCATCATCCATGTATGCGAACACCAGAGAAGCCAAAACTGCGAACAACATCCCACCGAAAAAGCCTTCCCACGATTTCTTGGGCGATATCCGCTTGAACAGCGGATGCTTGCCAAACATTGAGCCTATAAGGAACGCCCCTGTGTCATTAAGCCAAATGAACACGAACAAGGCAAGGACGTACAACCAGCCATATTCTGGGACTTGCCCCGCATCGCCAGTACGGATTGCAATAAAATTCAATAGTGAAAATGAACCTGCACAATACAATTGCCCCAGCAAAGTATACGCCCAATTGCTAACAGGTTCCATAGCCTTGGCATACAATTCGCTGACAAAGACATATATTATGTACACAACATATAAAAGGAAAAACACGTCGCCATACCCTGATACACTCAAGAAAGAAGCGAGGAACAAGTACATTCCCGCCACTGTACTGACAGCACGTCTCAAAGAGACAATTTTGCAATGCTTCATCAAACCATAAAACTCCCACAAAGAAAGCCCGACAATCATGCAAAACAGCAGGGCAAAAGTAATGGATCCGCAAAAGATTGCCCCCAGCAAAACTACCACATATATAAATCCCGTCAGGGAACGCTTTATAAAATTGCTCATTTTCTATAAAAGCAAAAGGGGAATGAACAAACTATCCCCCTTGCCATGAATTATTAATCCTTTGAGGTTTCCTTTCCTTCCCCGTTCTTCTTTTCTTCTTCAGCTTGATTTTCTTCCAATATTTCCTCGGAACGAGAAACCCAAGGGCGCTTACCGAAAATAATTTCAACGTCTTCAGAATAAATCACTTCTCGTTCAAGCAACACTTCTGCCAACTTATTATGCCCTTCAGCGTGTTCACCCAACATCTGCTTTGCACGGTTGTACTGTTGGTTTATGATACGCTGGACTTCCTGGTCAATCATCCGCGCCGTTTCTTCACTGTACGGTTTAGTAAATCCCCAGTCTTGCCCGCTTGAATCATAATAATTCAAATTAGGCAACTTCTCACTCATACCAAAATACACGACCATAGCATAAGCTTGTTTGGTTACGCGTTCCAAATCATTCGAAGCACCAGTGGAAATTCTTCCAAGGAACAAATCCTCTGCAGCACGCCCTCCGAGCAAAGCACACATTTCATCAAGCAATTGTTCCCTCGTTGTGATTTGCCGTTCTTCCGGCAGATACCATGCTGCACCCAATGCTTTTCCACGCGGCACAATAGTAACTTTTACTAATGGGTTAGCATGCTCCAAAAACCAGCTCAATGTTGCGTGGCCTGCTTCATGTATAGCTATACTACGGCGTTCTTCTGCTGTCGTTATTTTAGTCCGCCGCTCCAAACCTCCGACTATGCGGTCCACAGCATTCATGAAATCATCCTTTTGGACAAATTGC
This sequence comes from uncultured Parabacteroides sp., assembly GCA_964481365.1. GTDB lineage: Bacteria > Bacteroidota > Bacteroidia > Bacteroidales > Tannerellaceae > Parabacteroides. The sequence goes on along the minus strand of CAYZTO010000006.1, from coordinate 37,985 downwards.
TTATTGTTTCGGGCTGCTATCAAAGCCGCCTCATTGCAAACATTAGCAATATCTGCTCCAGAAAATCCCGGGGTTTGACGTGCAAGTAACTCAGTATCTACAGTATCATCTATCTTTATAGGACGCAAATGAACGGCAAATATCGCTTTGCGTTCGTTTAAATCCGGCAATTCGACATGAATCTGACGATCAAAACGTCCTGCACGTAACAATGCTTTATCCAAGACATCGGCACGATTCGTTGCGGCAAGAATTATTACCCCGCTGTTCGAACCAAAGCCATCCATTTCAGTGAGTAACTGGTTCAATGTGTTCTCACGCTCGTCGTTACTATTCATGCTCGCACTACGTCCTCGAGCACGGCCTACAGCGTCTATTTCATCTATGAAAACGATGCAGGGAGCTTTCTCCTTTGCTTGACGGAACAAATCACGAACGCGGGAAGCACCAACACCCACAAACATTTCTACAAAATCAGAACCTGAAAGAGAAAAGAATGGAACATCTGCTTCTCCTGCAACCGCTTTAGCAAGCAAGGTTTTGCCTGTTCCCGGAGGACCGACAAGCAATGCACCTTTCGGAATCTTTCCTCCAAGTTCAGTATATTTATTAGGATTCTTCAAAAAGGCTACTATTTCCTCAACCTCCTGTTTTGCACCGGCAAGCCCGGCTACATCTTTGAATGTAACCTTTTGGTCATTGTCTTTATCGAACAATTGAGCTTTAGAACGACCAACCGTAAACACATTCCCCGGTCCTGCACCCGGTCCACCCGACATCCGCCGCATTAAATATATCCATACAAGTATCAGAAGCACCATCGGCCCCAACGATATGATTACATTCCAGAAAGTACTGTCACCTTCTTCGAAGCTCACTTGGGCATCTATCTGATTATCCGCAACCAACTTGTCATAAAAGTCTGAAAACTTGTCTGCAGAGGGAATCTTCACAAAAACCGTCAGTCCTTGACCGGAAGAAGGCATCTCCTGCTTGTTGCGGAAGACTTGATTGGCTTTAGAAGCCTTAACCGTAGCTTCAACCGTGTTCTTTTGGTTATAAACAACCATCTTCTCAAACACATCCTCCTTTGCCAAGCGCTGGAATTCGGTCCATCCCAATTCTTTCGTCGTTGCCGAACCATTACTCATATAAAGAGCAATCAACAAAACGAATATAAAAGCATACATCCAATAAAAGTTGAAGCGGAACATCTTATTGGATTTTCCATTGGGGTTATTCTTCGGATGTTGGTTTTTATATAAATCTTTATTATCCATAGAGTATCGATAAACTAATTAAAGATTCCCCGATTAGAAAGCATCAGGGACTTCTATCACATTTGCATCTGCCCAAAGATTCTCCAGATTATAAAACTTTCGTCTTTCCGGCACAAATATATGGACAAGAACCGTCCCATAATCAAGACCAATCCACGTAGAGCCGTTCGACCCATCGATAGACAGGGGCTTATCCCCTACTTTACGTCTGGCAAAATCCCAAACTGAATCTGAAAGAGCTGATACTTGAGACGGAGTATTGCCTTCTCCTATTACCATATATTGACTTATCGCACCCGGAAGCGTTGTCATATCAACAATCACAATATTAGAGCCTTTCTTTTCATGCAGGCCATCAACTATAGCTTGAACCAATGCTTTCGTTTCTTCCATCTAATCTGTTTATAATTTTTGGAGTGCAAATATATACAGAATATTCCATATACGGAATCCAAGAAATCCTACTAAATGATTATGCCGGCAAGCAATAACGGGAGCAAGAGCCGCCATATTGGAACAATCAGGCTGCATGGGCATAAGGAAACCGGGTATGCCATATTGCCGGGCTTAAATAACACCATTCCCTGCCGGCAAGGGTGCATGAAACAAAAAAGCCGCCCCGATTGACACCAGAAGCGGCTTTCCACTGTCCTAAACGGATTTAATCCAAAACGAACAGAACCTGTACTTTTCTTGCTGACATTACAGCATAGAACATAATTATGGAAAATCAAGAAAACAGTAAAAGGAAAATGTTGTTCTACCTGGATTCGAACCAGGACAAACAGGACCAGAATCTGTTGTGCTACCATTACACCATAGAACAATCTCGCAGAACTCCCTCGTTTTGCGCCGGCAAAGGTAAATACTTATTCTAAATATGCAAAAGAAACCAGGAACTTTTTTCCTCCGTGGATTCAAGCCTGGCATTGCCCGTTGCCAGTCCTTCTTTCTTTTATTTATCGGGAATCATCCCTTAGATTTTCAATACTATCCTTTCTCCTAACTCGCGCGAGAGCACTTTTTTGATGTCATTCAGCCGTCCAAGCTCGCCCATCAGCTCCATCGACTTTTCCAAGTTCCCGGCGTTCTGGGCTTCCTTTATTTCCGCCAACGTATCCTTTATGCGGCTCATGATGTAGGCATCTTTCAAGGCAAAAATGTCCCGTACAACCAGCTGGTTGAGCATATCCTTCTCTTCTTCCTCTTCTTTATACTTGAAATGGTAGCGGCTCAGCTGGTATTTGTTGCTTATAAGGTTGGCAGCGAGCTGGCTCACGAGCGGATTGGTATGTGAGAGGAAATAACGGCATGCCACGAACGTTTCATCAGAGCAATGAGCCGCAGCCTCGTCGAGTATTTTCTTAAACAGAGGATTATAAAACACGAGATTGTCCTCTTCCAGGTCTGCCTTGATGTATTCAGCCACTTTCCAGCGCACGGGTTCGTTTGTCTCTTCATCCACATAGTCGAAAAGCACCTGTTCGCCGTACCGTACAACGTATCGGAGGAGGTTCACCTCGTATGCCTCGAACGGCGAGCGTTGTATAGCCTGGACTGTTTCCCCTTCCGGAGGAAGCTGGGGAGGTTCATTCCCTGCCGGGGCATCGGGCGGGAGCGCATCGGGCGGAGGGGGCGCGGGGATATAGCCTGCCATTTCCCGTTCCACAAGTCCAGGGGAATAAACATGGCCGTTCACCCCTTCATCGGGTAATGGAGGCGCGGCGGGGGGTGGGGTTTCCTGCCGATTTTGCCGATAACGGGCTTCACGCCTCGTAAACCGCAACTTATTGACTGCATCAAGCAAAACCTGCTCGCTGATTTCCATTGTTGCGCTGCATTCACGGACGTAAACAGAGCGTGATATGGAATCTGGGATTACAGAGATGGTGGAAACGATGTCGTTTATCAGCTGCGAGCGGCGTATAGGGTCGTCGCCGGCATCAGCCAGCAAAAGATTCATTTTAAAACGGATGAAGTCGGTCTCGTTTGCCTTTATATATTCCGAGAATTCCGCAGCACTGTGGCTCCGCGCGAATGAATCGGGGTCTTCACCGTCGGGAAGGAGCAAGACTTTCACATTAAGGCCTTCTTCAAGCAAAAGGTCGATACCCCTCAAGGCTGCCTTGATTCCGGCAGGGTCGCCGTCGTACAAGACCGTTATATTATTGGTAAAACGATGGACGAGACGTATCTGCCCCTGCGTCAAAGCTGTTCCGGAAGACGCGACAACGTTCTCGATTCCTGCCTGATGCATCGATATAACGTCGGTGTAGCCCTCCACCAGGTAGCAACGGTCGGAACGGACTATCGCCTGCTTGGCGAAATACAATCCATAGAGTTCATTACCCTTGTGGTAGACCTCGCTTTCGGGTGAATTGACATATTTAGCCACCTTCGCATCCTTTTCCTTCCTTAATATTCTTCCGCCGAAGGCGACAATTTTCCCACTTATGGAATGGATAGGGAACATTACCCTCCCGCGGAAGCGGTCTTGCACCCGCCCGTCTTCATAAGACACCACCAAGCCCGTCTTTTCGAGGTACTCTTTTTTATAACCCCTCAACATAGCCTCCCGGTAGAGTGCATCGCGCTCATTCAGGCTGTACCCAAGCTGGAATTTACGCACCATGTCTTCGCGGAAGCCCCGCTCGGCGAAATACCGCATCCCGATAGATTTTCCTTCAGCGTGGTTGGCAAGAAGCGAGGAGAAATAATTTCCAGCCCAGGCGTTCACGATGAGCATGCTCTCCCTGTCGTTGTGAATTTGCCTCTCCCTGTCGGTAAGTTCGCGTTCCTGGATTTCAATATTGTATTTCTTGGCTATCCACCGCAATGCATCGAAATAATTCAGTTGCTCATGCTTCATGATAAAATGCACCGCAGTTCCTCCTTCCCCGCACGCGAAGCATTTGCAGATGTTCTTTGCGGGAGAGACATAAAACGAGGGCGTCTTGTCGGCATGGAAAGGGCAAAGACCCACGTAATTCACCCCACGTCGGCGGAGCGTCACAAATTCCGATACCACATCAACGATATTTGCAGCACTGAGTATCCTATCTATTGTCGGTTGGTCTATCATACAAGGCTTCTTGCTTTTATCTTTGCACGGGCAAATATACAACATTCTTCAACTGGAAAGAACAAGTGCCTGCCCATGCCCGTGGCGGCGTTGAATCCTGCCATCCATCCCTTGCCGGCACCTTTTCCGGCATTGGATATTTTTATTTTCTGTTGAAATAGTATTACGCCAGCACTAAATATTTTTATTTGCTACCGGAATAGTGTTACTCCAACACTAAATATTTTTATTTGCTCCTGCCGGAGACGCCGCCAGCCCTAAATATTTTTATTTACTACCGGAATAGTGTTATTCCAGCTCCAAATATTTTTATTTGCTCCTGTCGGAGATGCCGGCAGCGCCAAATATTTTTATTTACCCCTGTCGTACTTCCATTTCTGCCTTGGATAAATGGAAAAAGGACACGCCACGGCACTTTCCACGGCATATCCTTTCCATGCAGGCACGACCTACGGTCAGAGCGAGAATGCCTGCTTTATTTTATCCACGTAATCGAGCTTTTCCCAGGTAAATAATTCCACGTCACAGACGACGGGCGACGGGTTGTAGTGTGAAGTGAACACTTTGCGCTTGACCTCAGGCTTGCGCCCCATGTGCCCGTAAGATGCAGTCTCGAAATAAATAGGGTTGCGGAGTTTAAGGCGTTCTTCAATGGCTCCGGGGCGCATGTCGAAGATTCCTGAAACTTTTTCAGCGATGGCACTGTCGGGCATCGAGACATGAGATTTCCCGTAAGTGTTGATATAGATGTTCATCGGGTCTGCCACGCCTATGGCATAGGCGACCTGCACCAAGATTTCGTCTGCCACGCCCGCAGCAACGAGGTTCTTGGCAATGTGCCGCGCTGCATAAGCCGCAGAACGGTCTACCTTCGACGGGTCTTTCCCTGAAAAAGCCCCACCGCCATGCGCACCCTTGCCTCCGTAGGTATCAACAATAATTTTACGGCCTGTCAAACCCGTATCCCCGTGTGGACCGCCGATAACGAACTTCCCCGTAGGGTTCACATGGTACTTGATATTCCCATCGAAGAGCGACCTGATGCGTGGCGGGCATTGGTCGAGCACACGTGGGACAAGAATCTTCTTCACATCGGAAAGGATACGTTTCTGCATTGCGCAATCGGCTGCATTTTGGGTTATCCCCTTCGGATGTATAAATTCATCGTGCTGTGTCGAGATTACGATAGTGTCAATACGCAGCGGATTGCCGTTATCATCATATTCAATAGTTACCTGGCTTTTCGCATCAGGCCTGAGGTAAGGCATAATATCCGGCTCATGCTTCCGGATATGCGCCAGCTCGCGTAACAGGGAATGTGCAAGGTCAATCGGCAGCGGCATGAAGTTCTCTGTTTCATTAGTAGCGTAGCCGAACATCATTCCTTGGTCTCCCGCGCCCTGTTCATAGGGGTTTTCGCGTTCGACACCCCTGTTTATATCCAGGCTTTGCTCATGTATGGCTGAAAAGACCCCGCATGATTTCGCTTCAAACTGGTATTCGCTCTTTGTGTATCCTATTTCGCTTATTACGCGCCGGGCCACTTCTTGGACGTCCACGTATGCTTTTGATTTGACTTCGCCTGCCAATACTACTTGCCCCGTTGTGACAAGCGTCTCGCAAGCTACCTTTGAATCCCTGTCGTATGCAAGGAATTCATCGAGCAAAGCATCCGAAATCTGGTCGGCTACTTTGTCGGGGTGTCCTTCCGACACCGATTCGGAGGTAAATAAATAACTCATCTCGTTATGAATTAGAATTTATAATTTAAAAACCAATATTCCCAACTGCCATAGGCGCATTGCGCCGCATGATGCTTTCCGGGAAAGGCGAAATGCCCGCCTGCCCCGGATAAATGGAGATTATCAAAAGAGGAATGGAAAGATTGCCCGGAACGGTACATCTAAGGAAGATATGTTTTTAGCATTTTTTCCCGTGGTTGCAAGCAATACAAATCTATCCACGCTTTGTTAATCGACGGCAAAAGTATAAAGAAATGCCCGTATCCGCAGGTAAGAAGTAATTATTTTTTCTTTTTGGTGTTGCGAAGGGCTTTTTTCAGTTTGAAACTTGCCTTATGCTTTGCCGAACCCGAGCCGTGCGTTCCCCGGAGGAAATCAGACAGCTTCGGGCGTCGTTCTCCCGCTTCTTCCCGGGCTTTTTTCTTGAACACCATCCCGCCTCCCGTCAAAATTTGTTCTTTGTCCATGACCATCGCTTATGTTAATGATTAATCAACCTGTTTATCCTCAATCTCACCCAACAATTCCAACATATTTTTCCCTAATATGGGATGCACTGCATACGGGGCTATTTCTGCCAAAGGACGAAGCACGAAACCACGCTTGTGCATCAACGGATGCGGGACCGCAAGCCCGGGAACATCTATCACCTCGCCTCCATAAAGCAAGATGTCGATGTCGATGACGCGGTCGTGGTATTCCCCGTCCGATTTGGAGCCGCGCCCCATCTCCTTCTCGATTCCTTGCGTAAGATGAAGCAAATCCAAAGGGCTTAGCGGCGTTTCCAGAAGCAATGCGGCATTAAGGAATGTGTTGTCCGACTCAAAACCCCAAGGTTCAGTCTCGTAAAAGCCGGACATCGCCTTTACATCTCCCCCGCGCTCTGCCAACAATGCCCCCGCCAGGATAAGATTCCGGCGTTTGTTCCCCAAATTAGTGCCCAACGCGATGTATGCATCCATATATGTCGCGGAATACAGGAATTTCCCGCCTGATTGTGGCTATTAAATAATCAACATTGCATCCCCGTAGGCTCCGAATCTGTATCCTTCCTTCAAAGCTACGTCATAAGCCTCCATTATAAGCTCATAACCACCGAAAGCGGCAGTCATCATCAAAAATGTGGAATATGGAAGGTGGAAATTTGTCACCATGCTGGTTGCCACTGTGAAATCATACGGGGGAAATATGAATTTGTTCGTCCAACCTTCGTATTCTTTCAAGTGTCCGTCTGTGCTCACCGCTGTTTCTATCGCACGCATGACGGAAGTGCCTACGGCGCACACTTTATTGTTTGAATTTTTCGCGCGATTGACAATTTCCACCACTTCTGAATTTACAAACATCTGCTCGGAATCCATTTTATGCTTTGTCAAATCTTCTACATCTATTTCACGGAAGTTGCCCAACCCGCAATGGACTGTAAGATAACCGAAGCGGCAATCGTTGATTTCAAGACGTTTCATTAATTCCCGACTAAAATGGAAACCGGCGGCCGGAGCTACAACGGCTCCTTCTTCCGTGGCAAATATGTTCTGATAACGTTCTTCATCCTCGGGTTCTACCGGACGGTTTATATATTTGGGTAAAGGAGTCTCGCCAAGCGAGAATAACGTGCGTTTAAAATCTTCATGTTCCCCGTCATACAGGAAACGCAGCGTTCGTCCGCGAGATGTAGTGTTGTCAATGACCTCAGCCACCAATAAATCATTGTCTCCAAAATACAACTTGTTACCGATGCGGATTTTACGGGCAGGATCAACCAAAACATCCCATAGGCGCAAGTCTGGATTAAGTTCACGCAAAAGGAATACCTCTATGCGCGCCCCTGTCTTTTCTTTATTTCCGTACAAACGTGCCGGGAATACCCTTGTATTATTGAAAATGAATACATCATCCTTCCCGAAATAATTCAAGATATCTTTAAATATCTTATGTTCAAACTCTCCTGTCTTACGATTCACGACCAGCATGCGTGATTCATCACGGTTTTTAGTCGGATGTAACGCTATTCTCTCTGATGGCAAAACAAATTTAAACTTCGACAATTTCATGATTACAAGACCTCCTTTTGATTCTTAATACTTATATCCTTTTATTTTTCCTCATTCATCTTTCCTGTATTCCGGAATTTCCCGCATAAGGAATTCATCGATTTCTTCCGGATTCATGCACTTATCCAATGTGATGTCCCCTATCCGCGTGCGTTCCAATGCGATAAGATGCGCTCCCGATTGCAAAGCCCTGCCAATATCCCTTGCCAACGCACGTATATAAGTCCCTTTGCTGCATACTACCCTGATTTTTATCTCCGGCAATGAACAATCCAATAGTTCAATGGTATCTATAACCAATGTCTTTGACCTCAACTCGACTTCTTCACCTTTACGAGCCAATTCATAAGCTCGTTTTCCTTCTATTTTACAAGCAGAAAACACGGGCGGTACCTGTTGTATTTCTCCTACGAATGTTTGCAAAACGCGCGCTACCAATTCTTCTGTTATATGTTCAACAGGATAAGTGGCATCAACTTCTTTTTCCAAATCGAAGGATGGTGTAGTTTCGCCCAGCTTTAATGTCGCAACATATTCTTTTGTCTGATATTGGAACTCATCGATTCGTTTGGTTGCTTTTCCTGTACAGAGAATCATCACACCTGTAGCCAACGGGTCGAGAGTACCGGCATGTCCAACCTTTATCTTCTTCACATTAAGCCGACGCGATAATTTGTAACGCAACTTATTGACCAAGTCGAATGAAGTCCAACGAAGCGGCTTATTAAAATAGAGAACTTCTCCGGCTATAAAATCCATCAAACAATCTTCAAATTATAACCCAACATCATCATAACTAAAATGATTCCGCCAACAATAATCCTATAATATCCGAAAGCTTTGAATCCATATTTAGTAACGAAGCCAATAAAGAATTTTATTGCCAAAAGAGCTACGACAAATGCTACCAGATTGCCCACCAGCAATACGCCCGTATTCTCTTGCAATATTTCCATCCCGTTTGGCTCCATGACAAGTTTCAACAATTTGTATGCCGTAGCCGCAAACATCGTAGGAACAGCAAGGAAGAATGAAAATTCAGCAGCCGCCTTGCGGGACAACCGTTGTGCCATTCCACCTACAATCGTTGCCATCGAACGCGATACTCCCGGAATCATGGCAATGCATTGGAATAAACCGATGATGAATGCCTTCTTATCAGTCATGCAATCTTCCGAATCGGGACGGTTGAATATTTTATCCACAAATAGCATGAATATACCGCCTGCCACCAGCATGACAGCCACCACCCAGACATTCTCCAGCAAGGAGTCGATTATGTCACCGAACAATAAGCCTATCACGGCTGCAGGAATGAATGCTACCAGCAATTTCCAGTAAAAATCAAATTTATACAGGAAACTCCTGAAGTCCGTTACCTTTCCCGGATTCAATTTGAAGAACCGTTTCCAATAAAGGCAAACAACCGACAGTATTGCACCGAATTGTATGATGACTGTAAACGCTTTCACAAAATCTGTGCTCTCCACGCCCAGCAAGTTCTGGGTAATTATCATGTGCCCGGTAGATGATACGGGGAGGAACTCAGTCAGTCCCTCCACAATCGCAACCACAATGGTCTCTATCGTACTCATTATTTTTCTTCCTTATCCTTGTTTTTCTTAAGAATTCCTGCAACCATCAGGACAAAACCCAGCAGTGTGACAACCGGAGCCACCACGATACGCCGTGTACTGAATATTTCAGGATTAAAGGACACTCCGTCATTCGAGCCTCCACCACTCATTAATACAAAACCGACGATTATCAAAACCACCGATACCGCAATCCATAGGAAATTGTCTTTCCCGAATGCAAAATCTTTGTTGTTCATCTCTATCTTTTATTTTGTTTTCTGCATCAAATATAATACAACCTGTCCACATCCATCCGCAAATACTTGTTTACCGAAACAATGGTTGCCACCACCGTCAGCAAGATGCCGAGCACCACCACCAGACCGTAAACTGCAAGCAAGATGTGCAAATCCAATATCCCGAGGAAACCCGTCAGCTCGCTTTGCAGGTAATACAGGAATCCGCTAAGCATTCCTATCGCGAGAAATGAAGCTATCAACCCGCTTACCATATTATAATAAATGAAAGGACGACGTATGAAACCGGCAGTAGCACCCACCAGTTTCATTGTATGGATTAGGAAACGCCGGGAATATATCAGCAACCGTATTGTATTACCTATAAGCACGAAAGATATTGCCATCAGCACGATTGCCAATATCAGCAGGATGAAACCTATGCGATGAATATTGCGATGCACCATTTCCATCATGTCTTTCCTGTAAAGCAAGTCGGAAACAGAGGTATATTGTTTGACAGCTTGTTCCACGAGCGGCAGGCTGTCCGGGTTGGCATAATTAGAGCGCAGGCGGACTTCGATGGAGGCTTTGAGAGGATTGAATCCGAGGAATGTTTCCGGGTTTTCGCCCAATTCTTCTTCAAGCTCCTTCACCGCTTGTTCTTTCGATATATATTCTGTTGATTTTATGAAAGGCAACGCTTCGAGGTTCTTTTGCATCATTTTGATATCCGCTTCGCGCTGGTTGTCTTTCAATATGATGGAGAAGGAAATATTTTCCTTGACATAGACAGACAGCTTGTTGCCAAGCAAACCCATCAGGCAAATCAGTCCCAGCAGAAACAGAACCAGAGCTATGCTTACAACGGACGTGAACCGGGAATGGAAGAAAGTAACCGACTTGACCTTATATTTTTCAGCCATCTGACTTTTTTGTTTGTAATACTCCTATGCGGGGCAGAACTATTCGGGAAATACCTAACCCAATTTTTGTGCAAAGAAACGAATAAATCCTGCGGGATATTTGTTTTTACGATTCTTTAACCAGTACCGGCAAAATAGAGTTTTGCAAGCACGGAAACCACGCGGAATCCTGCGGTTTCCATACGCCGGATTGCGTTTCCGGAGAAAAAATATAACTTTGCAAAATGATGAAAATCAGAAGGAATGAAGTTCTTTACATATAAAACTAACTGATAAAATATTATTACAATGCAACACAAATGCTTTTTACTACCACTCGGCTTGATTAACGCAGCCTGCGCTGTTTCCTTGTCTGCCCACGCAGGAAATAATGACCGCCCGAACATCATACTTATCCTCGTGGACGACATGGGCTATTCCGACTTGGGAATATACGGCTCGGAAATCGAGACTCCCAATCTCGACCGCCTAGCAAGCGAAGGCATCCGTTTCCGGGAGTTTTACAACAATTCCATAAGCGCCCCCACGCGCGCGTCGCTTATCACAGGGCAATATTCACATTGCGCCGGGATTGGTTACTTCAATGTCAATCTGGGACAACCAGGCTACCAAGGTTTTTTGAACCGCGAATCCCTGACTTTCGGGGAAGTCCTCCGCGAAGCGGGCTACAACACTTTCATAAGTGGGAAATGGCACGTGGGAAACGACAGTATATGCTGGCCTGCACAACGCGGCTTCGACCGTTCGTATGGTTTCATCGACGGGGCAAGCAATTACTATGATGCCGGGGAATATTCAACCGGGAATACATCTGCCTACGGGGACCGCGTAGCCCTCGTGAAAGACAACAAACGCACCAACCTTGAAGAAGGACGCTACCTCACCAACGCAATTACGGACAACGCGATGGAATTCATCGACCAGCGGGAAAAAGACAAGCCTTTCTTCCTGTATTTAGCTTTCAACGCACCGCATTGGCCGCTCCAAGCCCCGGAAGAAGACATCGCAAAATATAAAGGACGATACGCCAAGGGTTGGGATGCCCTCCGAGAAGAGAGAATTGCACGCCAAAAGGAACTTGGGATAATTTTACCCGGACAAACTATAGCCGATCGTGACGAAAACGTCCCCCTCTGGGAAAAACTCACATTCGAGCAAAAAGAATTGTGGCAGAAAAAAATGGAAGTCTACGCTGCAATGATTGACCGCGTGGACCAGAACATCGGACGCCTCATCGCGAAGCTGAAAGAGACCGGCGAATACGACAACACGCTCATCATCTTCTTTTCGGACAATGGCGCGGAAGGAGGATACCACTCACTCTCCGAAGCCCGTCCCCGCAACTCCGGGCCTATCGGTTCAGCCGGTTCGTGGGACTACCAGGAACAGCCTTGGGCATATCTCTCCGTCACTCCGCTCCGCCAATACAAGGATGATATGCACGAGGGTGGTTTTTGCACGTCTTTCATTGCGTGGTATCCAAGCCGCATACCGGAAGGACAGCTTGTGCAGGGGACAGGACACATCATCGACATAGCTCCCACCCTCTACGAAGTGGCAAATGCAAAATACCCTGAAGAATACCAAGGGCACAAGATACAAGGACTCCCCGGCACGTCGCTTTGGCCTGTCCTCGAAGGGAAAGCACAATCCGTCGCGCGCGAAGAACCGCTTTTCTGGGAACGTGCAGGGAACCGCGCCGTCCGTTCAGGCAAATGGAAACTCGTTTCTGCATACCCAAGCCTGAAATGGGAACTCTACGACATGGAAAATGACCGTGGCGAGACTAAAGATGTTTCTGCAGAACACACTGACGTGGTGAACCGCCTGTCGGAACAATATTTCGAATGGGCTAAAACGCACCAAGTAGTAGATTACGACCGCATCAAGCCGGAAAGGGAAATCCGTGTTTCGGCAAACGGGAAAATCAGTTATTGAGCATAACACAACATTTGCAAACGGCATCTTCAAAAAGCGGGGATGCCGCTTGCTGTCTTTTTTTACTTCCTCAAAAGCAGGGAACTGTCCCCGTAGCTCAGGAAACGGAACCCGTGCCCCAGCGCATAGTCGTAAATCATCCGCCAGTTCCCTTCCACAAATGCAGAAACCAACAGCAGCAGCGTGCTCTTGGGCTGGTGGAAATTTGTAATCATCCCGCAGACGATGTGGAACTTATACCCCGGTGCGATGAGTATTTGCGTTGAGCTGACAAGAGCTTCCAGCCCGTGCTTGTCGAGATAACGGATGATATTCTGCAAAGCCTCGTGTGCCGAAATGCGGTTGTTGGCTTCATCGTAGGGCATCCATTGCGGGACAAACAATTCCTCTTGCGATGCGTCGGGGTTTCGCGACAGGATTACGCCCATGTAGTACAGGCTTTCCAATGTGCGGACTGAGGTTGTCCCCACTGCGATTACGTTTCCGAGGTTTTGTTGTACGGAAATTATCGTGCTGCGGCGCACGGAGATGAATTCGGTGTGCATCTCGTGCCCTGCAATCGTTTCGCTCTTCACCGGTTTGAAAGTCCCCGCCCCGACGTGCAGCGTCACCTCCTCGCGAGTTATCCCGTGGCGGTCTACATCCGCAAGCACTTCAGGCGTGAAATGAAGTCCTGCCGTAGGCGCGGCGACCGAACCTTTCACTTTTGAATATACTGTTTGATACGTGGTGAGGTCACTTTCCTCAGTTGCGCGGTGCAAATACGGCGGGATGGGGAGTATTCCCGTGGCTTCGAGGATGTCGGCAAAGGTGATGAGCGGATTATCCCAACTGAAATCTACCCTGTGGCTGTCGCCGTGGCTTTCCCTCCGTTCCGCGCGGAGCGTTACCTCGCCGTTGCCCGTAAGAATTTTTTTCTCCAACACCCCTTCCTTCCATTTTTTGAGGTTCCCGACAAGGCAAGTCCAGCTGCACCGCCCTGTTTGCTGGAAAACGAGCGCATAGTCGCGCGGCTCGACCGGTTCGAGGCAAAATATTTCTATCCTCGCCCCCGTGGGCTTGTTGAACAGAAGTCTCGCCCGTATAACCTTAGTATTATTATAGACAAGCAGGGATTTCTCCGGTAGGAACTCCGCCACGTTGAGGAATTTGCTTTCCTCAATCTTGCCGCCCCTGTACACCAAAAGTTTCGACTCGTCCCGTTTTGGCAAAGGGAACTTCGCGATGCGGTTGTCCGGCAGTTCATAATCAAAATCCTCTATCTTTATGTTTTTTGCTTTGCACATATTGTGATATATAAAATACGAAAACAAAATTATATTTCCCAAATTACAGAATTATGAATCGCGCACGCTAAATATAATTTTCAAAACTAAGAAATATGCTTCTCGTGCGTGAAATATAGTTTTACGGTTTGAAAGTTATGCTTCGCGGTCGCGAAATACTATTTGCAAAACTGAAAACTGCATTTCTCGGTCGCGATTCATTATTTTCAATTCTGAATACAATATTCAACGCGCGCGATTTATAACTTTCATTTCCAAAAACTATGTTTCGCGCACGATATTCACCGCTTTCAAATCGAAAAGTTATATTTCGCGCACGCGAAGCATAATCCTGCAAAATGAAAATACTACACAGGCACGCCGAACAGCGTAGCCGAAGTTGCGCGGGTTATTTTTACATTGACGAACTGTCCTATCCGGTAGCCGGCTTTGTCGAAGATGACGACTTTGTTTTGGCTCGTCCTGCCGAAGAGCTGTTCGCGCGAGCGTTTTGAAAATCCTTCCACCAAAACCTCAAATTCTTTCCCGACGTCCCTAAGGTTGCTCGCTTCGGAAAGCTCGTTTTGCAAGTCGATAAGTCCTTGCAACCTTCTGACCTTCACTTCTTCGGGGACATCATCTGCAAGATGCTTTGCGGCGTATGTTCCCGGACGTTCGGAATATTTAAACAGGTACGCGGAATCAAAACCCACCTCGCGCATCAGCGAAAGCGTTTCCGCGTAATCTTCTTCCGTCTCGGAATGGAACCCGCAGAAAAGGTCGGTGGATATTGCGCAGTCGGGAAGTATCCTCCTGATTGCCGCGATGCGGTCAAGATACCATTCGCGCGTATATTTACGGTTCATGACCTTCAGCATACGTGTGCTGCCCGATTGTGCCGGGAGGTGGATGTATCTGCAAATGTTGTTGTGCGCAGCTATCACCCTGAGGGTTTCGTCGCTCATGTCTTTGGGATGGGATGTCACAAACCGGACGCGCATTTCCGGGACGGCTTCTGCAACTTTCGCAAGTAATTGCGGGAAATCCACACGTTCGCCGTCTTTTTCGAAAATGTAGGAATTGACATTTTGCCCGAGAAGCGTAACTTCACGGAAGCCTTTCTCCCTCATGTCGCGTATTTCATTCAAAATGCTATCGACATCCCTGCTCCGCTCGCGTCCTCTGGTATAAGGGACAATGCAATACGTACAAAAATTGTTGCAGCCCCGCATAATTGAAACGAAACCCGATATATGCACCCCGGGAAGCTTTAATGGCAAAACATCCTTGTATGTTTCGCGCGTTGAAAGTTCCACATTGATTGCTTTCTCCCCATTCTCCGCTGCGGCGATGAGGTTCGGCAAATCCAAATAAGAATCCGGTCCCGCCACGAGATTGACGTGGTGCTCGTTAATGAGTTTCTCCCTCACGCGCTCTGCCATACAACCCAAAACCCCCACAATCAGGTTTTTGTTCTTCTTCCGGAGGGAATGGAAATACTGCAAACGGCTGTAAATCCTTTGTTCTGCGTTGTCGCGAACCGAACACGTATTGACGAACACTGCATCTGCCTCGGCGATTTGCTCCGTGATGCCGTAGCCTGCCATTTTCATTATAGAAGCAACCACTTCGCTGTCCGCCACGTTCATTTGGCAGCCGTAAGTCTCCACATACAGCTTTTTCTCTTGCTCCGGAGCAGATTTTAAGTCCGCTCCCGCTTGTTTTTCTACCATAACTGCAATTAAATGTTAAAAATAAGGACTATCTGAATTTTTTCCCCTGAAATATTTTGCTGATAAAAAAAGATGCTGCACCTTTGCATCCAGAAAAACGTAAATTTTTTCATAGTTAAGGTTTTGGTTAATTTGATAGGAAGTGGCCGAGAGGTTACTTCCTATTTTTTTCATATAAACTGATGCTCCCAGACCGTTGTGCATTATTCGCGTAATTATTTGTTGCATACCTTTGTAGAATTCTTGAATATCCCTAAATTTGACCGCAAAAATACAAAAACTCATGGATTCCTTAGGAAATCTGATATTCGTCATCTTCCTGATTATATTTGCCATTGGCTCCTGGAATGCCGCCAAAGCCCAGAAGAAAGCTCTGGAAAAAGGCAATTCCCCGCAATGCGGCGAGGAAGATGAACCTGCACAGACCGTAATGCCCCGGCCGGATGTGCAGCCCGTTCCGCCGGTTGTCCCGCATGCCTCACGGAAAAGGAAAGCAAATAAGAAAAGCGTAGAAATTCCCGCCACGCCCGTTTCGCAATATATGCCGAAGCAACAATTATCCCAATCGAAAGATAAGACAAAGGAAAAAATGTTGATTTCCCCTTCGGAAGAGGAGAAAGGCAATGCCCCGGCATTCGATATAGACGAACTGAAGAAGGCAGTGATTTATTCGGAAATCTTAAACAGGAAATATACATGAAAACTCTACAGCTACTATTTTTTTCTGCGATAATGGCACTTGGAATGGCGTGCCACGCTTTCGCACAACAATCCGGAAGCCCGGCGCAAGACTTCACCGAACTCGCAGACCCGAAACCGGGCGACGACGCAGACTCTTGGAACAAAAAGGTAAAAGGCAACAACTTCACGTGGGCTTCCATCGACGTGAGGTACCCCAAACACACCGTCCCGGATATTCCACAGAAAAAAACATACGCCATATCCGGATGGAAAGGAGAACGCATCAGCGCACAAGCCGTTTTCTACTCGAATGAGGCAATGCGGAACGCGCGTTTGTCTGTTTCCGATTTGAAAAAGGGAAAAGAAACCATTCCGGCTTCGGAAATCACGCCGGGATTCGTGCGTTACGTAATGACTGACGAGCTAAACAAGGACGGGAAAAGCGGATGCAGCGAGCGACCTGACAAATCGCAATGGGATTCATCGCTCGTCGCCGACATAATAGACATAATCAAGGTAAAAGACATAGCGGCGCAGTGTGTCCAACCCGTTTGGCTCAAGGTAAACATACCTTCCGGGACTCCTGCCGGCAAATACACCGGTACACTGACGCTCGACGCCGACAATATGCAGCCCATGAGCCTCACACTGCAAGTAAACGTTGTGGACAGGACCCTCCCCGACCCGAAAGACTGGAAATTCCACTTGGATTTATGGCAAAACCCCTACGCCGTGGCTCGTTACCACGACGTCCCACTCTGGAGCAACGAACATTTCGAACTTATGAAACCGATTATGAAGATGCTCGCCGACGCAGGGCAGAAATCCATCACCACAAGTATAATGCACAAGCCGTGGGCAGGACAAACGCAAGACCATTTCGACAGCATGGTAACGCGGATAAAGAAAATCGACGGGACATGGGTGTACGACTACGCAGTTTTCGACCGCTGGGTCAGCTTCATGATGGATGAAGTCGGCATTGACCAACTAATCAGCTGCTACACTATGATTCCTTGGGCATTGTCGTTCGATTACTACGACGAAGCCACCAACCGCGTCCAATTTGTAAACACGGAGCCGGGCGAGGAGGCATACGCCGAATATTGGACTTCTTTCCTGAAAGATTTCTCCAAGCACCTGCGCGAGAAGGGATGGTTCGAGAAGACCGCAATCTCGATGGACGAAAGGCCTATGGAAGCCATGCGCGAAGCTATCAAAGTAATAAAGGATGCCGACCCTGAATTCAAAATAACACTCGCCGGCAACTACCACGAGGAAATCCAAGCCGACTTATATTACCTCTGCATCCCATACGGGCACCAATTCCCCGAAGAAGTGAAAGCCGAACGCGAAAAACGCGGACAAATCAGCACGGTTTATACCTGCTGCGCCGAAGCGTGGCCTAATACGTTCACTTTCTCCCAACCTGCCGAAGCTGCATGGACAACTATCCACGCAACAGCCGGCGGCTACGACGGATACCTGCGTTGGGCTGTAAACAGTTGGCCGCTCGACCCGTTGCACGACTCCCGCTTCCGCACATGGGCTGCCGGCGACACGTACAGCATTTATCCCGGCCCACGCAGCAGCATCCGCTTCGAGAGGCTTGTGGAAGGAATACAATGTTCAGAGAAAATACGAATCCTAAGGGAAGAACTCGGTAAAATTGGCGCATCGGGGAAACTGAGGCAACTAAACAACTGCGTAGCCAAGTTCACGCCCGAAGGAATGGCGCAAACCCAGCAGGATGCCGCCGAAATGGTAAGCGAGCTGGAAAACTTGCTCAACAAGTTATAAAACAAGCATCAGTTAATAAGAATCCATAAGTGAAAGGCGTAGCATTGCACGCATTCCGGCAACATTTGCAGCGGGGAATTGCCCCGACAAGGAAAAGCGGCACACGTTGCGCCTTTTTTGTATCCCCGCGAGGCTTCACCACGCAACTTCCCGCCCGTTTTGCCCCTCTCCTGCCCGCTTTCGCGGAAAAAACCACGAAAAAGTTACCCGCAACAACCCGGAATCAGCCTGTTTCATTTGAAACAATATAAGATACAGCGTCTCCGGCGATGTTTCACTTGCAACAAAGCAAATATATGCCGTCTCTAAAAACTTGCAAGTTGCAACAAAGCAAGAGACGGCGTTTCTACGTCTGTTTTGCCTGCAACAAAGCAAGCGACAGCGTTTCTTGTAATATTTCATCTGAAACAAAGAAAATGACGGCATACTATGCCTCTATTTCACTTGCAACAAAGCAAGCGACAGCGTCACTTGGTACTCTGCACGTGACATGGTGCAAGAAACGCCTGTGCAAGGTAACTTTTTCGAAGAATAGTTATCCTCACGGAGCCGTGGGGCAACTTTTGCGCCGGAGATTTTGCAACCGCACGCAATTACGGCAATAATCTTTTTTGTTTACTTTTGTGCCAACGGGATATTATCACTATCCTTGCGGACATTTCGCAAAATACCTTACATATTATAACTAACGACATGAAACGATTAGTGATTTTTGATTTGGACGGGACTCTACTGAATACCATAGCCGACCTGGCAGCGAGCACGGACTATGCCCTCGGAAAAAATGGCTTCCCGACGCACGAATTGCACGAATACAACTATTTTGTAGGCAACGGGATAAACAAACTGTTTGAACGCGCCTTGCCGGACGGCGCAAAGACCGAAGAGAACATCTCGGCGGTGCGGAAGGACTTCCTTACACATTATAATATACACAACGCCGACAGGAGTTGCCCCTACCCGGGGATTCCGGAACTTCTCTCAGCGTTACAGGCACGTGGCATTGCGGTTGCGGTAGCTTCAAACAAGTACCATGCCGGCACTGGGAAACTGGCGGCACATTTCTTCCCGGAAATACGCTTCGCAGCCGTGCTCGGGCAACGCGACGGCGTTCCCACAAAGCCCGACCCGGCGGTGGTGGAAGAAATCATCGGAAAAACAGGCGTGGACAAAGAGGATGTGCTGTACGTAGGGGATTCTAACGTGGATATGCAGACGGCAATAAACAGCGGCGTCGATGCGTGCGGGGTTGCGTGGGGATTCCGCCCCGTGAGCGAGTTGGAACAATATCACCCCAAGTTCATTGCAAAAAAAGCGGAGGACATTTTGGATTTCATAGCCAAGGACACAAAAAAGGATGGCGAATGAACCCGGGCGCGAAGCATATCACCTATTCATCTGCCATCCTGTGTGGCAATCAGTCGTCAATTCCCAACAAGGCGTTCATCTCTTTCCGTTTATCCAAGTCGATGAAATACGTTTCCACGACTTTGTACAAATCGAAACCGATTGTTGAACCCGCAGCGAGGCCGAGCTTGTTTGCCATGTCCTTCACTGCATTGTGAATCACTTGTCTGTCCAATAAATGGAATTCTTCTTTATGAATGAAAGCTTTACTTTCCATAATGTATTAATTTAAATGATTAATTTCGATTGTTACAAATATTGGAAAAACTCCTGAACGTACAAAATCACAAGCGCATTATTTTTCCGAGATTTTTTTCATTATGTCGCTATGGCGCTTATTATCTACATTTTGCGGATGGAATTATTTTCTCTTCAGGAAACACGATTGTAACACATCTTACACGGATATGCAACAACAAACGCAGAAATTTGGACCGGGAAACAACGGCAAAACATACGTTTAATTATAAAACAGAATATCGTCAGGCATGAAATACCTGTTCATAGTACAAGGAGAAGGGCGGGGGCACCTCACGCAATGCATCGCGTTGGAAGAGATTCTCCGCAACAGCGGCAACGAAGTGGTCGAGATACTCGTGGGGAAAAGCAATGCCCGCAACCTCCCCGGTTTCTTCTCACGGAGCGTGCATGCTCCCATAAAACGCTTCGAAAGCCCCAACTTCCTCCCCTCGGCTTCCAACAAACGCAGCCGGATACCGCGCAGCGTGGCGTACAACCTCATGAAAACGCCCGTTTTCTTGCGGAGCATACGCTTGATTAACCGCAGGATACGGGAAACCAACGCGGATGCGGTCATCAACTTCTATGAACTGCTGACGGGTTTGGCGTATGCCGTGTTCCCCATACAAGTCCCGCAGATTTGTATCGGGCACCAGTATCTTTTCCTGCACAAAGACTTCGGAATGCCCCGCCACCCGGGTGGCAGCTCACTCATGCTGAATTTTTTCTCCCGCCTCACCAGCATAGGGGCATACAAACGCCTCGCTTTGTCCTTCAAGCCGATGGAAGAAGACCCCGGGCGGAGAATAACAGTCGTCCCACCGCTGCTGAGGAAAGAAGTCTTCCGCCACAAAGCGACCGACGGGGATTACATACACGGATACATGGTGAATGCAGGGTTCGGCGAGAATGTAATGGAATGGCACCGCCGTAATCCTTCCGTCCCGCTCCGTTTTTTCTGGGACAAGAAAGGCGCGGAACGCGTCCGGGTAATAGACGGGACACTTTCTTTCTACCAACTCGACGACACGGAGTTCCTGCGCCAGATGAGCGGCTGCAAAGCTTACGCCAGCACCGCAGGATTCGAATCCATCTGCGAAGCAATGTACCTCGGCAAGCCGATATTGATGGTCCCCGCGCACATCGAACAAGACTTTAACGCCATCGATGCCGAAAACAGCGGGGCAGGTATCGTCTCGGACGATTTCAACCTCGACCTTCTCGTGGATTTTGCCATGCACTACCGTCCGAACGAAGAATTCCGCTCGTGGGTCCGGAAAGCTCCTTATATTATAATGAAAAACCTTCCCGCCACAGCTTTCTGCAACGAGGCAGTCGGCGTGACAGGCCATTTGTCGGAAATGCTCGAAACAATCCGCCAGAAAAAGAAAAAATTGTACCGGTACATCCAATTCATCTGTATGTTTTTACCAATTTTGCAACGGAACGAGGTATGCTGAGGCTGTACCCGCATTTACATACTGCAAATCCATTAACAAGAAGAACCAAACACACC
This sequence comes from uncultured Parabacteroides sp., assembly GCA_964481365.1. Classification (GTDB taxonomy): domain Bacteria; phylum Bacteroidota; class Bacteroidia; order Bacteroidales; family Tannerellaceae; genus Parabacteroides. The sequence goes on along the minus strand of CAYZTO010000006.1, from coordinate 16,508 downwards.
AAGCATAATGAAGATAAAGAACAACAAGACTTATTTGCCGCGCGACATAAGCTGGATGTACTTCAACCGGAGGATTCTCCAAGAAGCCGGCAAGGAAAACGTCCCACTATTGGAGAGGCTCGGCTTTCTCGGTATCTATTCGAACAACCTCGACGAGTTTTTCCGCGTGCGCGTTGCCACATTGAACCGCATAGCCGAATGCGAAGACAAGGATGCCCGGCGCAACAAGGCCGAAGCGCTCGAAATCCTGAAAGAAATAAACAAACTGAACACGCAATATTCGAAGGAATTCGAGAAAGCAAGCGCGGAAATCACCCGCAAGCTGCGCGACGTGAACATTTTCATCGTAAAAGACACGGAACTGGATGATGACCAGCTCGACTTTATCCGCTCTTTCTACATGCAGAACCTCTACGGGCGTGTAATTCCCGTATGGTTTTCTGCCATAAAGCAATTGAGCATCGAGAACGACGAAAACATCTATCTTGCCGTGAGGATGTACAAGGACAAGAACGACAACAAGCGGAAGGTCGCGGAATACGCGTTCCTCGAATTGCCTGTGGGCATCTGCGGGCGGTTCGTCCGCTTACCGGACAAAGACGGGAAAAACTTCCTTATGTACCTCGACGATGTTATCCGCTGCTGCCTCCCGGTGATATTCGACGGGCAAAATTATACCGGATTCGAGGCATTCTCCTTCAAATTCACCCGCGACGCAGAAATGGACATCGACAACGACCTGCGCAACGGCGTATTGCAAAAGATTTCAAAAGGTTTGAAAAGTCGCCGGCGGGGGACTCCCCTCCGCATCGTTTACGACTCAACAATGCCGAAAGGATTGCTCAACCAACTGCTGGCAATCCTCGACCTCGACAAGCTCGATACCGTCCTTGCCGGCGGACGATACCATAACCACAAGGATTTTATGAAGTTCCCCGATTGCGGGCGGAAAGATTTGAAGTATCCTGCCTGGCAGCCAATCCTGAAGACGGAACTTACAGGTCCGGAAAGCATCCTGCAGAAAATACGAGACAAAGACCGCTTCATACACGTGCCTTACCACAGTTTTGATTCCTACATCCGCGTTTTGCAGGAAGCCGCAATCAGCAAAGAAGTGAAATCAATCAAAACGACACTGTACCGCCTGGCGAAAGACTCGAAAGTAGTGAAGGCACTCATAGGGGCGGCGCGAAATGGAAAGAAAGTAACCGTCGTAATAGAACTGCTGGCGCGTTTTGACGAGGCGTCGAACATCGACTGGTCGAAAAAGATGCAGGATGCAGGCATCCACGTGGTTTTCGGGGTGGAAGGTTTGAAGGTACATTCAAAAATCACGCTCATAACCATGAAATCCGGGGCGGACATTGCCTGCATCAGTACCGGGAACTTCCACGAAGGAAATGCACGCACTTACACGGACTACATGCTCATGACAGCCTCCCGCCCAATAACCCGCGACGTGGACGCAGTGTTTAATTTCATCGAAAGACCATACACGCAGACGCGTTTCAAGGAACTTCTCGTTTCGCCAAACGAGATGAAGGGCAAATTCATCAGATTAATAAATGATGAAATCCGCAACAAGGACACGGGGAAGCAAGCCTACATCAAGATTAAGATAAACCACATCACCGACACCGACATGGTGAAGAAACTATACGAAGCTGCCGCGCACGGAGTGCGCATCGACCTGCTCGTGCGCGGAAACTGCTCGCTCTTTACCAACTTGGCAGAGTTGAACAACAACATACGCATCGCAGGGATAATTGACCGCTACCTCGAACACTCCCGCATCTTTATTTTTGCTGCCGGAGGGGAAGAAAAAGTCTTCATCGGCTCGGCAGACTGGATGCCGCGCAACTTGGACAACCGCATCGAGGTGATTACGCCGGTTTATGACCCCGACATCAAAAAAGACCTCGTCAAAGTGGTGGAAATGGGGCTTGAAGACACCATGCAAGCGCGCATAGTGGACGGGACGGGCAACAACTCCATCCAAAACGCGGAAGCAGGCAACCCCGCGCTCCGCTCGCAAGAAGAATTATACAAATGGTATCTAAACAAGGAATAAAAGTTATGGCTGCAAAGAATTACGCGGCAATCGACATCGGTTCGAACGCCGTGCGCCTGCTCATAAAGCGGGTTTCGCCCGGTTACAAAGACGGGTTAGACAAATTATCGAAAGTCCTTCTCCTCAGAGTACCCCTCCGGCTGGGTTTCGACGTGTTCGGCGACGGGAAAATATCCCCTGAAAAGGAAGAAAGGATGCGCCGGCTGATGAAAGCATACCGCCAACTGATGAAAATCTATGGCGTGGAGCGTTACCGTGCCTGCGCGACCTCCGCGATGCGGGATGCCGTGAACGGAATGGACATCATCAAGAAGATAAAGAAGAAAACGGGCATTGAAATAGAAATAATCGACGGACAGGAGGAGGCGCGGATAATTTACAACAATCATTTGGAATGCAGGGAAGACAGCAACGGGAACTACATGTACGTGGACGTGGGCGGAGGCAGCACTGAAATAAATTTGCTCGTAAACGGCACCCTCACGTACTCCAAATCTTTCAATATCGGGACTGTGCGCATCCTCACGGGCGGCGTCACCGAGGCGGCGTGGCAACAGATGCGCGACGAAATCGAGACGCACACCAAAGACTACCCCGTCACCAACATCATAGGCTCCGGCGGCAACATCAACAAGCTCTACCGCCTCATCGAGCAGAAGGACAAGAAACGCAAGCGCATCCCGGTCGCCTCGCTCCAGAAGATTCACGGCAAATTGAAGGCACTGACGACCGAAGCACGCATGGACGAGTTCAATTTGAAGCCCGACCGCGCCGACGTAATCGTCCCCGCTTCCGAAATCTTCCTCTGCATAGCCGAAAAAATCCATGCCGAGTACATCTATGTACCCGAAATAGGGCTTTCAGACGGGATAATCGACAAATTATACGCCGAAGACAAGATGCAAGAGCAATTCCGGCAGCTGTAAATACCCTCCGTAGGCCTACGGAAGCAACTTCGCGCGGATTTTTACCCCTCCGTAGGGCTACAGAGGGTGGAATTTTTCACAAAAGTCCCTTCTGTAGGGCTACAGAGGGTAGAAAATTTACCAAAAGTCCCTCCCGTAGGGCTTCAGAAGGTAGAAAATTTGCCAAAAGTCCCTCCCGTAGGGCTTCAGAAGCCATTACGCGCCGGAAAACTCCCCTCCGTAGGCATACAAACAAAAAAAGCCTCACTTCCCAGTGGGGCTTTCTTATGCATACCGGAAATAACCAATAAAAACTTTCCGATACTACGGTGTTTCAAAATCATCTTATATGCTTACATAAATTAGCGTCGGTCTTGGCATTGCGATTATACTAATAGTGTTACGTTTATTTTGACGATGCAAAGATAGAAACCGCCAAAAGCCCGCGCAATACCTATTTGTTAGTATATTTTCAACGCCAATACCTACTTGTTGCTATTCCCAGGCAAAAAATCTCAACATATAACCCCGCCCGTCGCCCTCGCATGGCTATTTACGTTATCAAAGCATAAGAAAAAACAAACCAAAATACCTATTACTTGGTATTCATCCCGAATTTTTACCCAAATATAGGTATTGCAACCCCAAAAACTGCCATCTACTTTTGCAGAAAATTTAAAACGGAGAATGAAAAGATTAAGTAAAGTATTGTTGCTGTCATTATGCGTATGCGCACCTGCTATTGCAGAAGAGAGTAACGGGCAAATTGCAGAAGGGAATGCCATGGCACAAGAGAACAGCGGGAAAACTGCGGCTGAACTTTCCGAAGAAATCTACGCAGACGGATACGACCATATCCGTTTCGGTGGCTACGGCGAAATATTGGCAAATTTCATGGATTATGGAATCAACCGGTACAACGGAAGCTCAAGCGGAAGCACGAAAGAGCACCGGAACGCCGTTTCAATCCCACGCTTCATTGTAGCTTTTGATTATAAATTCAATTCAAAATGGATATTAAGTGCTGAAATCGAATTTGAAGCAGGCGGGACAGGTACTGCCTACGAAATTGAAAGCACCGAAAACGGGGAATACGAAAACGAAGTGGAAAAAGGTGGCGAAGTAGCCCTCGAACAGTTCCACATCACCCGCCTGATTCACCCTGCATTCAATGTGAGGGCAGGCCATTTGATTGTTCCTGTCGGCTTGACCAACGAACACCACGAGCCTATCAATTTCTTCGGGACGTCACGCCCCGAAGGTGAAACCACGATACTCCCGTCCACTTGGCACGAGACCGGAATCGAGTTTTTCGGGACTTTCGGCAAAGGATACGCCAGCTTTAACTACGAGGCACTGATTGTGGCAGGTTTGAACGCCAACGGATTCGAGCGCGACACTTGGGTTGCCGGCGGGAAGCAGGGCATTTTCGAAACGGACAACTTCACGTCGCCGGCATACGTCGCACGACTTAACTACAACGGCGTCCCGGGGCTGAAAGTGGGCGGCTCTGTGTATTATTGCAACAATGTGGCAGCAAATTCAGACAAAACAAACACATTCTCAAGTATAGACAAAGCTCCGTTGTGGATTTATTCGGCGGATTTCCAATACAAGAACAAATACGTAACGGCCCGTGGCAACATGATTTACGGAAACTTGCACGAATCCGAGGCTTTGTCAAGCGCGATTCGCGGACAGTCCAACACTGTTCCCTACAGCCGCCTTACACCGGTTGCGAAGAAGGCTGTCAGCTACGGCGGAGAGGTCGGTTTCAACCTGCGCTCCATCTGCAAGGACAACACAAAGGTACCTGTCATTTACCCATTTGTCCGCTACGAATACTATAACCCACAACAGGAAGGTGAAGGACAGCAAGTAATGGATTTGCGCGATAAAGTCAGCATGTGGACTGCCGGATTGAATTGGTTCGCCCTGCCAAACTTGGTTGTAAAAGCGGATTACACGACACGGAAGATAGGTGGCGGCAAATATAACAGCGAAAATGAATTCAGTTTGGCTATAGCATACACCGGCTGGTTCTGGAGTAAATAAACAAATAACTAAATAATTAATTGCATTTAAAATGAAAAAGAGAAGATTTTCTTTCGCAGTCTTTGCTGCGAGTTTGTTGAGTTTCGCTATGCTTGCATTCACTGCTTGTAGCGATGACGATCCCACAAATGAAGGAGGTGACAATACAACAACTGGCGATGATGAGGAGAGCGCTATTTACGAGTACGCTTATAGTTCGGAAAATGCCGCTTCTTGGGGCAATTACATGTACCGTGTAGGCTCATTGTTGCGTAATGATGGTGAAGAGTTGTATTCCGATTGGAATGAAAGTTACAACGGAGGTGCCGCCTTCGCCGAGACTTTCAAGAACCACAGCGGTTCTGAATACCCTACAGCTTTGAGCTGCGTAGAAGAAATATTAAACAAATGTGCGGAAATTGCCAACGAAGTCGGAGCCTCTAAAATAGGTGACCCGATAAATTATTGGAACAACGGACAGACAACAGAAGCTGTGTATTCTGTAGAATCTTGGTACAGCTGGCACTCCCGTGACGACTATACGAACAATATCTGGTCTATCCGCAATTCTTATTACGGGACATTCTCTGAGGATGATTACAATGACAGCGGCGATATCCAAGAAAACTCGATTTACAATTTGATTGAATCATTGAATCCTGAATTGAACCGGCAAGTAGACTCATTAATCCATGCTGCAGCAGATGCTATCCAAGCAATCCCGCAACCTTTCAGGAATAATATCGGCAGTGACGAGGCTTTGGCTGCTCAGGAAGTTTGCCTGGATTTGGAAGAAATCTTACTCTCTGCACAAGCTGCTGTGACTAATGCTTATAGCTCCAATACAAACGATTCCCAGTTAGAAGCTATCGTTGCACAATATGTGGATTACGTAGTCCTTCCGACTTACAAAATGCTAGCAGAAAGAAATGCAGATTTATTTGAAGCAGCACAAAATTTCCAGAACAGTCCAAGTGACGAGACTTTCTCTGCAGGATGCGAAGAATGGTTATCTGCTCGTGAACCGTGGGAAAAGAGCGAAGCATTCTTGTTTGGACCGGTAGATTGGCGTGGTCTCGATCCTAACATGGACAGCTGGCCTTTGGATGTAGAAGCAATCATAAACATCCTTGAGTCAGGAAACTTCGATGAGCTGGAATGGGACGAAGACGATGCATCTGACGATGTAGAAGCGGCTCAAAACGTACGTGGATACCACACGATGGAATTCTTGCTCTTCATGAACGGAGAGCCTCGTACAGTAGGTGATTAATCTTTCAATTCTCAACAAACTAAATAATTCGTAGCTGCCATAGCTGCGAATTATTCTTGCTTATAATAAAACAAATCATAGCCATAGGAAAGGTGATGAATAAACTAAAACTCATATTGAGTGTATTGGCATTAGCTTTCTGTTTTGTGTCATGTGAAGATGATGATAAGATGGACATGGATACGATGGAAGTGCCCAATGGATTTGCCTTGTCAGCAGGGACTTCCACGACTTTTATTACATCTTCTATGGCATATGATACAGAAGCAGATTGGGTGACAGGAACATATTACACCCGCTTTGTAAATGGAGACAGGCTTTACGATGATGCCCGTACAAGTAGTAACAATTCAAATGTCGGAGGTTTAGGACCGGTATATGCTGGTTATTCCTGTGGTAGTTGCCATAGGAACGCCGGACGTACTGAACCTACATTGTGGACTAATGGAGGGTCAGGAGACTACGGATTCTCATCAATGTTAGTGTACATCAGCCGTCGTAATGGAGCACAATTCCGTGATTATGGTCGAGTGCTTCACGACCAAGCCATTTACGGAGTAGAACCGGAAGGGAAACTAAGCGTGGAATACTCATACCAGACTTTTGAATTTCCGGACGGGGAAACCTATGAATTGGCAAAACCGACTTATACAATTACTGAATGGTATGCGGACGAAATTGATCCGGACGATTTATTCTGCACAGTACGTATTCCTCTGCGCCATGTTGGTATGGGACAAATGATGGCTATCGACCGGACGGAAATTGAGGCATTGGCAGCCCAAAGCAATTACCCAGAGTATGGAATTAGTGGACGGGTCAATTATATAACAGAAAAAGGAATTACCGGTGTTGGTCTGTCAGGAAACAAAGCTCAACACTTGGATTTGACTGTCGAATTAGGTTTCTCCAGCGATATGGGAGTAACAAACAGCCGCTATCCGGAAGAAATTTGCGAGGGACAAATACAAGTAAACCAAGGAAGCATGATGGGACTTACGTATGATCAACTCGATATTTCCACGGAAGACATGGAGAATGTAGACTTGTACTTGCAATGTTTAGGTGTGCCTGCCCGCCGTAATATAAATGACGAAGACGTGATATTGGGAGAACAAAAATTCTACGAAGCTAAATGTCATCTCTGCCATGTAACTACATTGCACACCCAAGCAGGAGGCTCTGTCTTACTTAACGGAACACAACTCCCCTGGCTGGGAGGGCAGACCATACATCCTTATTCCGATTTCTTGTTGCACGATATGGGGTCTGAAATCATGGGTGTGGGATTAAACGATAATTATGTAAGTGGTACAGCCCGAGGAAACGAATGGCGCACAACTCCTCTTTGGGGGATTGGATTACAAGAACGCGTAAATGGACATACTTATTTTCTACACGATGGACGTGCCCGCAATCTCGTAGAAGCCATAATGTGGCATGGCGGGGAAGCGGAAGCCTCAAAAAATCTTTTTAAAAACATGAGTAAAGAAGAACGAGACGCAGTGATAGCATTCCTTAATTCATTATAAATCGAAAATTAACAGACAAAAGACATGAGACATTTTTTATGCGTTTTATTTGCAATTTCATTTTTACCATTAAGTGTAAAAGCGCAATATGAAGAAGATACAGAGAACGGTGTTGTATCGTTAGCAGGAAGAGAAGGGTTTTCCATCTCTTCTAAGAAAGGGGATTTTGTTTTTAAACCATATTTATTAGTACAGACATCAGCAGAAATCAATTATTACGATGACGAAGGATTAGATCCGGCTTACAACCAAGACAACGTGCATAATTCGGGATTCTCTATTCCTTATGCAGTATTGGGATTCACAGGGAAAGCTTTCGACCGGGTAACTTTTAACCTTTCTATTAATGCTGCTGGAAGTGGTGGAGCTATCTTGCAGCAAGCGTGGTTTGACTATGAAGTGAAAAAACAATTAGCCATTCGTGTAGGTAAATTCAAAACACCTTTTACTCATGCCTACCTTACAACATTAGGGGAAACTTTAATGCCGACATTACCTGTTTCACTTACATCTTCAGTTATTCTTCCCTATTCATTGAATGCCGTAACTCCCAATATAGGAACAGGATTTGACTTGGGTGTAGAAATACATGGTATGTTTAAAAATAAATTTGGATATGAGATTGGTATTTTTAATGGCACAGGCTCTTCTGTCAATGTAGCCGACAAGACTTTGAGCGATGACTGGCACATTCCTTCTTTGCTGTATGCCGGACGTTTCACTTATATGCCTAAAGGCGTAATGCCATCTACGCAAGGAAATCCCAACCGTTTGAATGAAGACAAAATGTTGTTCGGAATTTCTGCTTCATTAAATGTGGAAAGCGAATCGGAAAGTACCAACGACACACGCGTGGGCGCTGAATTTGCATGGCTAAAAAACCGCCTGTATATAGGAGCAGAACTCTATTATATGAACGTAGGATTCACAAAACGCCAGAAAATAGACGAAAGCTACAATTATTTAGGTGGTTACATACAAGGAGGTTACTTTGTATTAGACAGGTTACAAGTGACAGCCCGCTACGACTTATTTAACCGTAATGGAATGGACGATGACGGATTCCTCAATATGCCTGCGGTTGGTTTCAATTATTTCTTCAAAAGTTGCAGTCTGAAACTACAAGCAATGTATCAATTTATTGGACGAACCGGACATGCGACACAATTGGATCGAGACAATGATGACCTCGGTTTGGCTATGCATTCCGGAACTATCCTGCTCCAATATTCTTTCTAATCTATGAAAAGGAATATTTTCAAGTTATTTCTGCCGGCATTACTTATTGTCGCCATATCATGTGACGATGGCAAAATTTATGAAGAAACAGTACGAGTAACGAGTGAAGGTGGCTCAATAAGATTGACAGGACAAATAGAAGGGAATAATAATTGGCCAAGCGGGTATACTATTGCACTCGCCGGGTTCTCGGATGACAGTGAATATGCCAAAACAGCAAAAAATATTACAACCGGTAACAATGGTGCAATGGATATTACTTTAACCAGCATTCCGAGTGACGTAACTTCAATAGAAATTTGTGCCATTAATCGATTACGCAAACGTATCGTCAGCTTTTACACATACGATTATACAGAACAGACAGACACCATATATATTGAAACGGGAACTGTTGATGCCAATATGTTCAACAGCATACAGACAAATGTATTCGACAGGACTTGCATCAATTGTCATGGAGGAAGCACATCGGCAGCAGACGGATTATATTTGACCGAAGGTCAGAGTTATAATGCATTAGTCAATGTGGTGGCAGACAAGAGTGAAGACAGCTTATTGTTAGTCAATCCGGGAAATTCCGAAGAAAGTTTCTTACATTTGGTATTGAATACGGACATCACATCCGACTGGGCTATGGATCATATAAACATGGTAACATCTTCGGATTTATTGAATTTAATTGACGACTGGATTGATAACGGAGCCGTAGAATAAATAAACCATATCATTCATGAACTATATCAAGAAAGAATATAAAGACAAAGCAATAGAAGCTCAAATCGCTTCTTTTACAGGAGTAGGCGGAGTAACGGAATATCAAGTAATACTTTCCGTTACCAACCCTTTTTTGCCTTTCGTTGAACAATTGATAAATATCCAACAAACTTACGTGGATATCCTGAAAGACGTGTTGGAGGGTAATCCGGTTCCGGTTTTCCGCCGTTATTTCCTTAGCGATGCCACAAACCAGGCAGACCTCGTAATGTCTTGGGAATGCGAACATACATTTTGCGCTCTATCTTTAATCCAACAGGCACCTATGAACGGTACAAAGATTGCCATGTGGACATATCTGCAAACAGACGTGATTGCCGATTCGTTCAAAAGCGGAATGCTGGGAGTTAAACATGGCAACTACACACACTATTGGAGTGGAGGTGCTTATAATAAAGCTTCAAATTCGGAGTATCAAACACGGCTATTGCTAAACGAATACATCATGCAACTGACAGAACAAGGTTGCAAACTTTCCGAAAATTGCATCCGCACTTGGTTTTTTGTCCAAAATGTCGATGTTAATTACGCAGGAGTGGTTAAAGCTCGTAAAGATGTGTTTTTTACGCAAAACCTTACTGAAAAGACGCATTACATTGCAAGCACAGGAATAGAAGGGAGGCACGCTTACCCTAACGTATATGTGCAGATGGATGCCTATGCTGTAAAAGGTATCAAACCGGAACAAATCCAATATTTATATGCACCCTCACATCTGAACCCTACGTATGAATATGGCGTGACTTTTGAACGCGGAACAGCCGTCACATACGGAGATCGCAAACATGTTTTCATTTCCGGTACTGCAAGCATCAATAACCAAGGCGAAATCCTTTATCCGGGTGACATCTTGAAACAAGCCGAGCGAATGATGGAAAACATATCTACCCTGCTAAATGAAGCAGGTGCGAAGGTAAGCGACATTGGAGAGGCTGTGGTTTATCTGCGCGACACAGCAGACTTTGCCGTTATAGACCGTTTCTTTCATGAACGGTATCCGGAATTGCCGCACATTATTGTCCATGCACCGGTTTGCCGTCCCGGATGGCTGATTGAAACCGAATGCTTCGCTACAATCCTTGTAGATGAACCAAGATTCCAACCGCTATAACAGAACGAGCATTTATACACCGAAAATACAACATTATGCTGGAGAAAGATGTACCTTTGGTCTCTAAGACTTTCAAACACACATTAAGAAGAAGACTTATGTACAAACAAGGAATTTATAAAGAACATGATAGGATGTGCGATCTCATTTCTGACAACTATCCCATGCTTTTGGTCACAAGCCGCTTCGGAATAGCGTTAGGCTTTGGAGATAAGAGCATCAAAGAGGTATGTCGGTTAAATAATGTGGATACATTCACATTCCTTACTGTCGTAAATTTCATGAGCAACGGAACTTCTACAGTTTCAGAATCCATTTGCAAGAAACTTTCTATCGACACGTTAGTGAATTATTTGCATAATGCGCATGATTATTTTCTTAACTTCCGGCTGCCACACATCCGCCGGAAGTTAGTCGATGCAATAGAAAATTGCCCGAGCGACGTGGCATTTGTAATCCGCAAGTATTTCGATGAATACGCAGAGGAAGTAAACAAACACATGACCTACGAGGAGCGTACGGTCTTTTCTTACGTCCGCTCGTTGCTCAAAGGAGAGAAAAACATGAAATACAACATATCCATCTTCCGCAAAAGGCACGACCAGATTGAATTGAAAATAACCGAGCTGAAGAACATACTCATCCGCTATTATCCGGGTAATAGCTCCAATTTACTAAACAGTGTCTTGTTTGATATCTTTTCCACCGAAGAAGACTTGTCGTCCCATACGCGGGTAGAGGATTATCTATTTATTCCTGCCATACTCTTTTACGAGAATCAAAACAAATAAACCATCTGTCATGAACCAATATCTGAAAATAGCAATCGCCGAAGCCTCTGCCATTATTCGTTTCGGATTAGATGTTTTACTGAAGCGTTTACCGGGTTTTCACATTCAGATTGTCGATATCAGTTCCGGGGATATGCTTATTGAGACATTGAAAGCCCATCATCCTGACATACTCATAATAAACCCACTTTTATCTGAATATGCTTACAAGTTAGCACAAATGAAAGAGGAATGCGATTGCCTGCACATGAAATGCATAGCCTTGCTTACATCCGTCCTGCCGGATGATATATTGAAGCCATTCGATGAACATATCACCACCTACCACGAAGCTGAAGACATAGGGATAAAGTTCGAGCGGATAATGGAAGCAGAAAGGCTGGAAGAAGCCAATGACGACGAAGCACAGAACCTCAGCGCAAGGGAAAAAGAAATTGTCGTCTGCGTGGTGAAAGGCATGACTAACCGTGAGATTGCAGACAGATTATGCATCTCTACCCACACAGTAATAACACACAGGCGGAACATTGCCCGCAAACTACAAATACACACTCCCAGCGGTCTCACTATCTACGCCATTGTAAACAAACTGGTAGAGCTGAGCGAAATTTCGGCAAAAGGAATAGAGGATTAGCAGACGCATCCTGCGAAGCTATAAGCCTTTTGTTTTGAGAACCGAAACCATTACCTTTGCGCAATTAAAAATCATCGAATTTTAAAAAGACGAATAATGCAAAAACCATCCATCCCTAAAGGTACAAGAGACTTCTCTCCCGAAGAAATGGCAAAGCGGAATTACATCTTCGATACTATCCGCGAAGTTTATCGCCTGTTCGGGTTCCAACAAATAGAAACACCTGCAATGGAAAACCTTTCCACCCTCACGGGGAAATACGGCGAGGAAGGCGACAAACTCCTGTTCCGGATACTCAACTCGGGCGATTGCTTCTCCGGCATAACACGCGAAGAGCTTGACGAGATGAACCCTGCCAAGTTCGCTTCGAAAGCCTGCGAGAAAGGTCTCCGCTACGACCTGACCGTCCCGTTCGCACGCTACGTGGTACAGCACCGGAACGAAATTACTTTCCCTTTCAAAAGATTCCAGATTCAACCCGTATGGCGTGCCGACAGACCGCAAAAGGGCCGTTACCGCGAATTCTACCAATGCGATGCCGACATCGTAGGTTCCAATTCGCTCATCAACGAAGTAGAGCTGGTGCAAATCATGGATGAAGTGTTCCACCGCCTTGGGATAAGCGTCGCCATCAAACTCAACAACCGCAAAATCCTCTCAGGAATTGCCGAAACCATCGGAGAAACTGAGAAGCTGACCGACATAACCGTCGCCATAGACAAATTAGACAAGATAGGTCTCGATAATGTAAACGAGGAACTCCGCAGCAAGGGTCTTACGGAAGATGCCATCTCCCGTCTGCAGCCGGTTATAATGCTAAAGGGGGCAAACCGTGAAAAGCTCGCCATGCTAAAGGTCATCCTCGGCAGGTCTGAAACAGGGCTGCTTGGCATAAAAGAAACAGAATTCATTCTCGACCGCATCAAAAAATTACCCCTTTTATCTAAAGTTGAACAAGATTTGACTCTTGCAAGGGGACTGAATTACTACACAGGAACAATTTTCGAAGTAAAGGCTCTCGACGTGCAAATCGGCAGCATCGCAGGCGGCGGACGGTATGACAACCTTACCGGAGTGTTCGGGATGGATGGTGTTTCCGGTGTGGGGATATCATTCGGTGCCGACCGTATCTACGACGTGCTGAATCAAACAAACTCATATCCCGATAACGCATTGCAAGGAACAGAGCTTCTGTTTGTCAATTTCGGGGAACGCGAAGAAGCACACATCCTTCCGCTTATGGCAAAAATGCGCGCCGCAGGCATACGCACAGAGTTGTATCCCGATTCAACAAAAATGAAAAAGCAAATGGCTTATGCCGATGCCAAGAAAATACCGTATGTGGCAATCGTGGGGGAAAATGAAATAAACGAAGGCAAAATAACCCTCAAAGACATGCGTACGGGCGGACAGTCCCTGCTGACACCCGACGAAGTTCCGGATTGCATCAGAGCGTTCGAACTTTGAATATCATTTCCAAGGAAAATACGTCCCACCGGGGGGAGCGGTGCACAGTATAGTATATTGACATTCTCTATATACTATATTGCCAAACTCGAAGTTGAACTTCGACCGCCTAGAAGTTTAACTTCGAGAAAATGAACCTTAAAGCACCAGCCCCGGACTCCCGCGACACCCGTTTCTCTTGTCGCCGACTCGCCGGGACCGGCTCACGCTATCGCAATTCTTTTTTCTTTCTTATAAGTTCATCGCCTGCTCAAGGTCGGCTATTATATCGTCCACATTCTCAATGCCGACAGAGAGGCGCATCAAATCGGGGGCTATGCCTGCCTCGCGCAACTGTTCATCGGTCAGCTGCCGGTGTGTATGGCTCGCCGGATGCAAGATGCAGGTACGAGCATCCGCAACGTGCGTCACGATAGCAACGAACTTCAGGCTGTCCATGAAACGGATAGCCACGTCACGCCCGCCTTTCAGCCCGAATGACAGAACCCCGCACGAACCTCCCGGCATGTATTTCTGCGCAAGCTCGTGGTAGCGGTTGCTTTTCAACCCGGGATAATTCACCCAAGCCACCTTGCCGTTCTGCTCCAGCCACTCGGCAACTGCCTGCGCGTTCTTGCAATGCTGCGGGACACGGAGGTGGAGCGATTCGAGCCCGAGGTTGAGGAGGAAGGCATTCATGGGGGCTTGTATCGCACCCAGATCGCGCATCAGCTGGCTTGTGGCTTTGGTGATAAATGCCAATTTCCCGAATGCCTTAGTGTAAGTAAGTCCGTGGTACGACTCGTCGGGACGGCAAAGTCCGGGGAACTTCTCCGCATGGGCTTCCCAATCGAAATTCCCGCTATCGACAATGCATCCGCCAACCACACAGGCGTGCCCGTCCATATATTTGGTGGTAGAGTGGGTAACGATGTCTGCACCCCATTCCAACGGGCGGCAGTTGATAGGTGTGGCGAAAGTATTGTCCACCACGAGAGGGACTCCATGCTTATGTGCTACTCCGGCGAATTTCTCTATGTCGAGCACCATCACTCCCGGATTGGAAAGCACTTCGCCGAACATCAGCTTGGTGTTGGGGCGGAAGGCGCGCTCAAGCTCTTCTTCTGGCGCATCTTGGTCCACGAAAGTGCATTCTATGCCCATCTTCTTCATCGTCACTGCAAAAAGGTTGAATGTCCCTCCGTAAATGCTTGTTGCGCTTACTATGTGGTCGCCCGCTTCGCAAATATTGAATACCGTGAAGAAATTCGCAGCCTGCCCTGATGACGTGAGCATTGCTGCCACACCGCCTTCGAGAGCTGCTATCTTAGCTGCCACGGCATCGTTTGTGGGATTCTGAAGACGAGAATAAAAATAACCGCTGTCTTTCAAATCGAAAAGGCGCGCCATCTGCTCGCTCGTGTCGTACTTGAATGTCGTACTTTGATAAATGGGAACGACGCGCGGCTCGCCGTTTTTAGGCTTCCACCCTGCCTGCACACAGAGGGTTTCAGGGTTCCAATTTTTTTCCATTGTTCTTGTTCCTTTTATATATGATAAGATTATTCCCTGCAAAAGTAATAATAACGCGAGCCATATATGGCCCTAAGCAGGAAAAGTTTGCGTATCAGCCTCTTCAAGGCGTACAGGAAATTCGTACATTTGTACGGAATTTTTTAAATAAATCAATCATGAGAAGTTTTGCAAGTGACAATAATTCAGGAGTACATCCCCTTATATTAGAGGCAGTGATAAAGGCAAACAGCGAACATGCCGTCGGCTATGGTGAAGACCCGTGGACTAACGCCGCAGTTGCCAAGTTGAAAGAAGTCTTCGGAGATTCGGCATCGCCTTTCTTTGTTTTTAATGGCACGGGGGCTAATTCCGTGGCATTGCAGGCTGTAACGCGCCCGTTCCACAGCATACTGTGCGCAGAAACCGCACACATCTACGTGGATGAATGCGGTGCTCCGGCACGCATGACCGGCTGTGCGGTAACGCCCATCCCTACACCCGACGGCAAACTCACCCCGGAACTGATACGCCACCATCTCCACAATTTCGGCGTATGCCACCACTCCCAACCGCGCGTTGTTTATATTTCACAGGCCTCCGAATTAGGGACAGTCTACACAATAGATGAAGTTCGGGCGATTACAGATTTGCTGCACAGCCACAATATGTACCTGCACATGGACGGGGCACGGTTGGCAAATGCCTGCGCATATTTGGGTTGCACCATGAAAGAGGTAACTGTCGATGCCGGCGTGGACATACTGAGTTTTGGAGGAACTAAAAACGGCATGATGATGGGCGAAGCAGTAATCTCCTTCCGCCCGGAGATAACGGAGAACCTGCCGTTCATACGCAAGCAATCGGCACAACTCGCATCCAAGCTCCGCTATATGTCTGCCCAGTTCATCCCTTATTTAGAGAACAACCTCTGGCTGGAAAACGCCCGCCACGCCAATGCCTGCGCCTTGAGACTGGCAGAAACCATGAAACAGTTCCCGGACATACATTTCACACAGAAAATAGAATCGAACCAGCTGTTTTTCATCATGCCACCGGAGAAAGTGGAGAAGCTACTCGAAAAATATTTCTTCTATATGTGGGACGAGGAACGCAGCGAAGCACGGTTGGTAACATCGTGGGATACGACAGAAGAAGACATCCAATCGTTCATCCGCACATT
>CAYZTO010000005.1:29918-43493 GCA_964481365.1 uncultured Parabacteroides sp. | reverse complement strand
GTTGATTGCCGGAGCTGTTGCGTTAGCTTTAAGCATCCAATCGTTGTCAAAAAAATCATTGAAAAAACTCGGTAACCAATTTTGATTTCTTCTTATAGGTGTCATAATTCTTAATCTCCTATTTTTTGTGTTCCGGTTCATCGCCTTCGAGTTGTTAATTAATTCATTTTTATTGGATTCCCGGTTCTTTTCAGAACTGCTGTCCGTCCATAAATATGCAAACGGTATGCCACAGCAGGTAGGGATAATGATGGCTGACAAATATGTTTGTTTTATGACATTTGCTTGAATAAAAATGGACTAATTGTCACCGGACAAAGCGAGTTTTCATCAAAAATCAATCTCGGTAATAGTAACGGGGTTCGCGTTCACGCTCCTGGATAAAACCGTTGCGGTAAGCAAACAGTAATTTTTCCAAATCACGTATCTGCATCTGTAATTCAACCCCCTTGTCCGTATCTTTTACCATTTGCTTGTGCGAACTCAGTTCCACAACAATAGTTGTAGAACGTATATCCAATCATTCTTCTATTGCTTTAGCTGTAGATTCAAAAGGTTCGTGCTGTACCAGTTGGAATCCACGCGAATGATATACAAGCGTGTATCCTGCTATGCCGGTTTCAGTGCGGTAAGCCTTTGAGAAGCCTCCGTCTATTACCAACAGTTTTCCATTTGCCTTGATAGGATTCTCTCCCTTTATGGAACGTACAGGAACATGCCCATTAATGATGTGGCGATGCTGGCCTGTAACGCAAAATTCATCAAGCAACATATTACATATGCTTTCTTCTGTGCGGAGTGTATAGTAGAATCCCTTTTCCTCCCGATGGGTTTCTTTGTCATCTATAAAACAACGTTCGAAGGTTGTCATGCAACTTTTATCAAACAAAGGAGAGTCTGCCCCACACCATAGATACCATATATAGTCCATTGCAAACTGTTGCTCGGGTGGCTTCTTCTGTCTCGAAATAGGCTGTACGTACAAGCTGGTCTACTTTGTCAAGCAAAGCCTTCCCTTTATATGCCATACCATCTACAATAACATTCTTCAATGTCCCATCTTCATTCAGTGGAACGGAAGCATGGAAAAGCAGATTCGAATTGCATACCTTATACATACTGCCATGACGGAAAAGGCATCTTACATGTTTGTGCAGCTTCTCGCTGCTTCTAAAAGAATGTAAGATACGTTGCATCAACTCCTCCTCCTCTATAGAAAGACTATAAGGGTCTTTCGGGTTAAGCGTAGGCCAAAATATATCCCGTAAAGGATATTCCTTTCCATTGGCAAGACGAATTATACCCCTCTTCAAATCCATGCGGTGCAGCAAAAGGCGGTCATCCATACGGAACTCCGGTCTCCGGCTAATTATCTGTCCTTCCAACTTGAACTGAATTACAGTAATTGCTTTTTGCATCTGTGATATCAGACGTATGTTTTTTTCATCAAAAGCCGTATCATATCCACTTGTTATCGGTTTAAACAAAGTACATGGATCATCAGCATAAGTTTCCATAGCGAAAGTAGCGAGCGGAAGTATATTTATACCGTATCCATCTTCAAGCGTGGCTAAGTTTCCATAACGAAGGCACATACGAATAACATTTGCTATACTACCCATATTACCGGCCGCTGCTCCCATCCATAAAATGTCGTGGTTTCCCCACTGAATGTCTAAATTATGGTAATCACACAACGTGTCCATTATTATATGCGCACCCGGTCTACGGTCATAAATATCACCTATAATATGTAGCAAATCTATAGTCAATCTCTGTATCAAATTGCAAATAGCAATAATGAATTCATCAGCCCGTCCGGTCGATATGATAGTATTTATAATCTTATCCACATAGGCAGACTTGTTCGGTTCTGCGGATGACTCATGCAATAATTCTTGTATAATATAAGAGAACTCTTTAGGGAGAGCTTTGCGTACTTTTGAACGGGTATATTTCAATGATACGTTACGACATACGCGCACCAATTGATTCAAGCGAACCATATACCAGTTGTCCACATCTTTCTCCTTAGACTTTACCAATTCCAATTTTTCTTCAGGATAATATATTAAGGTACATAATTCCTTTTGCTCACCCTCACGTAACGTTGTATTGAATATTTCATTCACCTTGCGCTTGATAGCACCGGAAGCATTTCGGAGAACATGAATAAATGCTTCATACTCTCCATGTACATCACTAAGAAAATGCTCTGTTCCTTTTGGCAAATTAAGTATTGCCTCAAGATTTATTATTTCCGTACTTGCGTCTGCTATTGTTGGGAAACTGTGTGAAAGCAATTGAAGGTAGCGCAAATCACCCGTTATTGTTTCAAAGGAAGTGTCTTTTGTCATATGATTTTATCATTGGCACAAATTTAGGGAAAATCAGAGACAGTTCTATTTTCTATATTCACTAATTACGTATGGTCTGTTAATAACCTGAACATTTCCCATATAACAATTCCTGCCGTTACGGATACATTCAGTGAATGCTTGGTTCCATATTGAGGAATTTCTATACACATATCACATTTATCAACAACAGATTGTTGAACTCCCTTTACTTCATTACCCATAATAATTGCATACTTTTCCCCTTTGTCTAACTGAAGTTTGTCCAACATAGTACTTCCTTCCACCTGCTCTATTGCACATACAATATAACCGCACATCTTCAATTTTTCAACAGCTTCCAATGTTGATTGAAAATACTTCCACTCTACCGTATCCTCAGCACCGAGTGCAGTCTTGTGTATTTCCGCATTCGGAGGGCACGCCGTAATTCCACAAAGGTAAATCGATTCTACCATGAAAGCATCTGAAGTACGGAAAACCGAGCCCACATTGTTTAAGCTTCTTACATGGTCAAGTACTACTATGAGAGGTATTTTACTGCATTCCCTATATAACTCGGGAGTAAGTCGGTTCATCTCTGTTACTTTCAATTTTCTCATCTTCCTTTTTACTTTTCCGGCAAAGATAATACTTCATGTTAAAAATCCGTTGATAAACCCCATACAACACGTGAAGACAAAATGAAAAATAAGGCTTGCATTACTCTAATAATTAAATATATGCTACCACATGGCTACACTCCAAACATATCTACATTTATTTATTACGAGATATCAACGCACCTTTTCATACATCATACCCACACTTATATACCCTGATTTTATCAACATAGAATATATCAACAAACAAGGGAAACTAAATATAATACTCTATAAAACAATGGCTAATACCATATATATGATGTTAGTTTCTTATTAATAATTCATCCTCACAATTTAATAACTTCAAAAGCAAGCATTATATCAACTAAACTTTAACAGAATTAACAGCCATATATCATATACGTATTTTTAGAAAAGAGAAAACGATAATATATATGTATATGATATTTACGTGTAGGGAAAACCGGTGATAACTTTTTCCTCCTCTTAAGGATGCTTTTACCTGTAAGTAGCTGTATCTTTGAAGTCAAATAAAAATAACCATATAGTTTATAGTATATAATATGACACAAACAAACAGACTTCTTTCCCTCGACGTTATGCGTGGAATTACCATAGCAGGGATGATTTTAGTTAATGACCCCGGTTCGTGGCAGTATGTTTACGCTCCTCTGCTCCATTCTCATTGGAATGGATTTACGCCGACAGACTTAGTATTCCCATTCTTTATGTTCATCATGGGAATTTCCATGTACTTTTCCCTCGGTAAATATAAGTTCGTATGGTCGGCAGAAAGCGTAAAGAAAGTAATCAAGCGCACAATTGTTATTTTCCTTGTAGGTTTAGGTTTAAATTTTTTTAACCATATTTGGAACTATGGTATATCTAATTTAGAGCATTTGCGCATACTGGGGGTGATGCAACGCTTGGCACTTGCATACGGTTTCGGTTCCCTTATAGGGCTTAGCATAAACCACCGTTATTTACTTCATACTTCTGTATGTATTCTTTTTATTTATTGGATTTTGCTAATGGCTACTGACAGTATGGAACTTTCACCAGAAAGTATTATAGCAGTCATAGACAGGGCTGTTTTGGGTGAAACACATATGTATAGCGATACTATGGACAATGGCGTCCTCATTGCATTCGATCCCGAAGGCATACTCAGTTGCCTCAGCAGCATAGCTCATGTACTATTCGGCTTTTATATAGGCAAAATGATTATGAGCTGTAAAAACAACGTGGAACTTATAACCCGCAATATTTTCATTTTTGGTACAATACTTACGTTTGCCGGCTTGTTGCTCAATTATGGATGTCCTATCAACAAAAAAATATGGAGTAGCACGTTTGTCCTGACGACCTGCGGATTGGGTTCTCTTCTTTTAGGTTTGCTTATGTGGATGATAGAAATACGTAAAATGCGTAAGTGGACTATGTTTTTCGAATCGTTCGGAATAAATCCCTTGTACCTTTATGTTCAGGCAGCAGTCCTCGAAACTTTGCTTGAAGTTTTCAGGGATTATACTTACGGCAATGTATTGGTTCCGCTCTTTGGATATTATGAAGGCTCGCTCGTATGGGCTATCTTTTTTGTTTTGTTGAATTGGAGTCTGGGATATATTCTTTATAAGAAGAGAATCTATATAAAAATATAAAGCATTAGATTAATTTTCTCTAAGTTAAACTTCGATCACCTCGAAGTTTAACTTAGAGAATGTCAATGTTTAACATAGCAAATGTAGAAGTGCCACTTCGGGAATGCCTAAAGACGCAAAAAAGCCTACCAATTCACAATGCTTTGTGTATGAATTAGTTGGCTAAATACATACTCTGTATGAAATATTATTAATTACACAGCATGTATTCTGAAGGCTTCTGGTATAGGCGAAGTCCAAACTCAGGTAGTACGCCTATAAGATGATTGAATACAGACGTTTGGACATCTTCATAAGGAATCCATTCTTTTTCTGTGGTAAAGCAATAAATTTCCAATGGAAAACCTTCCGAGGTTGGTTGTAGCTGCCGCACCATGAGGTGCATATCGTTGTTTATATCTTTCCTTTCCCGTAAATAAGCCAGTGCATGAACCCGGAATGCTTCAAGATTTATAAGTGGACTTTCATTGCAGTTTTCATCAACCTGCCAAAGTTTTGCCTTCTTTAGCTTCTCAATATCTTCCGGTGAGCAAGTATGGATGCTGTTCACGTCCATAAGTAGCGAACGCATTATACGCCGTCCTCCGCTTTCACGCATGCCTCGCCAGTTTTGGAAAGAATCGCTTATTAGTGCGTATGGTGGAACCGTGGTTATGGTTTTATCGAAGTTTTGTACTTTTATGGTAGTAAGTGAAACCTCTATTACAAAGCCGTTTGCACCGTATTTGGGAATAGTAATCCAGTCTCCTGGGCGGAGCATATTGTTTGCGGAAAGCTGTATGCCGGCTACAAGACCGAGTATGCTGTCTTTGAATACAAGCATCAGTATAGCGGCTGATGCACCTAATCCTGCAAGTACTGATGTGGCATCTTGGTTTATAAGTATGCTTATAATGAGTATCAAGCCTATGCAGATGAATATTATATTAACCATCTGGTATATTCCTTTTAGCGGGCGGTTGCGGAATGCTTCGTGTTCATTAGACAGTTCATACAGTATATTAATGAATGTGCTTACTAACCTTAGCACCATTACAATTAAATATACGAGGCTTGCACGCAGCAGTATATCAAGTATTTTTTGCTCAGTAGAAAAAGCAAAAGGCAGGAGTATGTACCACATCAATGGTGGAATGAGGCGGCAGAAAGCCGTGAGCATTTGCTCGTTGAAGATGTAGTCGTCCCATGTTACTTTTGTTTTTTTTGTTATAGTCTGTATGGTAGGAATTACTATATGGTGGAATAATTTTGTTGCAACGTATGAAACTAAGACAATACCCAATATGACGATGAAGCTTATACTCCATTGCTGGAGGTATTCTTGCTCTACTTCGATATTCATCATCCATTGAGTAATAGCCTGTTTCAATACATTCATGGAAAGTAAATTTTTATGTGTTAAGGTTGAGTTTGTTTTCCTCTTTGGTTTCTATTTTTTCCGTATGCTTGTGTTGCTTCAGTTTTATACGGTCAAACCCTTTTCCATATACTCCGATAACTGCACTTTGCGATACAAATGCATCAGGGTCTATGTCTTGAATAAGGCGAAAGATGTAGTTTGATTCCCTTTTCTTGGCAAGTACGAATATCATCTTTATTCCGTCTCCTGTATATAATCCCATTGCGTCTATAACTGTTACACCTCTGTGAATATCCTTGTTTATACGATGTCCTATCTCTTCATAGTGCTTGGAGATTATAAAGAATTGGACAGATTGACGATTGCTGTTTACAATCTGGTCAAGCACAAAGCTGGAAATAAACATCATCATATAACCATATATGACTTTTTCCCAATCATGTAGGACAAAATAACTTGACCCTATTATTATAAGGTCGCAGAACATTATTATATGTCCCAGTGAGATGTCTCTGTATTTGTGAACTATGGCAGCAATAATATCAGTGCCTCCGGTACTTCCGTTAAACGAAAAAGCCGTTCCTATTCCTGTCCCACAGAATACAGCGCCTATTACGCAAGCCATGAAAGGTTGGTCTGCAAGCAAGTGCATGCCTGTCGTTATCTTTTGAACAACGGAAAGAAGAAATGTAAGGGTAAAAACAGCAAAAATAGTTTTGATACTGAACTTGAAGCCCAATATTTTAAGGGAAAGAAGCAATAAAAAAGCATTGATAGGGAAGTAAACATATTGAACGGGTAATCCGGTGGCAAAATAAATAATGGAAGCAATGCCCGGAACACCGTTACTGGTAATGTTATTAGGTAGGAGGAATACAGTCCATCCTATTGAATATAAAAACATACCTACCGCTATCATTAAATAATCTTTCAATTCTCGCTGAAGCAGTTGGCGGTCTGTAAGTTTAGATAAATTTTTTGCATTCATTTCTGATTTATTAAAAACGACTGCAAAAGTAGTAATAAACAATTGAGAATTGGCGCAGGCGTATATTTATTTTTAATGGCTGCACTTTTTAGCCGTAACGCCTTACGCCAATTAGTATTTCATATACATCAAAGCTTGTGAATAACTTTCATAAGTTGTTCACCTAATCCTATTGTATAGCCTTGTGATACAAAAACTACACGGTTGAAAGTGTCCGCTATGATAAAAATAGGCAATTGTTGTGCATTGCTGAGCTTCATGGCTTCTACAATTTCATTTTGTATTACATGGCTTTCGTCTATTCCGTAGGTTATGCAGTTTGGCAAAGTGCCAAACTCTTTAGCATCGAAGTTTTGCCATCCTTTTTCGTCCGGGAATAGGAGCACTATTTGTCTTCCCCATGTTTCCAGTTCGTCTTTTACTGCCGCGATGTCGCGCATTGCATGATTTGTCGGCTCTTGGCGTGCTCCGAGGACTGCAACAATGTAATACCCTCTGCCGGTAGTGGAAAGCAGGCTGGTTTCTTTTCCATCTTCAGCTAATTTGAATTTATTCTCGGAATTGAAGTTGCCTATAACTTGGATTTCATCCTTGCTTTCGCGCATCTCAAGCTTTATAGGTGTGGTTTTACCTTCATTTACTGTAAAGAAACTCATTTCAGACAATACACTACCGTTTGCCATGCGTGTTCCGGTCACCAATACATAGTTACCTTCATCCAGAGAAAGCGGATTCTTCAAAAGCGCACTCCATGTATTTCCCGCACCCATATCAGCACTATTTGCACTTTCGAAGTCGAGAGTTTGCAATGTACCATTGTCCAATACTTTCGCGATAGTGAAATGGCTATAATATTTAGGGTCTTGCAAAGATTTGATAGGATTATACGATGCAATAACCTTACCTTGTTTCGCATTGCTTTGGATAGCTGCTTCAAAATTGACATCCACCCATCCGTTTTTATAATATTGCACCTTCTTTGCCACAGGTTCTACACGTGCGGGAATACCCATGCTACGTGCAGCCGATACGAAAAATATGTCGCGAGAATGCTTGTCAGCCACACGAGCTTTCCATACACCTATAGGCATTATAGGAATACGTTGCGGATTAAGTTCTTCCTTTATGGATATATTCTGTTTTACCCAATTTACAAGCTCTGCAGGGTTTTCACGTACTTCATTACGGGTTGCTTCATCCACTTGCGTTGCCGCAAATCCTTTGTACGGGGTAAGGAACTCGTTGCTTATTCTCGGATTCAGTATATATTCCACATATAAATCACTTTTTATTTCGGGAGTATTATTCAGATGGTCAGAAAGGACTGATGCAGGCGTGTCACGAAGGTCTTTTGCCGAAATTACGCCTAATAAATCCATCGCTGTTCCCCTTTTATTCGCCGGAGTGTCTCGTAAGAATTTTTCTATTTCTTCGTAGTTTCCACGGCTGCCTATCATAAACTTTATAGTATTCTCTTCATCAATGCCAAGTTCTTTTGCAAGTGCGCGGGCTTTCTCTTCAGTATAAAAAGTGGAAACATATTTGTTGCGTATGTCATCCTCTTCGAGCAACCGTTTTGCATTAGTTTCCTTTTGTTCTTCTGTGACTTCGACAGGTATAGAACCATCCACCGGAGGAACTATATCGAGCTGTATGGTTTCTTCCGTTCCCGGTTTTTTATCCAGTGCTATTGTTTTTTCAGATTCTTTTCCGAAAGATACCTTTCCATAGCCGTACAACCCGTCTTTGCTTGCCCACACAAGCATATCGCCTTTGCCTGCCGAGAGTGAACATTCACCATTGCTGTCTGTTTTCTTGCGGGCAACAGAATAAAATTCTGCATAGTTGTAAAGTTTGAATTCAACCAAGGCATTCTCTACTGCATTGCCTTTCGTGTCGGTTACTTTTACTGTTATCTTAGCCGAAGGAGCATAATTGTCGATGACATTTATCTCTGTGTAACTTGCCGTATGCTCCATCACATCCTCTGGACCGTGGTATTTTCCGAACACTTTAGTATGCATCAGCATTCCACGGTACGCCGGACCGTTGAACCAACCCATGTTCAGCACAGGTTCAGGCTCGCAAGCGCCGAAAAAGCACCATTTACCATCTACCCAAGCCTCTACCCAGGCGTGATTATCGTCTGTATGCGCCCAACGCGGCGTGTAAACTTGGCGTGCAGGTATGCCCACCGAACGGAGTGCTGCCACAGTGAATGTAGATTCCTCCCCGCAACGTCCATAGGCTGTTTTGACTGAGGCAAGGGGTGAGCTTGTGCGTGCATCGGACGGAGTGTATATGACTTTCTCGTGGCACCAGTGATTTACCTCGAGGACAGCATCGCGGAGAGGTAAATTTTTGACGCGCTCTTTCAATTCATCGTAGAAAACCATGCGGCTTTCATCCAGATTCTCGTTGTTGATTCTGACAGGAAGCACATAATGGCGAAAAATATCTTCCGGAATTTGTTTTCCCCACGGCATCTCGCTACGAGCCTTGAATGAAGACTTGATATTCCGCAAATAGAAGTCGCCGCTATAATCTGTTATGTCGCCAATGGGCATATAAGCATAGAGGAACATCATTGCCTCTTTTTCTTCCTGCGTCATTGTTTCGTTGAACACTGCAAACAGGTCGCCATTGGGCAGTTCCTGCTGTTTTTCCAGGAAATCCTTTTCCACTTCAGCGCGATAAGCATCGTCGCTGATGAAATGTGCTTGCTTGTTGCATCCTGCGAGGGCGAACAGGCATAGTAGAACGGTTAGTAAATGCTTTTTGTTCATAAGATTTAATTGTTTCAGGCAAAGATATTGATTTTTGAAAGCAAGTGAGGGAGAATGCAACCCCAAAATATGCTTTCAAGCAACTACATACGTATTTTTTCAGATTACATTGACAGTTGTGAGATTCAAAGTCCGAGTTTTTCAGAGAGCTGAAGCATACGTTGGATTGGGCGGACAGCTTTTTCCTGTATGGAAGGCTCTACGGTTATCTCCGGAAATTCAAACTTGAGGCAATTATACAATTTTACCATTGTGTTCAGGCGCATGAAATTGCATTCGTTGCAGGCACAGGTGCTGTCGTTTGGCGGCGCGGGGATAAACTCCTTTCCAGGGCTTTGCTTACGCATTTCATGGATTACACCGCTTTCCGTGGCGACGATGAATTGCTTTTTCTCCGAGCGGACGGTATGTTTTAGGAGTGCGGCGGTTGAACCCACAAAATCAGACACCTCTATTATCGGGCGTTTGCATTCCGGATGGGTTATAATCTCCGCTGCGGGGTATTGCCGCTTTAATTCCAGGATTTTTTCAAGTGAAAATTGCTCGTGTACGTGGCAAGCGCCGTCCCAAAGGAGCATATTGCGGCCGGTTATGCTGTTTATATAATTTCCAAGGTTGCGGTCGGGACCGAAAATTATCTTTTCATCTTTTGGAAAGCTCTCCACAATCTGTCGGGCGTTTGTTGATGTTACAACAATGTCTGTCAAAGCCTTTACAGCAGCTGTTGTATTAACGTAAGAAATCACCTTGTACCCCGGGTGGGCTTTTACGAAAGCTTCAAAATCCGTTGCCGGGCAACTGTCGGCAAGTGAGCAACCCGCGTTAAGGTCAGGGACGAGCACTTTCTTGTCTGGGCTTAATATCTTTGCGGTCTCGCCCATGAAATGAACCCCGCACATGACTATTATATCCGCTTCCGTGCGTGCAGCCCATTGTGCCAAAGCCAGACTATCGCCTACGTAGTCCGCGATGTCTTGTATGTCACCCGTCTGATAATAGTGCGCAAGGATTACTGCGTTTTTTTCTTTCCTCAAAGTGTTGATTCTTTCTTTCAAATCTATATTTCCAGGAATTGGAATATCTATGTATCCCGTCGAATATGTTTGCATATAAGTAGAAATGTTGATAAGTGGTTGCAAACATACGAAAATATGTGGAAAAATAGAAGGTCAAGGTGTTGATAAGATATTGCTTTCTTAAAATATAATAAAGTAGGGGTTCATAATCCTTTTGTAACCAGCAATAGTTCCGTCGAAGTAAGCAAATGACGTTTTGGTGCCTTCTTGCAGGGAGTTGTATCGCTTTTTACCTTTGTGGCAGCATTGAAATAACAACTGGTGTTTAATCGAATAAATAAAGTATGCTTATGAAAAAGATTGAAAAGATTGCGGAAGCAAAAAACTTCAGTGCCATCAACGTTGGCAAACTGAATGAACTTGGTGAATATGTTTTGGAGTTGGGTCCGGGCGTGAAGATACCGGGAAAAATTTTCGGCGGGGCTGCCGTGGGCGCTACAGGAGGGGAATTTTCGTTCCAAATGTTCCAGCCGGGCACGGAGACGGGATTTCTCCATACGCACAAGAACCACGAAGAGCTGTATTTCTTCCTTTCCGGAAAAGGGGAATTCCAGGTAGACGGTAAAGTTTTCGCTGTGTCGGAAGGAAGTGTTGTCCGTGTGGCTCCCGAAGGTGTTCGTTCAGTCCGCAACAACGGTACCGAACCGCTGGTGATGCTTTGTTTGCAATACAAAGAGGGAACATTCACGGCAGAAGACGCAACGGACGGCGTAATATTGCAAGACGCGGTAAAATGGGATTGATTGTGATTTAAAGTTACAGGCTTGTTTGCCGAAGCCCCTGCAAAACTCCTTGTACAAATATGTTGTTCTTTTGAACTCCGGGGATTTTGCAGGGGTTTTTAGTATTAAACGTCAGAATTTGCGGCTTAGCCACCTGCGCACAGGCTCGTCGTACAGTTTCAGGCAGGCATACGCCAACGCTACGCACCCTATGTACACTACGGCAGCCATTTTCCAGGCTTCGCCAAATGTATAATACCCGTTTTTTATGAGCCACGAATAGAACAAGTACATCACGGGGTAGTGGACGGCGTAAAGCGGGTATGAAATGTCCCCTAAAAACTTGCAGATTTGTGTTGAACGTTTGTCAGTAGTGGTTCCCGACGCCCCAATCCATACTAATACGGGGAACAAAAAGGCTATGCAGGCTATTTCGAACACTCCGTTGAGGCACACAGGGCTTTGCCCTTCCACGTATGGCACTATGAAAACCAGCAAAAGCACCGCCGAGCAAATCCAGAACGCTCCCCTTATCCGGTAAGGGGTGAAATTCCTCGAAAGGAGCATTCCCAAAGTAAATGGAAACAGCATCCGCAGCAGTCCGCCGGATAAATTAAGCCCGTCGAGCGTCCACCCGACCCCTATCATGCCGTAACCCACCGCGTCGGTGAGGGCAAACCATGCCAATCCGGCTCCCGACAAAGCCACAAGCACTGCCAGAGCCTTGTTTCCCATCTTTTGTATGAAAAGGGCGTACAATATGTTGCCGATGTACTCGAAAAACAGCGACCAACTGGGGCCGTTGAGGGGGAACATCTCGCCATTCCCGCGTATGTCGCGCCCCATTCCGGGTACGGCGGGTATAAAAAACATCGCGCAGAGCAACGCTACCATTACGAGCGGTGTTTCCACGTGCGTGCCGTCCCACCGCACGCCTCCTTGTATCAAATAAAAAACCACACCGAGCACGGCACCCATGATTATCATCGGATGCAGGCGTATCAAGCGCCTCCGGCAGAAGTTCCCGAGGCTCATCGTCTTCCCCAAACGGTCGTCGTAGGCGTAGCCGATTACAAATCCGGAAAGCATAAAGAAGAAATCGACCGCAAGATACCCGTGGTTGATTGTGGTAATAAGCGTCCCGCCTTCGGCAAATGACAATCCTTCGAAGATATGGTAGAAAACCACCAGCAGGGCTGCCGTTCCGCGAAGCCCGTCGAGTATGTCGTAATGCGGCTTGGTGTCTGCAAAAGCGGCAGAGGGAATAAATGTTTTAGGCATCTGTTTTTCTGTTTAAGTAAGTTATAAAAGATGCCTGCAAAGGTATTTCGTTTTCGCGCAGCAATGTTTGCCCTGCGTCAAAATAGGGAATGTTTTGCTTAAATGTTTCCCCTTAGCCTGCTAAGCGTGGATTGCGTGATGCCGAGGTACGACGCGATGTATCCGAGGTTTACACGCCGGCACACATCGGGGAATTGTTTCTTGAATTCTTCGTAACGCTCGCGTGCGGGGAGCGTCAGTCGCTCTTTGTGGCTCCTGTGCAAACGGCGGTACTCGTCTTGGTGGATGATTCTGCCCCAGTTGCATATTTCAAGATTGGTCTCGAAGAGCCTCCTCAGGTCGTTGATGGATATGGAATAGGCTTCCACGTGCTCCAGCGCCTCTACGTATTCTTCGCTTATCTTCCCGTAGTAAAGTTCGTCCATGCTGAATACTATGCTTCCCTCCGCCGCGAACGAAGTTGTTATTTCCGCGCCGTTCACAAGCCAAAACGACCGTGTGATGCCTTTTTCGATGAAGTACGCAGCCCGGCTGTACTCCCCGGCTTTCACTATCTGGTATTTTTTCGGGAAACTGCACGGCGCGAGGCAGGCTTCAAGGCTCTCGATTGTATCGTCCGACATCGGGTATTTCCTTCTCAAACTTTCAATTATATGTTCCATGTGCGCAGATGGTTATTGTACGAATTGCAAAGTGTTTCCTTCCCCCGTTCCCCGCTTTTTTCTTTTTTGCAAAATAT
>CAYZTO010000005.1:25103-29818 GCA_964481365.1 uncultured Parabacteroides sp. | reverse complement strand
ACCGCATTCCCGCTCAGGATTCCTTCGAGAGTATTTCTTCAATCACCTTCGGGAAATATTCGTATTCGAGGGCGTGTACCCGCGCCGCAAGGGAGTCGGGAGAGTCGCCGGGCATTACCGGGCAAGTTGCCTGGAATATGGTGCTGCCTTTGTCGTAGTTTTCATCTATATAATGTATGGTTATTCCCGATTCTTTCTCCCCTGCCGCGATTACGGCTTCGTGTACACGGCCACCGTACATCCCTTTCCCGCCGAATTTGGGCAAAAGTGCGGGGTGGATGTTTATTATCTTCTCCGGATAGGCATCCAAGAGGGGTTTGGACACGAGGCACAGGAAACCGGCAAGCACTATCAGGTCGATGTCGTAACTTTTAAGGAAATCTACGATGGGTGTTCCGGCTGCGAAATCTTCCCGCTTGAATGTAAAGGACGGTATTCCAAGGCGCGACGCGCGTTGGTGAACGCCAGCGTTGGCGCTGTTCGATAGGACTATTGATACCCGGATGTCTTTGTTGCCCGAAAAGTACCGGGCTATGTTTTCCGCGTTTGTACCGTTGCCTGAGGCAAAAATTGCTATATTCTTCATTTTAGAAATTCAATTAATGCACAATAAGAAGGTTATTGTGCTGTTTTCAATATTTTTCATTCCAGAAATTTTATTGTCACACAAAAAATACTTTACCTTTGCGGCGCAAAAGTAAAAAGTAAATTCGTATTATTAATCTAAACTAAAAAGTTATGTCTGATATTGCATCAAAAGTAAAGTCTATCATCGTTGATAAATTAAGCGTAGAAGAGTCTGAAGTAACTAACGAAGCAAGCTTTACAAACGATTTAGGAGCAGACTCTCTTGACACCGTGGAACTGATAATGGAATTCGAAAAGGAATTCGGTATCTCCATCCCCGATGACCAAGCAGAAAAGATTACAACTGTAGGCGACGCTATAGCTTACATTGAAGCTAATGCGAAGTAGTAATCCAATCTTTTATTTACTAAAAGTATGGAATTAAAAAGAGTAGTAGTAACAGGTCTTGGTACCGTTTCTCCTCTTGGTAACACCCTCGCAGAAACTTGGGAGGGTCTTATCAATGGGAAAAGCGGTGCTGGACCTATTACTCAATTTGATGCATCAAAATTTAAGACTAAGATAGCGTGCGAAGTCAAGAATCTGGATATATCAAAATATGTGGACAGGAAAGAGGCACGCAAATGCGACAGGTATAGCCTCCTCGCTATCGCTGCTGCTAAACAGGCGGTTGAAGATGCTGCAATGGATTTGGAACATGAGGATAAGAATCGCATAGGTGTCATCTTCGCGGCCGGGATTGGCGGAATCAAAACTTTTGAAGAGGAAACGATGGGATACGAACGTATTAAGGATACTGTCGGTCCCAAATTCAACCCGTTTTTTATTCCTAAGATGATTGCCGACATAGCAGCCGGTCACATTTCAATGATTTACGGATTTCACGGACCTAATTTTGCAACGGTTTCGGCTTGTGCTTCTTCTACAAATGCAATTGCCGATGCTTTTAATTATATTCGTCTTGGCAAGGCAAATGTGATTGTAACCGGTGGAGCGGAAGCTGCTATTTCGGTAGCAGGTATCGGAGGGTTTAATTCCATGAATGCTTTGTCTACACGCAATGATTCTCCGGAGACGGCATCCCGTCCCTTCAGTGCAAGCCGTGATGGATTTGTGATGGGAGAAGGTGCTGCCTGCTTGATATTGGAAGAACTTGGTCATGCATTGAAAAGAGGTGCTAAAATATATGCTGAAGTGGTGGGCACAGGTATGTCTGCAGATGCATATCACTTGACAGCAACCCATCCGGAGGGATTGGGGGCGCGTTTGGTAATGCAGAATGCCCTTGAAGATGCAGGGATGAAACCGGAAGATATTGATTATATCAATGTGCATGGTACTTCTACTCCGGTGGGAGACATTCCTGAGGCTAAAGCTATAAAAGAAGTATTTGGAGAACATGCTTATAAGTTGAATATAAGTTCTACAAAATCTATGACAGGACATTTGTTGGGTGCGGCAGGTGCTTTGGAAACTATTGTTTGCGTTATGTCGGTTAAAGAAGATATTGTTCCTCCAACAATAAACCATGCCGAGGGCGATGATGATCCGGAAATAGATTACAAACTGAACTTTACATTCAATAAAGCACAAAAACGTACTGTGAATGCTGCATTGTCCAATACATTTGGTTTTGGCGGGCATAATGCAAGTGTTATTGTTAAAAAATTCTTAGAATAGGTGTGGTTTTCAAATCTATATAAGCGGATAAGGCTCTTTATTAATAAAGATAAGGAGCCTTATTTGTCTATTTATAGGATTACAGGTCTTTATCCCAACGATGTAAAAATTTACCAGCAAGCTTTTTTACATAAATCGTCGTTGGTGGAAGACGATAAAGGAAAACACATTAACAATGAGAGATTGGAATTTTTGGGTGATGCTGTGCTGGATGCAATAGTTGCCGATATTGTATATAAGCATTTTCCCAATAAGAGGGAAGGATATCTGACAAATACCCGCTCTAAAATAGTAAAGCGAGAAACCCTAAACAGCATAGCCCTTGAGTTGCAAATAGACAAGATGGTGAAATATGCAACCAAGGTAAATTCGCATAATAGTTATATATACGGAAATGCGTTGGAAGCATTAATCGGGGCTGTTTACTTAGACCAAGGCTATAATAAATGCTATGATTTTATAGAAACCATCATCATCAAGCGATATATAAACATTGACTCTATTGCACGCAAGGAAATGAACTTCAAATCGCATCTGATAGAATGGAGCCAGAAAAACAAACTGGAAATAACCTTCAATATAATAGAGTCTTTTATGGACGATGATGGAAATCCTGTTTTCCAGACTGCGGTAATCCTTGATAACAACATTCAAATGGGAATAGGGATAGGTTATACAAAGAAAGAATCACAACAGAAAGCTTCCCAAATGGCTATTAAGAAATTGCGGGGTGATAAAGAATTTCAGCAATTGGTTTCCAATTTGAAAAAGAAGCAAAGAATGGCTGTGGCAAAAAAGGAATCTATCGCAGAGACTCGTGTTTCAAAGGAAAATGTGGAATAAAGGACTTTCTTAAAGAATGGACACATATTCACTATATGTTCTGTGTTCCTAAAAGGTTAATCTTATATTTATGGATATTCTGACAAAGACCATATCACTCTTTTTTCGTTCGCGCCAACAAAAAATACGGCGTTACTCCGAAGAAGCTGTGGATTTGCAGCAGCAGCAATTACGTTACCTTCTCTATACGGCACGGAAAACAGAATGGGGAAGACGTTATGATTTTTCATCTGTTCATACATGGCAAGATTTTCAAGAACGTATCCCGGTGCAGAACTATGAAACCTTGAAAGGTGACATTGCGCGAATGATAAACGGTGAACGCAATATTCTTTGGCCTACACCGGTTCGTTGGTTTGCAAAAAGTAGCGGAACGACAAATGATAAAAGCAAGTTCCTGCCTGTTACGGATGAAATATTGAAGAAAGCCCATTATCTTGGGGGAATTGATACCGTTGCTTTATATCTTGAAAATACCCCGGGCAGTAATTTTTTTTCTCACAAAGGTCTGATTCTCGGTGGCAGCCATGCTCCTTCTCCCCTTAACAAGAATATGCATTGCGGTGACCTTTCTGCCGTTTTGATACAAAATCTTAATCCATTGGTGAATTTGATTAGAGTTCCTGAAAAGCGAATCATACTGATGGACGAGTGGGAAAGCAAAATAAAAGCAATAGTGGAAAGTACATGCTGTGCAGATGTTAATAGCCTCTCCGGGGTTCCATCATGGATGTTGGTTTTGATACGTGCCATACTTCGTCATACCGGCAGGGAGTTTTTGACAGATGTATGGCCTAACTTGGAGGTTTTTTTTCATGGAGGCATTAGTTTTGAACCTTACAGGGAACAATACAAGGCATTGATACCGTCAGAAAAGATGCACTTTATGGAGACTTACAATGCATCAGAAGGTTTTTTCGGAATACAAGACAATCCGGATGACAAATCTCTTCTCTTAATGCTCGATTATGGCATATTCTATGAATTTATACCTTTCAATGAAGTAAATAAGGAGAACCCCGAAGTTATCCCGCTTGAATCGGTAGAGACAGGTAAAAACTATGCAATGCTGATATCTACTCCCGGTGGTTTGTGGCGTTATGTAATAGGCGATACGGTGCGTTTCACATCCCTTAGACCATACAAATTTGTCATTTCCGGCAGGACCAAACATTTCATTAATGCTTTTGGGGAAGAACTGATGGTTGATAATGCAGATAAAGCCCTTGCAAAAACATGTCTGCAAACGGATGCAAGGGTGAGGGACTATACAGTTGCTCCATTATTTATGCTCGATAAAGCCAAAGGCAGGCATCAGTGGCTCATAGAATTCGATAAGTTGCCACAATCCATTGCAAATTTTGCTGCTATGCTTGACAGTCAATTGCAATCTCTCAATTCTGATTACGAAGCAAAGCGTTATAAAGAAATTTCTTTGCAGCCACTCGAAGTTATAGTAGCTTCAAATGGAAGTTTTTATGAATGGTTGAAGAGAAATGGAAAGGCCGGAGGACAACACAAAATACCTCGTTTGTCTAACGACCGAAAAATATTAGAGGAAATCTGGAATGTCAGCAAAGAGCTGGCAAAGAGTTTATGATTTT
>CAYZTO010000005.1:5552-25003 GCA_964481365.1 uncultured Parabacteroides sp. | reverse complement strand
AGGAAATCTGGAATGTCAGCAAAGAGCTGGCAAAGAGTTTATGATTTTCTTCCTTGTATACTCCTGAAACAGAGTTACTTCAAAAGAATTATCGCGGGTTATGAAATTACCAAATTGGTTACCTCTTTTTGGTAATCCGATTACCATAGCATGTTGGTAATTGGATTACCAAACTAAGGAGTGGATTTTGGTAATTTCCGCCGGCAGCATATAAAAGAGAAGGGAAGGATTTTTGTCTAAAGACTGTGCGGTTATTCAGAACTATTCATTTTTCTGAATCTTTGATATTCATGATTTCTTGTTCAAACAAAGACTTGTCTCCCTTGGCTTTGTTGCGTATTTTGCTTCTGTATATGTAAATTGTGTTGATAGAATAACGGAGGAAACGGGCAATCTTGTTACTGTCTGTAATGCCAATGCGGATTAATGCGAAAATACGAATCTCAGTGCAAAGCAATTCTCCCGGTTTAGGAAAGATTTTTTCACCATCGGCAAGCAACTCGTTAAATTGTTCCACAAAACGTGGATAAAGTCTCAAGAATGTTTCGTCAAAACTCTTATAAAATTTTGATCGTTCTTCTTCTATGAATCGTTCTGATTTGATGGCTTTGAACAGGTCGTTTATTTTTGAGGCAAGGGCAAGCTTGACGAGCGAACGGCGGTAATCTTCCAATTTGTCGAGATATAATGTACACTGTTCTAAATAATAAGTAATATACTGTTCTTTGGTTGTATTTGAATCTGATAATTTTTTATTTGCTTCAGATAAATGATTATTTGTCTCGTTCAGTGCATTACGAATATCTGAGAGTTCTTTCATTTGCTTTTTCAAAATAAAAACAGCAGTAATAAGGAATATAGAAATAATAGTAATACCGATAAGCAAACCCCATTGAATTTGGTTGCTTTGTTTCTCTTGTATGGTATAGGCTTGGTTTATTATGGGATAAGCAGCTGTCGTTTCAATGGTGCGGAGACGGGCATTGCAAGAAACAGCATCTTGCATAGAGCATTGCAAATATTTGTAAGCCCTATCGATATCTCCTTTTTCATATAAAGAAAAAGCAAGTTTGGATAATGCCACATATTCCCGGATACAAAGTTTCAAATCGCAGATAGCAGAAACAGCAAGATAAAACATGTATTTATCAGATACTTCCAAGTTTCGATATATTTCTGCTATATTATAAGCAAGTAAACCTTTTAATCTGTATGGAATTTCTGGTTTTTCGTAAAGGTTGAAAATCTTCTGTAGAGCCTCATTGTATTTTCGTTCTACTATCATCTTGTCTGTTTCAACAAGGATATATGTGAAGTGGTTAGTTTTTCCTAACTGTACAAGAAGTGAATCTCTATATAAGTTTGTCTTTTGCTTGTATATTTCTTTTATAGATGCAGTTAAAGAAAAATCAGACATATATCCATAAATTGTGCGGTATTGATGGAAATAGTTTGTCAGCTGTGCCGGATTGTTTATGTTATGTTTGTCTATTGAATCTAATATCTGGATGGCTTCCTTATACATTCCCATAATACCTAATACTTCAACTTTATCCATGAGTATATCCTCAGCGTTTCCTATAAATGGATTTTCTTTAAGCAAGTTTTCTTCCAAGTGAACGTAATGAAGGGCAGAATCGGTTTGATACCTTTTATATGCTTCAAGAAGTTTTTTATATGAAGTGTAAAGCTCTTCGGGAGATTGTGCTACTTTAAGTTCCAGCTTTAATGTATCAAGCGTATGTTCTTTTTGTAGAACATATATTTCCCTGTTTTTGATTGTTTCATCCAATTCTTTTAAAATACTCTCTAATGAGACATTCTCTGCTGCAGAGAATGCTACCGGGAAAAACACACAAAGGAAAAGGAAAAAAGTTTTCATAATGATAACTCCATATTAGATGATTAGCGCAAAGATTGTTTTGTATTAATAAAACAAAGGTAGTAAAACTCTTTTACAGAACAATTCTTGGTAACGTAATATACCTCATGCTATTTATATTTTACTTGTTCTCCAAAAACTCTTCATGTTAGTTGTCAGACAGTTACCAAGTGATACCATTTATATTGTTTTTGTATGTTGAAACAACAGTTTGGCTTCTCTTTAATTTTGCTTACAAAAGTTCAAAGGAATAGCATCAAGCTGTTTTTTCGATGTTATTGCAGTGTGGTCATCCATACAATGTGTAAGTCAAGGATGTCATTTATCAATAGAATTTAGAGAGAATGTTATAGTTACTAATCTTAAAGAAAGAAGCATGAAAAAACGAATTTTCTTCAAACAAGGGAGGAGTGTATTTCTACTATTGTTAGGAATATTACTTTCTGTATGTGTTTATGCACAGCAAATAGCTGTGTCGGGGGTAGTAAAAGATGCCAAATTGGAAGACCCTATAATTGGAGCCAGTGTGCTGGAGAAAGGGACAACCAATGGCACAATTACAGATTTTGATGGCAACTTTTCATTTAATGCGTCATCCAAAGATGGAATATTGGAAATATCTTATGTTGGATATAAAACGCAAGTCATTCAAATTAACGGACAGTCTTCTTTTAATATTATTCTGGAAGAAGATATGGAAGCATTAGATGAGATAGTCGTGGTAGGTTATGCAACAGGAAGTAAACGTACGATTTCTGGTGCTGTTGAACGTTTGAAAAAGGAGGATATGAATCAAGGTGTGGTGAATAATCCTCTGGAGTCAATAAAAGGAAAAGTTGCAGGTGTGGTGATTACGCAGACTGGAGGTGACCCCGCATCAACACCTTCAATTCGTGTTCGCGGTACGACATCTTTGTCTGGAGGTAACGACCCATTAGTGATTATAGATGGTATATTTGGGGATTTGTCTATGTTGAACGCAATTGCTCCTGCTGATATTGAGACATTTACCATTTTAAAAGACGCATCAGAAACGGCACAGTATGGTTCGAGAGGAGCATCCGGTGTAATTGTTGTGACGACAGCAAAAGGAAAGAATGGCGTAAAGACTTTGAATTATAATGGAAATTATGGTGTTAGCAATGTTTATAAGAATTTAGACATGCTTTCTGCAGACCAATACCGAGCCACAGCCCGGAAACTTGGAATGAGTCCTAATGATTTAGGATACAATACAAACTGGTTTAATGAAATAGAACAAATTGGTTATACTCAGAACCATAATCTTTCTTTTGGAGCAGGCAATGATGATTCAAACTATCGAGCCTCTGTGGGCTTGATTGACCAACAGGGAATCATTAAAAATAGTGGAATGCGTAATTATACGGCGAAATTGGATGCTATGCAGGCAATGTTTGATGATAAATTGAAAATAGAGTTTGGTATGTTTGGCTCTTTGAAAGAAATAGATAACACGAACGACTATGAAAAGACATTCTATTCTGCTGCTTCTTATAATCCCACATTTCCTACAACAAAAAATGAAGAAGGAGTATGGGATGAGGATCCAATGGCAAATGAAATACAAAATCCCATGGGACGCTTAGAAATTAAAGACCGCGAGATAAATGCTTATGTAAATGTGCATGGCCGTTTGACATACACTATTCTTGATGGTTTGAAATTGAGTGCATTCGGTTCTTATACTTATAATGTAAAGGAAAACAAGCGCTATTTCCCTAAAGATATCAAAGCCAGTATTTCAGACGGAGGTCATGCTGAGCGGATAGATAATAAGCAAAACATCTTGATGGGTAATATCCAATTGACTTACACAAAAGATTTTAACGATAAACATCATTTCGATGCATTGGCTTTGGTGGAAGGGCAAAAGTATCATTATACAGGTTTTACAGCAAAGTCCCACGCTTATGAAACAGATTATTTCACTTATAACAATCTTGAAGCGGGTGGAGATGTGAAATATGGTGATGTTGAATCATATGAAAATGAAAATCGAATAGCTTCTTTTATGGCCCGTGTTAATTATATGTATGATAACCGTTATATCATTACAGCAAATTTACGTGCTGACGGTTCTTCTAAATTAGGAGCGGATAATAAGTGGGGATTTTTTCCTTC
Source organism: uncultured Parabacteroides sp. (assembly GCA_964481365.1). Lineage (GTDB taxonomy): Bacteria > Bacteroidota > Bacteroidia > Bacteroidales > Tannerellaceae > Parabacteroides. The sequence continues at coordinate 20,979 of CAYZTO010000005.1, read as the reverse complement.
TGCATCTGTTGCTTGGGTAATAAGTGAAGAAGCATTTATGGAGGATATTAATTGGTTGAGTAATTTCAAATTGCGTGCTGGTTATGGTTTGACAGGCAATCAGGATGCAATTGAGGCATATAATTCTTTGATGTTGTATAAACCTTCCGGAGTGACTTCGTTTGGTGGATCTCCTATGGCTACATATGGCATTCAACGCAATGCAAATCCAGATTTACGTTGGGAGGTAAAGAAAACGTTTGATATAGGTGTTGATTTAGGAGTATTGAATGGACGTTATACTTTAACTGCGGATTGGTATCATTCGAAAACAACAGATATGCTTTATCAATACGATGTACCTGTTCCTCCATTCATTTATCCGACATTGCTTGCAAATATGGGAGAAATGACAAATACGGGGTTTGAGTTGGCTATTAATGCCGGTTTGGTTCAAACAAAAGATTTCGATTTTAATTTTGGAGCTAACTTTTCATGGCAAAAGAATAAATTGAATTCATTGAGCGGAACATATATGGGACAAAGCCTTTCCACATCTCAATATATTCCTATCTCGGAAATAAACGGTGCAGGTTTCGTGGGTAATAATAGAGTTGTGTATATGATGGAAGGACAACCTGTCGGAGTTTTTTATATTCCTCACTGCTTAGGTTTGAGCGAACCTGATGCTGATGGTAAACGCACATATATTCTGGATGAAACAATTGACGGACAAGAAGGTTTCAATGCAAATGATGGAGGAGACCGATATATAGCGGGGCAGGCAATGCCGAAATATTATCTTGGTTTGAACTTGAATTTCCGTTATAAGCGTTTCGATTTAACAACACAGATGAATGGAGCTTTTGGACATAAAATATTCAATGGTACATCACTGGCTTACATGAATCTGAGTCAATTCCCAACATATAATGTTATGGATGGTGCGCAGGATGCCATGATATTTGCCCAAGACATAAGTGATTATTGGTTGGAGAGCGGGAACTACTTGAATATTGAATATATAACCTTGGGGTATAATTTTGACTGCGAGAAATTTAATGAATACGTGAAGAATATACGTCTTACATTCTCTATAAACAATGTAGCAACCATATCCGGTTATTCCGGTTTGTCTCCAATGTTAAATAGCCAGACGATATCAGATGTGACAGACCCGGGAAGCAATACATTGGGTGTGGATAATAAAGAATTCTACCCTCTGTCTCGTACTTATTCTTTGGGTGTAAGTGTAACTTTCTAAAAACATATAATAAATAAAAGAATCATGAAAAAGAAATTTATAAATATATCTTTAGTAGCAATTTGTGCTGCCATATTCTTCTCTTCTTGTTCTAATTTTCTGGAAGAAAATCCGACTGATGGATTCGATGAGGAGGAAGCTTATGCAAACGAAACCCTTGTTTACCTGAATGCAGTGGCCAACCTTTATAATGGTATGAATGCAATCATGGGAACAGACCGTAGAATATACGACATGAACACATTTTCGAGTGATGAGGCTTTTTTGCCTTGTCGCATAGGAGACTGGGAAGATGGTGGTCTATGGCAAAACTTATTCTTGCATAATTGGGGTACGGCGTTTGATCTTGCACGTGATTCCTGGAATTATCTCTATGAGAAGGTGGGGCATTGTAACCAAGCAATGGAGAAGCTGGAAGAATTAATGGAAGAACAACCGGATGCTGATTATCTAAAAGATTACATAGAGGAAGCGCGTGCGATGCGTGCGATGTATTATTTCTATCTGATGGATTTGTTTGGCAGAGTACCATTGGTTGCTTCCACGTCAATGCAAATGAGCGAAGTCGAGCAGCCTGAGCGTAGTGAGGTGTTTTATTTTATTATTTCTGAGTTGCAAACGGCTATACCATATCTTTCCGACCAGAAAAGTAACAAGTCGGGTATTTACTATGGACGATTTACAAAGGCTGTAGGTTATTTCCTGCTTGCCAAGCTTGCTTTGAACGCAGAAGTTTATACAGATGATAATTGGAATGATGGTATCTCCAACCGTCCAAGCGGGAAGAATATAAATTTGACTGTGGATGGCAAAGAAATGAATGCATACGAGGCTGTCATTGAATACGTTGATAAATTGACAGAGCTTGGATATATTTTGGAATCTGACTTCTCTGCAAATTTTTCGCTGACAAACGACAACTCCGATGAAAACATTTTTACCATTCCTATGGATCCAAGTGATTATCCGAACAATTGGTCATACAACTATATCCGAACCCGTCATTATACTCATGCTTCAGCTTACAACTTGAATGGTTGGAATGGGTCTTGTGCCACTATAACTTCCATGAAATTATTTGGTTATGGAACAGATAATCCAGATCCCCGTTTGGAGATTTCTTATTTTGCTGGTCCGGTTTATGGTCCTGACGGAAACCAATTGATGCTTGATTATGGTGGAGAGTCCATTCCGTTTGAATATGCACCAATGCAGGCAAAAGTTTATATGGAAGCCAGCGATGGTGTTTATGTCCAAACAGCCGGAGCTCGGCAAAAGAAGTATGAGATGGATGAAAATCCTGGTTCGAATAATGGTGAACTCCCGCGAAACGATATGGTATTGTTCCGTTATGGCGATGCTGTGTTGATGAAAGCAGAAGCAAAACTCCGTTTGGGGCAGAATGCCGATGAAGAAGTGAATCAAATCCGTAGTCGTGTAGGAGCATCCTTGAAGCAAAATGTCACGCTTCAAGATATATTGGATGAACGCTTGCTTGAATTAGCATGGGAAGGTTGGCGTCGCAATGACCAAATTCGTTTTGGCACATTCACTGAACCAAACGATGACCGTTACGTGGGTGTGAAGCATTCGGCAAGTTCATTGGATTATAAAATAGACGAAACCGGATATACGACTGTTTTTGCGATTCATAACGATGTGCTGATGCTGAATCCGAATATGTCGCAGAATCCTGGTTATTAGTATTCTGTGGATATTGTTTCCGGAATATGCTTTTGGGGTTCGTGTTCCGGAGAATATTTCACTTGGATATGGAAATTTCTCTCCGGAACAAAGTTTGGGAACATAGCAGAAGCCGGGCACGGAATATTTGTTAGAAATGTTTTAGGTTAATAATAAGTTCCTTATGAGAAGGCTAATGTAAAATTAGTTGTTTAGTGCTAACCTTGATAAAGTACCATTAAGTTGGTAGTAAATGTTGGATGTGCGTTTCTTGTGAAAGAAGTGCACATTTCTTTTTTGGGGTAATCACGCCCGTAACGGTGAGAATGCTTACCTTTGGGCAAAAAAGAACATGGATAGAGTATTTAAATCAAAAGTAGGAATTTGGTATCACTTTGTTGTGCTGTTATTCTGCCTGTTGTGTATAAAGGTTTTCGTTACAGGAGAATCCGTTTGGGCAATGATAATATTGTTGCTAATTACATTGTTGTTTATCCATGTGTTGTTGGATACTTGGTACAAGGTGACGGCAGACGGCCGGCTGGTGGTACATTGCAGCATCTTTCCGGAGAAGCAGATTCCGGTAGCGGAAATTACAGCAGTGGAACAGTCGAGCCTTCCCGTTTCGAGTTATGCGCTTTCGCTCGACCGCATTATTATTTGGAAAGGCAATGCACAATGGATGATGATATCACCCACAAGGAAGCAAGAGTTTGTAAATCTCTTGCGGAAAATAAATCCTGACATCGAAATAAAGAAATAACGTATTTAATCTGGTAAATCATGAAATACAACGTAGCAATTATCGGAGGCGGACCGGCGGGATATACTGCAGCCGGACGTTCAGCCGCAAATGGTCTGTCCACCGTACTTTTCGAGAAAAATATCTTGGGTGGCGTATGCTTGAATGAAGGTTGCATCCCAACAAAGTCCCTGCTCTATTCGGCGAAGGTGCTTGACACTGTCCGGAACTCATCCAAATATGCGGTTGCAGCCAAAGAGCCGTCGTTTGACTTGCCTAAAATGATGGCGAGGAAGAATAAGGTGGTGAAAAAGCTGACTGCCGGCATCCGCATGAAGATGAAAGAGGCGGGAGTTGAGGTCGTTGCGGGTGAAGCTCTTATCCTTGGGCGGGAAAGTACAGACGGCACCCTGTCAATACAATGTGGAGACACGGTGTACAACGCAGAACACCTGCTCATCTGTACCGGCTCTGAAGCAATCATCCCACCCATACCGGGCTTGGCAGAAACGGACTACTGGACGAGCCGGGAAGCCTTGCAGAGCAAAGAACTTCCCGGGTCTTTGGTTGTCATCGGCGGGGGAGTAGTCGGGATGGAGTTCGCATCTTTCTTCAACAGTCTCGGTGTGAAAGTCCGGGTGGTGGAAATGACGGACAAAATCCTTGGGGCAATGGACCGGGAGCTTTCAAGTATGCTCCAAGCAGAGTATGCGAAGCGCGGAGTGGAATTTTATCTGAATACAAAGGTGGTTGCAGTCCACGGGACGGAAATTTCTATAGAGAACGAGGGTGGGGCATCCATTCTTCAGGCTGAAAAGGTACTCCTCAGTACGGGGAGGCGTCCCATAACGAAAGGATTCGGGCTTGACGCGCTGGCTCCGGAGTTCCTCCGGAACGGAATTAAAGTAAACGAATATATGCAGACTTCCGTCCCGAATGTTTATGCCTGCGGGGACGTGACGGGCTTTTCCCTCCTCGCGCATACTGCCGTCAGCGAAGCGGAGACAGCTATCGACCATATTTTGGGCAAACCACGCGCGATGAGTTATAAAGCCATCCCCGGAGTGGTATATACCAACCCCGAATTTGCCGGTGTGGGCAAGACGGAAGACGAACTTCGCGCGTCGGGCGTTCCTTTCAGCGTAAGGAAAGTCCCGATGGCTTATTCAGGGCGTTTTGTCGCCGAAAATGAAATGGGAAACGGCGTGTGCAAGTTTGTCCTTGCCGAAGACGAAACCATCCTCGGGGTGCATATCCTTGGAAATCCTGCTTCGGAGTTGATAGTGACGGCGGGGATTGCCGTTGAGCAGGGAATGAAAGCCGAAGCCCTCAAGCAGTATGTATTTCCGCATCCGACAGTCTCCGAAATACTGAAGGAGTGCTGATTTCAGGACATAAAAAAGTGGCAATTACGCGGAGTATGTGTTATTCCCGTAATTGCCATTATTGTTTCGCGGGCGTTCAGTCGAGTTCCAAAGCCACGACAGTATCCACCTCGCTTGGGGTGTCCTCAAGAATCAGGAAGACACCGTCCTTATTCTGCGTGAAGCGCACTTTCGTGTTGTCCTTGAACATTGTCGCCTTTTTGACTTTCCTTTCGAGCGGGAGGAAAAGCCCTTTGTCCTTGCAGTCGAGTATATGGACGTACAGGAAGTTCCCTTTTTGCGTGGTCACTCCCCATTCCCTCGGCGTAATTACACCTCCGCGCGTGCCGTAGATAGTTTCCCCGTAAGTTTTCATCCATTCGCCGACGGCTTGCAGCCTTTCCAGCGCAGTGGCGGGCAATTCACCGTTGGGTTGCGGACCTATGTTCAGCAGGAGGTTCGCATTCTTCCCTGCAGCCTTTACAAGGTAGCGTATAATCTCATCAGCCGTCTTGTAATTTTGGTCTGTGATGCTATAACCCCACGTATGGTTCATTGTTTCGCAAGTTTCCAACGGAAGGTCGGTCACTTCCTGCCCTGCGGAATAACCTGCCTTGTTTTCCCCGGGCAAATCGCGCTCGAAGAGTTGGAAATCCTCACCTTGGTAAGGCGCGCGGTGGTGGTTGTTACCAATTAGGCACGCAGGTTGGAGCTTATGAATCATGTCGTACTGTTCTTCGAGCTGCCAGTTGAATGTTTCCGGCTTGTCCCACACACCATCGAACCAAATCGCGCCTATTTCTCCATAGTTTGTCAGCAATTCCGTCAGCTGGTTGTTCATGAAACGGTAGTACGAATCCCAATTTTCCTTTCCTTTCTCCCTTCCCGTGCCGTGGCCGGTATTCCCGACAGGATAATCTGCCCTCCGCCAGTCGAGGTGTGAATAGTAGAAGTGGAGTTTTATCCCCTGCTTGCGGCATTCGTCTGCCAGCTCTTTGATAATGTCCCGCCCGAACGGTGTGGAGTCTACAATGTCGAAGGAACTCTCCTTCGTGTCGAACATGGAGAATCCGTCGTGGTGGCGAGAGGTTATGCAGATGTATTTGGCTCCTGCCGCCTTGATGGAACTCACCCACTCGGCTGCATTGAACTTTACCGGATAGAAGGAAGATGCCAGCTTCTCGTATTCCTGCCAATCCAGGTTCTTGTTATTCATCACCCACTCGCCGTCGCCAAGAAGGCTGTAAATCCCCCAATGTATGAAGATGCCGAACTTGTTATCCTGGAATTCGGAACGTGCCTTCACGTTCGCTTCGCTCGGTTCATAACTTCCGGAAACCTGCGCTGCGGACGGTGCGCATAAAACTGCCGAAAGGAAAAGGCTGAAAATAGTCTTTCTCATATTTTTTGTCTTTTAAAAAGTTGATTCATCGGTTTGTATGTATGCAAAGATACAGCATAAAGTATATTTTGCGCAGGAAAATTTCGTTATTCGTTTTTTTTTTTTTGTTATTTCGCGGCGTAATAATAAAAAGTTGTATTTATGAAAGCAATAATTGCATTGTTGTGCCTCTTCCTTTCGTTGGGAACAAATGCACAGGTACTGACCGGAAAGGTCATTGACGGGGAAAGTCAGCCCGTCGCATTTTCCAACATAATCCTAATGGACAAAGATTCGGTTTTCATCACGGGAGACATTTCCGGCGAAGACGGGACATTCCGCATCGCACGAGACGCGAGGGCTTCGCTGGTCAAAATATCATACGTCGGGTACATGGAGCAGATTCTTCCGGTAGGAAGTAACGACGACATGGGGATAATACGCCTCCAAGAGGAAAATACAATGCTCGGCGAGGTGGAAATAAAAGGTTCTCTTCCGGTAACAAGGCTCAAAGGCGACGCTATGGTTACTACAGTAGAGAATACAGTACTTTCCAGCCTTGGTTCTGCAAATGACGTCCTCCTGAAGATTCCCGGACTGACGAAAAATGACGATTCCTTTGAAGTTTTCGGCAAAGGCGAGCCGCTCATCTATATTAACGGCAGGGAAATCCGCAACAAAAACGAGTTGGAAACACTTAACTCCGATGAAATCAAGAGCGTCGAGCTGGTGACCAATCCTGGTGCCCGTTACGACGCCACAGTGAAGGCGGTCGTCAGGATTCAGACCGTCCGGAGGAAAGGCGAAGGCTTCGGGTTCGATGTCCGGTCGTCTTATTACCAATCAATCAACACAGACTTGATAGAAACCATCAACCTGAACTACCAACACTGCAGCTGGGACTTCTTTGGCAACGTAAATTACTACCACTACGAGATGTCCTATGGAGAAAATGCCGAACAAGAGAACGACTACGGCGATGTATTGACACAAGAAAACAACATAAACACTACTTCGCGCATGAATTACATAGAAGGAACCGCAGGTTTCAACTTCATGCCGAAAGAAGGACACTCCCTTGGGATGAGATATGGTGTCGGCAGTAATCTTTCATACGATTTGCTGCTGGAAACTACAAGCGACGTCCTGTTGAACGGGATAATTGACGACCATCTTTTAACCAACACGCGTTCCGACTATTCCGGGGACATCACTCATGACCTCAACGCCTATTACAACGGGAAAGTTGGCGACGCAAGTATCGAATTCAATGCGGATTATTACAAAGAAACGGCAGAAAACCAGTCCGACACGGAGGAGCTGAGTTCCGAACACGACGACAGGGTCGTGCGCTCCGCAAACCCGGTAAACAACCAGCTCGCAGCCGGCAAACTTGTCGTTACGATACCTTTCGGCGAGAATGAAATATCCTTCGGGACTGAATACACCTATACCCGACGGACTGACGACAACCTCAGCTACGCGGAGGAATTTGTCCCTACGTCGTACTCCAAATTCAAGGAGCATAACATAGCTGCCTTCGTTGAATACAACCGTTCGCTCCCGTTCGGGCAACTTTCCGCCGGCGTGAGGTACGAACACGACGACTTCAAGTATTTTGAGGACGGTGAATTCCTCGCAGACCAGAGCCGCACATACGATAATTTCTTCCCGAACGCTTCTTTCAGCACGCAAATCGGAAATTCCAGGCTCCAATTGAGCTACGCCTCCAAGACGAACAGACCTTACTACAGCCTAATCAGCAACAACATACTGTACCTTAACCGTTTTACCTACCGGCAGGGCAATCCCAGCCTGAAGCCTTCACTTGACCACGGCATTACCTTCAACGGCTCGTGGAGATTCATAAATGCTACCGTTTCTTATATTCGCAAGCGCGACGCAATCATAGATTGGGCAAGGCGGATGGACGGCTCACCCGAGATTACCATCCTTGGTTGCGAAAATATGGACAAGACCGGATACATCAGCGCACTTCTTTCAGCTTCCCCGACCATAGGCTGCTGGTCGCCAACACTTTCTGTCGGCGTAAGGAAATCATGGCTTGCCGTGGAGATAAACGGTGAACAGATGAAATTCAACCGCCCGGGCGCGGTGGCATCTTTCTACAATGCGGTAAAGCTCCCGTGGGGCGTTACGTTGAATGCCGACGTGGATTTTACAGGAAAATACGCCACAAGCACCTTTTACAGCGAGAGGAATCTGTTCCTGTGCAACGTTTCTGTTAGAAAATCCTTTTTCGATGACAACTTCTCGGTCGAGCTGCGCGGGACAGACCTTTTCAAAGACCGCAAATTCTATAATGTAGGCTATATGAACCATCTGAAAGTAAGCTCAACGAGTTATAGCAATGATTCCCGCGAGTTCGTTCTTACTTTGCGATACAAGTTCAACACTTCCCCCAGCAAGTATAAGGGCACCGGGGCCGGGAACGAGCAAAAGAACCGTTTGTAAGTATTTCCCACGGGCGCGAAATATACTTTCCTCCGTCCGGAAATAAAAACCACGCCCGCGAAGTACATTTTCTTCTGTCCGGAAATAAAAATCACGGGCGCGAAATATATTTTCCTCCGTCCGGAAATAAAAACCACGCCCGCGAAGTGTATTTTCCTCCAGCCGGAAATAAAAACCACGGGCGCGAAGTACATTTTCCTCCGTCCAGAAATAAAAATCACGGGCGCGAAGTGTATTTTCCTCCAGCTGGAAGTATAAATCACGGGCGCGAAGTATATTTTCCTCCAGCCGGAAGTATAAATCACGCCCGCGAAGTATAATTCCCGATAAAAGGAACCATGAAGTTCAACCGTCGTATTCTAATCTGCTACGCACGAAGTCCCCATACACCTCGCAGGCTACAGTCCGGATGTCTTCGGAAGATATAGCGTCGATGAGTTCGAAAGTTTCCGGCAGCGAATCGTATTCGTTGTAGTGGAGGAAACTCTTTCCGAGCGCGAGGAAAAGGCTTTCGCGGTTGTCGGTCGAAATTCCGAGCTGCCCTTTTAGTTGTTTCTTCGCGTTGTCGAGAGTTTTTTGTGGAAGAAGGTGCTGGCAAAATGTGTCGAGTTCCCTTTCTATCAGCCGGATTGCCTTCTGCTTGTTCTTCGGGTCAGTTCCGAAGTAAATGGAAGCCACGCCCGTGTCGGTGTAGGAGGTTACGTTGGACTCAACAGTGTACACCAGCCCGTTTTTTTCCCTCAAGACGACGTTAAGCCTGCTGTTCATGCCGGGACCGCCGATTATGTTGTTCAGGAGGAAGAGCGGCATGCGTTTGTCGTTGAACATGCTGTAGGAACGGCTGCCTATGATGACGTGGGACTGGTGTGTCTCCTTTTTAAAGCGCACCACGCTCGGGGCGAGTGGTTCCGGAGGCAGGCGGTTAAGCTCCACCTCGTGCTGCGGACTTTCTTCCATCAGGATTTCCGCCCAACGCACGATGTTGTCGAATTTCACCCGCCCCATCGAGAAGAACACCATGTTGCGTGCAGTATAGAACCGCCGCATGAACCCCAATCCGGCGTCGGCGGAGAATTTTTCAAGGGAATCTTCGTCCCCGAGGATATTGTGCCCTAACGAATGGTTGGAAAAGAGCAGGTTTTCGAAGTCGTCGAAAATCAGCTCCGAGGGACTGTCCTTGTAGGCATTGATTTCGTCTTTTATCACGTCGGTTTCCTTCTCCAGCTCGCGGAGCGGGAATTTCGAATGAAGAATAAGGTCAGCCTGAAGCTCGAATGCCCTTTTGAAGTGTTCCTCAAGGAAAACCGAATAGACGAACGTCTCTTCCTTTGTCGTGAAGGCATTCAACTCCCCGCCGACTGTTTCCATCCGGTTGAGAATGTGCCACGCGCGCCTCTTCTCCGTACCTTTGAACAGCATGTGCTCCACAAAATGCGCGAGTCCGTGTTCTCCCGGCAACTCATCCCTTGTCCCCGCATTGATTGCGAACCCGCAATAAGCCACAGGTGAATCCGACGGGTAGTGTACGAGCCTCAGCCCGTTCGGAAGTGTGTGTGAAATATAATCCATACCGAAAATTTTGCGCGCAAAGGTACTTCTTTCTTGATGTGCACGGAAAGGAGCAGGACTTTTTATGCTCCCCGCCCGTTGAGTGTAGAAATCTCCGCCCGTTTCTATATGCTGCAACCGTGGAGCGGCTTTCCCATCGGAAGTTTGACCGCAGTGCAGGCGGGTTGCGGACTTCTTGCCTGAGCCAAGGGTCCGCCCCTCGCGTTGCGTGTACTTTTCTTCGGAAGATTCTGTGCGCTACTTCCCGGCTGAGTCCGAAGCTGCGAACTCCATAAGGTAAGCCTTGATGAAAACGTCGATTTTACCGTCCATTACACCATTGACGTCCGAAGTCTGGTAGTTTGTCCTGTGGTCTTTTACGCGGCGGTCGTCGAATACATAGCTCCTGATTTGCGAACCCCATTCAATCTTCTTCTTGCTGGCTTCTATCTTGGCTTGTTCTGCCATGCGGTGCTTGAGTTCTTTGTCGTAAAGGATGGAACGTAATTGGCGCATGGCGTTTTCGCGGTTTTTGGGCTGGTCTCGCGTTTCCGTATTCTCGATAAGTATTTCTTCTTCTTCTCCTGTATAAGGGTCTTTGAATTGGTAACGCAACCTGACGCCGGATTCTACTTTGTTCACGTTCTGTCCGCCTGCCCCGCCGGAACGGAAAGTGTCCCACGATACGGCTGCGGGGTCTACTTTGACTTCAATGGTATCGTCCACCAAGGGAGTGACGAAAACTGAAGCGAAAGATGTCATGCGCTTGCCTTGGGCATTGTATGGCGAAACCCGGACGAGGCGGTGCACCCCGTTTTCGCTTTTGAGATAGCCGAAAGCATAATCCCCCTCGATATTGAACGTCACGCTCTTTATGCCGGCTTCGTCTCCTTCCTGCAAGTTGGCTATGGTAACTTTGTAACCATTCCTTTCCGCCCATCGCATATACATCCTCATCAACATTGAAGCCCAATCCTGGCTCTCGGTTCCCCCTGCCCCGGAATTGATTTTCAAGACACAGTCCATCTGGTCAGCTTCCTCGCGCAGCATGTTCCTGAACTCTAGATTCTCGACAAGTTCCAATGCATGGTTGAAGCTCGCATCCACATCTTCTTCGGAAGTTATGCCCTCTTTCATATACTCGTATGCGAGCTGTAACTCTTGGGCTGCGCTGTTCACTTCGTTGTACAGTTCAATCCATTTCTTCAGGTCTTTTACTTTCTTCATCTGGGCTTCCGCCTGTTTGGCATCTTCCCAAAAGCCGGGGTCGTGCGTTCTCAGTTCTTCCTCTTCCAGCTGAATAGTCTTTCCGTCGATGTCAAAGATACCCCCTCAGCGCCTGTTCGCGCTCCAACACGTCACGTAATTGGTCTGATGTAATCATTTTTATGTTATAATTTATCGGTTAAACTTATCCCGCATTCCCAAGGAAATGTGCATTGCATTTCGAAGGAAACACGGGATTTGAATACAATTTATGATATGAAAATATAGGTCTCCTATTTGATATTACCAACTTTCAACAGGTATTCTGCAATCTGTACGGCATTCAAGGCAGCCCCTTTCCTGATTTGGTCGCTGACTGTCCAGAAAGCTAAGCCATTCGGGTTCGAGATGTCTGCCCTTATCCTTCCAACATAAACAGCATCGTGACCTGCGATGAACAATGGCATTGGATAGACTTTATTCTCCGGTTCGTCCTGCAAGATTACGCCTTCTGCTTCAGCAAAAGCCTCGCGTGCTTCTTCCACGCTTACGGGACGCTCGGTCTCAACCCATGTTGCCTCGCTGTGGGCACGCATTACAGGAACACGCACACACGTTGCGCTTACTTCCACATCCGAATGCATTATCTTACGCGTTTCGTTGTACATTTTCATCTCCTCTTTTGTATAGTCATTGTCCGTGAAGACATCCACATGGGGGATGATATTATATGCCAACTGGTAAGCGAACTTTTCTACAGTCGGTTCTTCACCTTTCTGGAGTTGTCCGTACTGTTTTACCAATTCATCCATTGCCGATGCACCGGCTCCGCTTGCTGCTTGGTAAGTGGCAACATGGACACGCTTGATATGGGAAATTTTTTCTATTGCTTTCAATGCGACAACCATCTGGATGGTGGTGCAATTCGGATTGGCGATAATCCCTCTCGGACGGTTCAATGCGTCTTCCGGATTCACTTCTGGGACAACCAAAGGCACGTCGCTGTCCATTCGGAATGCACTGGAATTGTCTATCATTACCGTGCCATATTTCGTAATGGTTCCGGCAAATTTCTTTGAAGTGCCGGCACCTGCTGAAACGAAAGCAACATCAATACCTTTGAAATCGTCGTTTTCTTTCAGTTCTTTTACAGTGTACGTTTTTCCTTGATACGTATATTCACTTCCTGCGCTTCGGCTTGAACCGAAAAGGGCTAATTCATCAACAGGGAAATTCCTTTGGGATAGCACCCGCAAGAATTCTTGCCCTACAGCCCCGCTTACACCTACAATTGCTACTTTCATTTTTCAAGAATGTTCTATATTATGATTATGATTGAATCAAATTATCTTTTTTACCTTTGCATCCGGATTGATTTTATCCGTTCGCAAAGATACTGATTAATAAATCAAAACTTACGACTATGAAACAATTTGTATTTACACTCCTTTTTTTGTTTCCTTTTTATTTGAAAGGACAAATTTTGGTGGAACGTTTTGACAATCCTGTTTTATCAGAAGAATGGGAACTCCACCGCGACCAGTTTGAAATCAAAAATGGTGTCTTATGGCTGAATGGCAATTCTGAAACTGCCGACACATCTTCTCTTCGCCGTCTTTACATGCCGGCGGAAACAATGCAATGGACTTTCGATGTTTACTTGAACGTGAATCCCTCCACGCAAAACCGCGTAGTAATCTACCCGTCTTTCAACGAGTATAATTCCAAATACGTTTACCTTTCCATCGGGGGAACCAAGGATAAAGACCTTTACCTTTATGCCGCCGGCAGGGAGAAACTGATTGACGCTTCGCGCGAACTCCCGTATCCTGATTTCCCTTGCGTTTTGTCCATCAAATTAACGTATGAAGCGGGCGTATGGACTCTTTATTCTTCTTTCGACAAGGAAAACTACACTGAAGAAGGCTCTGCCGTTTACGATGTGGAAAACCCTGAGGGTGAGGAGGTGTATTTCCACCTACAGATGGAATATACAAAGACTCGTTACCAAGATTTCGGCTTCGACAATCTGGTTATAACAGATAACATTACCGAGGTTCCACTCGAACCGGAAGAGCCGGAATATTCAGATGTTTCCCTTGAATCCGTTGAATTTCCCGACCGCTCGTCTGTTCTCCTTTCTTTTTCCGATGAAGTAGATTGCTCCTTTGCTTCTGTTTCCCTTTCAGAAATAGGAAATGCCTCCGACATTGACGACAGTGATTCCCGGAATATCCTTGCATCTTTCAACGAAGAAATGGAATATGACCACACTTACGCACTTCTTGTGGAAGGTTTCCGGGATATGGACGGATACGAAATAGCTTCGGAAGAGCTGACATTTTCAATCAATGGGGAAGGCGAGGGGGATGATGGTTCTTCCGATTCTGTCCAGCCCGGTTCTGTTTATATTTCCGAAATCATGGCAGACCCCAAGGGTGCTCCGCGAATGCCCGACACGGAATACATCGAGCTCCACAACACGCTCGCAACAGACATTTCTTTGGATGGGTGGACGTTGCTCTACCGTGAAAAGACATCCGTGCCTCTCGACGGGGCTGAGATTCCTGCCGGTTCTTACATTATATTATATCGCAGCGGCGACGAAATGGAAGAAGATTTGCTTCCATGTGCTTTTGCATCGGATGTTTTTCCTGCAAACCTGGCTAATGCCGGGCAACGGGTACAGCTTTTTGATGGCGGGGGTGTTCTGATGGATGATGTAGTTTATGAAAAAGCACAATCCGGTGTTTCGTGGGAAAGAGGCGACAATGGTTGGTATCTTTCTACCGACCCGCTTGGCGGGACTCCGGGTGCAGCCAACTCTAAAGCTTTTTCAGAAAACGGCAGCGATGACGGAGATTCTTCAATGAAGGTTGAAGAAAAAGCTGTTGTGTTCAACGAGATACTGCCTAACCCAGCCGAAGGTGGTAGCGAATACATCGAGTTGTTCAACCGCTCTGTGTCTGCTGTCTCGCTTTCCGGACTTGCCATAGCCACAAGGAAAAGTTCGGGGGAGCTGAACAAGCTCTACAAATTGCAATCCGTTCCCGTGCAATTGGATGCGGGAGGTTACATAGCCCTGACGAAAGAGCTTGACGGCGTATTGGATTTCTTCTATGTCCCGGATGAAAGCCTGGTTGCGGAAGTCAGCCTTCCCATACTGAACAACAACGGTGCGACATTGGTGCTTGTAAATGTTTCTGATTCCAGCGTGGTGGACGAACTCGCCTACACACCCGATTGGCATTCTTCTTTTATAAGTTCAGAGAAAGGCGTAGCCCTCGAACGTATCGACCCGGACAAAGAAACGACTGATGCAACCAACTGGTCGTCGGCATCTTCCGCTTCGGGGTATGGAACGCCGGGGTACGAGAATTCACAATATCTGCGGCTTGCTGAAAACGAAGACGACCCCGTCACTGCCATCGGGAAGCCGACTTATTCTCCTTCCGACGGGACTTACCATATCGCTTACACGCTTTCCCGTTCCGGTTTTCAGGGAAACCTTTGGGTTTTCGACCTTGCCGGGAGGAAGGTAGCCACTCTCGCCAATCAGGAGCTATTGGAAACTTCGGGTGAAATAGTTTGGAACGGCACGGGTGTGAATGGGAAACGTTTGCAAGCCGGAATCTATGTCATTTTTGCTGAATTCTATCATTCCGAAGGGGAAATCTACCGCGAAAAGGGGGTTATCTTGGTGAGGTAATATCTGTCCCAAGTTGGGACGGGATTTTGTACAAATACAAAATGGCAAGCTCCACCAGTGTTTCCCCTTTCGCTAA
>CAYZTO010000005.1:0-5452 GCA_964481365.1 uncultured Parabacteroides sp. | reverse complement strand
GGATTTTGTACAAATACAAAATGGCAAGCTCCACCAGTGTTTCCCCTTTCGCTAAGCGCGATGCGTAAGGACTTTTTCGTTTTAAGGCATTGGATATGTCGTTTTAAACAACTTTCCTTATATTTGTTCCACATTAAATCAACAAACACATCTTATTATGCTTAGGAAAATCAGATTAACGTTGGCAGTGCTGTTCTTCGTACTCGTCACGATGTTATTCCTCGACTTTACCGGAACGCTGCACGCATGGTTTGGCTGGATGGCAAAGGTTCAGTTCCTACCGGCGGTGCTTGCATTGAATGTTGGGGTTGTTGCGTTCCTTATCGTATTGACGTTGGTATTGGGACGCGTCTATTGTTCGGTAATATGCCCTATGGGGGTGATGCAAGACGTGATATCATGGGTGAGCGGTCGCAGGAAAAAGAAAAAGTACCGGTTTTCTTATTCCCCCGAAAAAACTTGGCTTCGCTATGGTATCCTGGTAGTGTTCATCATCGCGTTGGTTGCGGGCATCGGGTGGTTGGCTGCTTTGCTGGCTCCTTACAGCTCTTATGGAAGAATCGCCAACAACTTGTTCACTCCTGTTTATCTATGGGGAAATAATTTATTGGCTTATCTCGCGGAGCGGGCAGACAGCTATGCCTTTTACAGTACGGAAGTTTGGCTGAAGAGTATTTCCACTTTCGCGATAGCCTTGATTACTTTCATCGCAATAGCAATCCTCGCTTGGCGAAACGGCAGGACGTATTGCAATACCATTTGTCCCGTGGGAACAGTATTGGGATTCTTGTCGAGGTTCGCTATTTTCCGTCCGGTTATAGATGATTCCAAATGTAAAGAATGTAGTCTTTGTGCCCGCCAATGTAAAGCTGCGTGCATCGATTTCAAGAATCATAAGATAGATTACAGCCGCTGCGTGGCGTGCATGGACTGTTTGGATTCGTGCAAACATGATGCCCTTCATTTCCGTTCCGTGCTGAAAAAGCAACCTGTTGTGGAAACTATCCCGGCAGGAAAGCCTACGGATGATGCCCGGCGCTCGTTCCTCTCGGTTTCTGCGCTTATAGCAACAACGGCAGCGCTGAAAGCCCAGGAAAAAACTGTCGATGGCGGTCTGGCAGTCATTGAAGAAAAGAAAATCCCTAAACGGGCAACGCCTCTTGTTCCTCCCGGAGCAATAAGCCTGCGCAATTTTGCAAACCATTGCACGGCGTGCCAGCTTTGCGTTTCCGTATGCCCGAATGAAGTTTTGCGGCCTTCTACTTCGCTGACGAAACTCATGCAACCGGAGATGTCGTTTGAACGTGGATATTGCCGTCCCGAATGCGTGAAATGTTCGGAAGTTTGCCCGACAGGAGCAATCCGTCCATTGACCATCGCCGATAAATCTGCAACTCAAGTTGGTCATGCCGTATGGGTGAAGGAAAATTGCATACCTCTTCGCGACGGGCAATCTTGTAATAACTGTGAGCGCCACTGTCCGACCAAGGCAATCCAGATGGTTCCTTCAGATTCGGCAGATTCTGAATCGCTCAAAATCCCGGTGGTGAACGAAGAAAAATGTATCGGTTGCGGAGCGTGCGAAGCCTTGTGTCCCGGCAGACCGTTCAGCGCATTATATGTTGAAGGACATGAAACCCATAGAACCATTTAATCCAACGAATAATCTTTATGGAACGAAAAAATAAAACAGACATAAACCGGCGTGATTTCTTTAAAATTGCCGGTATCGCAGGTGTCGCTTCGGCAGGATTGGCTGCCTGCTCAAATAATTCAGGAAACTCGGCCGTGGAACTGGAAATCCCCAAGGGCAAGATGACTTACCGTGAGAATCCGAAGACGGGAGACAAAGTTTCCCTTCTTGGCTTCGGGATGATGCGCCTTCCATCCGTAGGAGACCGCAGCGCCCGCGAAGGCAACGAGCCTATCGACCAAGAGCAAGTGAACCGCATGGTTGATTATGCCATTGAGCATGGTGTAAACTATTTCGACACATCCCCGGCGTATTGCAGGGGATTATCAGAACACGCTACGGGTATTGCGTTGAGCCGTCATCCGCGCGAATCTTATTTCGTGGCGACCAAACTTTCCAACTTCGCGCCGAGCACATGGACACGTGAAGGCTCGATGGAAATGTACCGCAATTCCATGAAGAATTTGCAGGTTGATTACCTTGATTATTTGTTATTGCATGGCATCGGCGGTGGACGGGATGCTATGGCTGAGTACAATACCCGCTATGTTGATAACGGTGTCCTCGATTTCTTGTTGGAAGAACGCGAAGCGGGGCGGGTTCGGAACCTCGGCTTCTCTTACCACGGGGATATTCGGGTGTTCGATTATCTGCTCTCCCGTCACGATGAATACAAATGGGATTTCGCACTAATCCAGATGAATTACCTCGATTGGCATTACGCAGAACAAATAAATCCCCGTAATACAAATGCAGAATACCTCTACCAAGAACTTACCAAACGTAATATCCCTGTTATGATTATGGAACCGCTATTGGGCGGGCGTTTATCTAATGTACCCGACCGTGTGGTGGCACATTTGAAGCAACGCGAACCTGAAAAAAGCGTGGCATCGTGGGCATTCCGTTTTTGCGGCACATATCCAAATGTTCTCACTGTGTTAAGCGGCATGACCCGCATGGAACATTTGCAGGACAATCTCCGCACGTATTGTCCTCTTGTCCCGCTCACAAACGAGGAACTTGATTTCCTTCAGGAAACGGCAAACCTGATGATGCAGTATGATACAATTCCTTGCAATGATTGCAAATATTGTATGCCATGCCCTTACGGAATAGACATACCCGCAATACTCTTGCATTACAACAAATGCCTCACCGAGGGGCAAATCATCGAGAGCCGCGAGGCAAGCAATTACGAAAAGGCACGCCGCGTTTACCTTGTAGGGTACGACCGCTCTGTCCCGAAGCTAAGGCAGGCAAGCCATTGCACCGGTTGCGAACAATGTAACCCTCATTGCCCGCAGCGTATCAACATTCCGGAAGAATTACACAGGATTGACGATTACGTCGAGAAGTTGAAACAAAATACCTTGTAACACGTTTACAGGGTCTCCACTACCTTGCGTTCCGGGGATGTGCGTCGGTTGTGCGCATCCCCGGTTTTTTGTTTTCTTGGGAAATACAGATGAGTGGGGCATGAATCTGCCGAAGCAGTTCAGCCAGACGGCAGTGTACGGGATAAACCATAAAGGCGAAGTGGCATTTTTTCGTATATTTGCCGCCGTCACCCCTTTAATGCAGTAAAAAAACAGATGAAGGAATTGCATATCATCACGCCGGTAAAAGACGCTGTGGATTTGACGCTCGACACCGCAGCCGCTGTCATCTCATCCGATATTTCCGTGCCGCATACCTATTTCATTTATGACGACTTCAGCAGTGACGGGACACGTTCCCGGTTGCGCAAGGCTGCAACGGAGATGCCTTTCGAACTTATCCACCTGTCTGAACTGACCACGCATCCGTCGCCCAACTATCTCCTCGTATTGCAGCTCGCGCAGGAACGTGCGCTCGCTTCCGGGGCGGGATTGTTGATTGTCGAATCGGATGTGGTAGTCCGCCCGGGGACTTTGCAGGGACTTTTCGACGGCGCGCTACAGCGTCCGGATTGCGGGATTGCCGCAGCGGTGACTGTCGATTCCGACGGGAAAATCAACTATCCCTACCTTTTCGCGAGGGGTAGGGAAGGAGAGGTGTTTGCAGAGAAGAAGCATTTGAGCTTCTGCTGTTCGCTGCTAACGCCCGCGCTCCTCCGTGCCGTAGATTTCCACTCGTTAGATTCGGGGAAAAACTGGCACGACGTAACTATTTCCCATCTTTCGCTCGAAGCGGGGCTGAAAAACTACCTTTTCACGAATCTTCCTGTCTGGCACCGCCCGCACGGCAGCCGTCCGTGGAAGCAGTTGAAATATTCCAACCCGCTGAAATATTACTGGCAGAAATTCACGAAGGGGCGCGACAAAATCTGAGGAGGAAAGAGAAAATGTTGCCTGTCGTGTCGGTTGTAATACCTGTTTTCAACATGGAGGAATACCTTCCCGAAACGTTGGATTCCGTCCTCGCGTCGGACTATCCCGCGCTCGAAATTATAGTAATGGATGACGGCTCGCGCGACCGTTCTTTCGCCATCGCCCAAGAATATTCGCGGAAATATCCCAACGTCAGCGCGTACACGCAGGAAAACCGCGGAGTGTGCGTGGCACGTAACCAAGCCATCAGCAAGTCGCGGGGAAAGTACATACTTCCGGTCGATGCCGACAACCGCATCTCCCCGTCGTTCATATCTTCGGCTGTGCGTGCCATCGAAACGGATGCAGAGGTGAAGGTTGTCACCTGCCGGATGGAGTTTTTCGGGGAACGGAGCGGCGAATGGAAACTTCCGCCATTTTCCCTCAAGATTTTGGCAAGGAAAAACATCATGGACACATGTGCGCTGTACCGCCGTTCGGATTGGGAGCGCGCGGGAGGGTATTGCGAGACGATTATTGCCCGCGAGGACTGGGATTTCTGGATTTCGTTGCTGAAATACGGCGGCAAGGTCGTGCGCCTTCCCGAAACGGGGGTTTATTACCGTGTACGCCCCCATTCCAAAAGAATAAGCGACCGCACATTGAAGCGGCACGTAATTGACACGCTGAACGCCCGCCATCCTGACTTTTTCGAGCGCGAGCTTGGCGGTCCGCTGCGATACTTCCGCTCATGGTCGAGGCTTATCAACTTTTTTGCGAAAATATACAAGCCGCGCACGTTTTGCATTTCTGAAAATTTTACAGAGTTGGGGAAATTCACCCATTCGCTGCCCGGAACATTCGCCACGCAGGGAAAAACCATCTACAAAGGGAGGAACGAGCTGAAGGAGTATTCCGTCGGGGGGAGGACGCTAATAGTGAAGTCGTTCCGCAAGCCGCACATCATCAACCGCATAGTCTACACATGGTTCAGGAAGCCGAAGGCTGAACGCTCTTATGAATACGCGCGCCTGCTGCTTGAACGTGGCATCGCGACGCCCGTCCCCGTCGGATTCATCACCGCCGGCAGCATGTTCCTTATGGGACGGAGTTTTTACGTCTCGCTGAAATCCGAATGCCCATACACCTTCCGCGACATGCAGTCGAAAACTTTCGCAAGGCAAGACGACATACTGAAATCTATCGCCCGCACCACGGCACGGCTGCACGGCATGGGTTGGCTCCACCGCGACTACTCGGCGGGCAATATCCTTTTCCGTGACGATACCCCCGAAGTCCGCATCGAGCTTGTCGATTTGAACCGAATGTCTTTCTGCCGCGTGGACATGGACAAAGGCTGCAAAAACTTCGAGCGACTGCCGTGCAGCGACAATATGTTGCGCGTAATGGCATCTGCTTATGCCGAGGAAAGGAACTTCGACAAGGAAAAGTGCTTCTCCCTGATGCG
>CAYZTO010000004.1:0-46628 GCA_964481365.1 uncultured Parabacteroides sp. | reverse complement strand
CCGTGAATAAGTGATGGCAAAGGTCGTCAGTTGGTATTCAATAAGAATTCAAATTCTTGCTACAAAACTGCTACATAAAAATAATATAGTGGTGTAAATAGCTTGATATTCAATATTTACGGTGAAAGGTTCAAAAACCTCTCTCTCCGCTGGATTAAAAAAGAAAGCATTCAAATTGGCCTTCAGTCAAGAAGTCAAAGCACCGTATATCAGTTGATTACGGTGCTTTTTTCGTATATTCACGCATGGGAGTGAAGCATTATATCATGCAAGAGAATTCCAACCTTGTGCTTTTAATTCCACTTCACCCCCATCACGACCTACCAAGTAATTACCTAACTCCGGCTTGGTAATATGACCGATTATGCTTATGCCTTTCATTTCTTTTACTTTATCGTAGTCGCTAAGCGAAATGGTAAATAGCAGTTCGTAGTCTTCTCCCCCGTTAAGGGCGGCTGTGACAAGATTCATGTTGAATTGTTCAGCCATAACAGCCGTTTGGTAATCGATTGGAATACGGTCTTCGTAAATTCTACAGCCTACGTTGCTTGCTTGGGATATGTGCAACAGTTCTGATGAAAGTCCGTCTGATATATCCAACATTGCAGTAGGCAACACATCCGCTTTTTCGAGCATTTCGACAATGTCTTTACGGGCTTCAGGTTTCAATTGTCGTTCCAAAAGATATTCTTTACCCGCGAAATCAGGCGTGAAATCCTTTTCTCCCTTGAAAATATGTTTTTCGCGTACCAGAAGCTGCAATCCCATATAAGCAGCCCCCAAATCACCGGAAACACATATCAAGTCTGTCTCGCGAGCCCCGCTCCTATAAACGACTTTTCCTTTTTCTCCTTCACCAATACAAGTAATGCTTATGTTTAACCCCGTCATCGAGGCTGAAGTGTCCCCTCCTACAATATCCACGCCATAGATATCACATGCCAGCCGTATCCCACTATACAATTCATTCACATCTTCTACCGAAAAACGCTTTGACAATCCGATAGAAACTGTGATTTGCTTCGGCCGCCCATTCATCGCGTAAATATCAGAGAAATTCACTATCGCTGACTTATAACCAAGATGTTTCAACGGTACATACGTAAGGTCGAAATGTATCCCTTCCAAAAGCAAGTCTGTAGTCACCAGCACTACCTTTTCCTTGTAATCCATCACGGCTGCGTCGTCCCCCACACCTTTCAATGTGCTTGCATTTTTTATTTGTATATCTTGTGTGAGATGGCGAATCAATCCAAATTCACCCAGCGTTGTTATTTCTGTCCTTGCCATTTTATTATTAAAATCTCTTGATGTTTAAAGGTTTTTACTCCTAAATGATGTGATAGTTCCGGTATGCCCTTCACATAATCGGCATAAAACATCGGAAACCACACAAAGGTAGCAAGTTTTACTTATTCCATAGTTTCACAAAACACTTTCTTCCACAAGAATAAAGCTTGGAGTTTTCGCAATCAGTGTCAAAAGGTTTGGTGTCCTACTTTGAAGATTTGAAGCAGGTATCAAAAGGTTCGGCGTCCTACTTTGAAGATTTGACTTCTTATTATAAGCCTTTAAAACAACAAAAAGGCTATCCCCGGTAAATTGTGGATAGCCTCTGCATTCAAGGATTATAATATTACTTTTTATCTTCAGACTCTACAGCATCCGTCGCAGGAGTTTCTGTTGTGGCTGCTTGATTTTCAAGGGAAGAATCACTAACAACAGATTCTTCAGCAACTTCAGAAGCCCCGGCAACTGCATTTGTAGAAGATTTCTTACGAGACCGTCTTGTCCTCGTAGTCTTCTTCTTTGCACCATCAACCTTCATATTATCGTCGTAATCGACTAATTCAATGAAGCACATGGCAGCATTGTCACCTAAGCGATTTCCCGTTTTGATAATACGGGTGTAACCACCCGGACGTTCTGCGATTTTCTGAGAAATATCTTTAAACAGCTCTTTTACTGCGTACTTGTTTTGCAAATAACTAAAAACCACACGCCTTGATTGCGTAGTGTCACTCTTTGACTTGGTTATTAATGGTTCAACATACTTGCGAAGAGCTTTTGCTTTAGCCGTTGTAGTGAAAATTCTTTTATGCTGAATCAACGAACAAGCCATATTTGAAAGCATCGCTTTGCGGTGAGAGCTTGTACGACCTAAATGATTGATTTTTCTATTATGTCTCATCGTTTACTTACTCTTTATCTAATTTATACTTTGTGATATCCATACCGAACGACAGGTTCAGGCTTTCCAATAATTCATCCAACTCAGTAAGCGATTTCTTACCGAAATTCCTGAACTTCAACAAATCATTCTTATTGAATTTAACTAACTCGCCCAACGTTTCTACATCAGCGGCTTTCAAACAATTCAATGCGCGAACCGAAAGATCCATATCTGCCAATTTGCTCTTAAGCAATTGGCGCATATGAAGCACTTCTTCATCAAATTCCTCATTATTATCCGTATCAACAGTTTCCACTGCTATCTTTTCGTCTGAAAATAACATGAAATGATAAATCAGAATCTTGGCAGCCTCTTTCAATGCTTCCTTCGGATGAATAGAACCATCGGTAGTTATTTCTATCACCAGCTTTTCATAGTCCGTTTTTTGTTCAACGCGAAAGTTCTCTACTGAATACTTCACATTGCGGATAGGCGTATAAATGGAATCAATTGCAATAGTATGAATATCATCCGTAGGCTTACGGTTTTCATCCGCAGGGACATATCCACGTCCTTTATTTATCGACAATTCCATTTGAAAACTTGCAGTCGGATCTAAATGGCAAATAACCATATCTGGATTCAAAACCTCAAATCCAGACAACTGCTTGCCTATATCTCCGGCTTTGAATACTTCCGAATCCGAAACAGCAATACTTACTTTCTCATTCTCTATGTCATCAACAACATTCCTAAAGCGCACTTGCTTCAGGTTCAGGATAATATTAGTTACATCTTCCAAAACTCCCGGGATAGTATCAAACTCATGATCAACCCCGTCAATCTTCAAAGATGTAATAGCATATCCTTCAAGTGACGACAAAAGAATACGACGCAAAGCATTACCAATAGTAATACCATAGCCCGGCTCCAACGGACGAAATTCAAATTTCCCATAGAAATTGTCCGCCTCCAACATTAATACTTTATCGGGCTTTTGAAAAGCTAATATCGCCATGGTATTAATTTTATTTAGAATATAATTCTACAATCAACTGTTCTTTTATATTTTCTGGTATATCAGCTCTCTCAGGCAAATACAATAATTTACCGCCTACAATATTTTGATCCCATTCAATCCAAGGATATTTGCTATGATTGAAACCTGCTAATGCATCAGAAATAACTTCCAGAGACTTTGACTTTTCGCGCACACCTACAATCTCACCCGCTTTCACAGAATATGACGGAATATTCACAACCTTCCCATTTACCGTGATATGACGATGAGATACCAGCTGACGAGCTGCTGCTCTCGTTGGGGCAATACCTAAACGATATACAACATTATCCAAGCGGCTTTCCAATAACTGCAATAAAATTTCTCCAGTAATACCTTTTGCACGCGATGCCTTTTCAAACAAATTCCTGAATTGTCTTTCCAAAACACCATAAGTATATTTAGCCTTTTGCTTTTCACGAAGCTGAATACCATATTCTGATGTTTTTCTTTTTCTTGAATTACCATGCTGTCCGGGAGGATAGTTTTTCTTAGAAAGAACTTTATCTGCTCCGAAAATTGCCTCACCAAACTTACGTGCAATTTTTGTTTTTGGTCCAATATATCTTGCCATTGTTTATTATTTAAAAATCTACCTGAATTAGAATAGCACAGCTATGATTATAAGAGGATAAAACTTAAAAAGCAATCCTCCTCTAATCCGGAATTCAACCTATCTATAATATTATACCCTTCTCTTTTTAGGAGGACGACAACCATTATGAGGAAGAGGAGTAACATCAATGATCTCCGAAACCTCAATCCCTGCAGCATGAATCGTACGAATAGCCGACTCCCGACCATTTCCGGGACCTTTAACAAAGACTTTCACTTTCCTTAAACCTAAATCATAAGCTACCTTCGCACAGTCCTGTGCAGCCATTTGCGCAGCATAAGGAGTATTCTTCTTTGAACTTCTAAAACCCATTTTGCCAGCAGAAGACCAACTTATAACCTGACCTTCATTATTTGCAATGGACACAATAATATTATTAAATGAAGAATGAATATGTGCTTGACCGTATGCATCAACTTTCACATTTCTTTTTTTAGCAGCAATCGTTTTTTTTGCCATATCTCATTTTTGATTATTTAGTAGCTTTTTTCTTATTTGCAACAGTCTTTTTCTTTCCCTTGCGAGTACGAGAATTATTCTTAGTCTTCTGCCCACGCAAAGGTAAACCTATACGATGACGAATACCTCTATAACAACCAATATCCATCAAACGCTTTATATTCAACTGAACTTCAGAACGCAAATCACCCTCAACTTTATATTCTGTACTAATGATTTCACGAACTTTAGCCGCTTGTTCATCTGTCCAATCTTTTACTTTAATATCACAATCAACACCTGCTTTCGCCAAAATACTATTTGCTGCACTACGACCTATCCCATAAATATAAGTCAAAGCAATTTCTCCTCTTTTATTCTGCGGCAAATCTACACCAACGATTCTTATAGCCATATCTTTACTCTATTATTTCTCAAAAACAACAATTATCCCTGACGTAATTTATATTTAGGGTTTTTCTTGTTAATCACATACAAACGCCCTTTCCTTCTAACAATTTTACAATCAGGAGTACGCTTCTTCAACGACGCTTTTACTTTCATATTCTATCGTATTATTTTATTTATTTGTATCTAAAAGCTATTCGACCCTTCGACAAATCATAAGGAGACATCTCTACACGCACCTTATCTCCTGGAAGAATTTTAATGTAATGCATCCGCATCTTTCCAGAAATATGTGCTGTAACCTCATGTCCGTTTTCCAGTTCCACTCGGAACATTGCATTCGACAAAGCTTCAACAATTATACCATCTTGCTCTATTGCAGCCTGTTTAGCCATATAAATTAAATTGTATCGACCTCTAGAACTAAAAAATTGTGCCTACCTTTTCAACACACCCAAATATCAGAAATTAGTCAATGACCTCATAATATTCTTTTGTGCAAATCTGATTAAGATATAAAAAGGGATATATCCTCATACCAGATATCCACGAATATTCGACAAAACTATTTTCCATCACTTATTACCGAGTTGTGTATAATACTATATTTCTATCTAACTTTCCGATTATTAATAAGCGGGAACACCAGAGCGTCCTTTAATTCTTCCAGACTTTAATAAACCATCGTAATGGCGCATCAACAAATGGCTTTCAATCTGTTGTAAAGTATCTAAAACAACACCAACAAGAATCAACAAGGATGTGCCTCCAAAAAACTGAGAAAACTCCATACTTACCCCCCAAATTCTTGCAAAGGCTGGCATAATAGCTACGATTGCCAAGAAAATAGCTCCAGGCAAAGTTATACGATCCATTATCGCATCTAGATAATCTTTAGTATGTTTACCAGGCTTCACCCCTGGAATAAAGCCATTACTTCGCTTCAAATCATCAGACATCTGAGTAGGATTAATTGTGATTGCGGTGTAAAAATATGTAAACAGCACTATTAATATTGCAAACACAAAATTATACCAAAAACCGGTATTATCCATAAATGCAGCCCAAAAACCTGTTTGATCAGCCATATTAGAAAAACCAATAATCGAAATCGGAATAAACATTATTGCTTGAGCAAATATAATCGGCATCACATTAGCCGCATTTACTTTCAACGGTATATACTGCCTAGCCCCACCATATTGTTTATTTCCAACAATCCTTTTTGCATATTGTACCGGAACTTTTCTTACACCTTGCACCAATAAAATCGCACCAGCTATCACCAACAAAAGAATCAACATTTCAATCAGAAACATCACTAGACCTCCTGTCTTTTCACTCGTGCGAGAAATAAACTCCTGAAAAAGAGAATGAGGCAAACGAGCTATGATACCAACTAAAATGATAAAAGAAATTCCATTGCCAACTCCCTTATCAGTAATCCTTTCTCCAAGCCACAAAATAAACATACTACCCGCAGCCAATATTATTGTAGAAGAAATAGTAAACCACATACCTGAAGGCAAAGAAGCACCAACAGCTTTCAATTGCACACTCAAATTAACTAAATATGTAGGACCCTGAAATAACAAAATAGCAACCGTCAAATACCGAGTCCACTGATTTATCCTCCTACGACCACTTTCTCCTTCACGCTGCATTTTCTGAAAAGAAGGAACTGCTATAGCTAACAATTGCATCACAATAGATGCCGAAATATATGGCATAATTCCTAACGCAAAAATGGAGGCATTAGAAAATGCCCCACCTGAAAACATATCCAGTAATGCCAATAAACCACCTCTCGTTTGTTCTTGCAAAGCGGTTAACGCCTTAGGATCAATGCCAGGTAGTACAACAAATGTACCGAAACGATAAATTATTACCAATAATAGAGTTGTGAGGATTCGATTTCTCAAATCCTCAATCTTCCAAATATTCTTAATAATCTCTACAGCTCTCATAGCTTAAAGCTTAACGACCAAACCTCCGGCAGCTTGAATTGCTGCCTCCGCCGATTTAGAAAAAGCATGAGCTTCAACTTCCAGTTTAGCAATCAATTTACCATTTCCAAGAATTTTAACCAATTGGGAAGCAGACATAAAACCTGCTGCAATTAATTCCTCAATTCCTATTTTTGTAAAATTGTGAGATTCAGCCAATTGCTGCAAAACGGAAAGATTAATGGCTTTATATTCAACACGATCCTTGTTTTTGAATCCAAACTTAGGCAAACGTCTTTGGATAGGCATCTGACCTCCCTCAAAACCAACCTTATTTTTATAACCTGATCTGGATTTCGCACCTTTATGCCCCCTAGTTGAAGTACCACCCAAACCTGATCCTGGTCCACGTCCAATTCTCTTACGACACTTTACAGAACCATTTGCCGGTTTTAAATTTGACAAATCCATATTTACTACCTTTATAATATACTGTTTCAGTCTTTATTACATAACAGAAATCAAATGTTTTACTTTTTCCACCATACCTAAAATTGATGGATTAATCTCATGTTCTACAACTTGATTCATCCTTTTTAATCCTAAAGCATCCAAAGTTCTTTTTTGATCTTTTGGACATTTAATCCTACTTTTAATTTGTCGTATTTTGATTGTTGCCATATAAAAACACCAAATTAACCATTAAACACTTTCTCTACTGAAATTCCCCGATTCTGAGCCACAGTGAACGGACTCCTCAATTCATTTAAAGCTGCAATGGTAGCTTTAACTAAATTATGAGGATTTGATGAACCCTTAGACTTCGCCAAAACATCAGTAATGCCTACACTTTCTAATACAGCACGCATCGCACCACCAGCCTTAACACCAGTTCCATGAGAAGCCGGTCGTATTAACACCTTTGCACCATCAAATTTTGCTTCTTGCTCATGAGGAATAGTCCCCTTATGGACAGGTATACGAATCAAATTCTTCTTAGCAGCTTCCACGCCTTTGGAAATAGCAACAGTAACTTCGCCTGCTTTACCCAATCCCCAACCAATGATACCATCATCATTTCCAACTACTACAATAGCTGCAAAACTAAAAGTACGCCCACCTTTTGTAACTTTAGTTACACGATTAATAGCAACTAAACGATCTTTAAGTTCTAAATCATTTGTCGATTTAACTCT
The DNA here is from genome assembly GCA_964481365.1 of uncultured Parabacteroides sp. Lineage (GTDB taxonomy): Bacteria > Bacteroidota > Bacteroidia > Bacteroidales > Tannerellaceae > Parabacteroides. Next base: position 38,791 of record CAYZTO010000004.1, on the reverse strand, counting down.
ATTATCAATTCCAGCCATTTCTTTAAAATTTAAGCCCCCCACAACGAGCAGCATCTGCTAATTCCTTAACTCTACCATGATACAAGTATCCATTACGATCAAAAACCACAGATTTAATTCCAGATTCCAGAGCACTCCTAGCAATTAGTTCTCCGACCTTAGAGGCCATCTCTTTCTTGGGAGCTCTATCCATATTTAATGATGAAACCGAAACCAAGGTTTTTCCCGTAATATCATTGATAATCTGTGCATAAATTTGCCTATTACTTCTAAATACAGTCAAACGCGGGCGCTCATTTGTTCCAGAAATCTTACTTCTAACACCTGCCTTTATTTTTAATCTTCTATCTCGTTTTGTTATCATAACATTTTTTGTCTACCAAAATTACTTACCTGCTGACTTACCTGATTTTCTGCGAATTTCTTCTCCAATAAATTTAATACCCTTGCCCTTATACGGTTCTGGCATACGGAATGAACGGATTTTTGCACATACTTGCCCCAATAATTGCTTATCCGCCGATTCAAGAATAATAAGAGGGTTCTTATTCCTTTCAGATTTTGTTTCAACCTTTATTTCTTTCGGTAATTGTAAATAAATATTATGTGTATAACCTAAAGATAAATCTAATAACTGCCCTGTATTTGAAACACGATAACCAACACCGACCAACTCTAGTTCTTTTTTATAACCTTCAGACACGCCAACAACCATATTATGAATCAATGCACGATACAAACCATGCAAAGCACGATGAACTTTGTTATCAGTTGGTCTTGTAAGAGTTAGAATTCCATTATCGCAAGAAACATGGATACCTGAATTTACTCTTTGTACAAGTTCTCCTTTTGGACCTTTAACTGTTACTACATTATCAATAATAGATATAGTAACATTCGCAGGTATGTGTATTGGCAATTTCCCTATCCTTGACATCTTTCACCCTCCCACTTAATAGACATAACATAATACTTCACCACCAATTCTCAAACTCCGAGCTTCTTTGTCTGTCATTACACCTTTAGAAGTCGAAAGAATAGCTATACCTAAACCATTCAATACCCTTGGAATATCTTTATAACCTGCATATTTACGCAATCCGGGTGTAGAAACCCGAACCAATTTCCTTATTGCACTTACATTGTTAACCAAGTCATATTTCAAAGCTATCTTAATAGTTCCTTGAGAGCCATCACTTATAAACTTAAAATTAAGAATATAACCTTTATCAAAAAGAATCTTCGTGATTTCCTTTTTCAAATTCGATGCAGGCACCTCTACAATTTTATGCCTTGCACTGATCGCATTACGCAATCTTGTCAAATAATCTGCAATAGAATCTGTCATATTATGATTTACTAAATTAATCCAGCCACCTGGACAATATTTAAATAAAAACACTACCAACTAGCCTTTCTAAGACCCGGTATTAAGCCCTGTGAAGCCATCTCGCGTAATTGAATACGAGATATGGCAAACTGACGAACAAATCCTTTGGGACGCCCTGTTATTTTACAACGATTATGCAAACGAACAGGAGAGGCATTTTTGGGAATTAACTGCAAAGCTTCATAATCTCCTGCTGCTTTCAATTCCGCTCTTTTCGCAGCATATTTTGCAACAAGTCGAACTCTTTTCACTTCACGAGCTTTCATACATTCTTTAGACATATGCTTAATTTTTGTGCGTATTTTTAAAAGGCAATCCAAATTCTCTCAATAAAGCAAAACCTTCCTCATCTGTATTAGCAGATGTGACAAAGGTAATATTCATACCTAATATTTTGGTGACATTATCTATATTAATCTCTGGGAAAATAATCTGCTCCCTTATCCCTAAAGTATAATTACCACGCCCATCCAATTTTCCCTCAATTCCTTTAAAATCACGAATACGAGGGAGAGCTATGCGAACAAGTCTTTCCAAAAACTCATACATTTGTTCACGGCGTAATGTAACCATCACACCAATAGGCATTTTCTTGCGTAATTTAAAATTAGATATATCCTTTCTGGAAACTGTTGCAACAGCCTTCTGCCCAGTAATTGTACTCAACTCACTAATGGCAATATCAATAATTTTTTTATCTGCAACAGCCATTCCCAAACCCTGATTAATTACAATCTTCTTCAATACCGGAACTTGCATAACACACTTATAACCAAATTCCTTAATTAAAGCCGGAACTATTCGCTCTCGATATTCTTTCTTAAGACTAGCGGTATTACTCATTATTTTATTTCCTCCCCAGTTTTTTTTGAATAACGAATCAAAGAACCCTTTTCATTCAAACGACGCCCAATACGAGTTGGCGTACCTAATTTAGGATCAATTACGTTCAGATTTGAAATATGTACAGATGCCTCTTTTCTTTCAATACCACCTTGAGGATTTTTCACGCTAGGCTTAGTATGCTTTAAAGCAATATTAATACCCTCAACAATAGCTCGACGCTCTTTAACTAAAACCCGCAATACACGACCGGTTTTACCCTTATCTTCACCTGTATTGACAAAAACGACATCTCCTTTTTTAATATGTAACTTGCTCATTACAATAACTTTTACAAATCATTAAAGCACTTCAGGCGCAAGGGAAACAATTTTCATATTCATCGCACGAAGTTCTCTGGCAACCGGACCAAAAATACGACTACCACGAATATCTCCACTTGCATTCAATAAGACACATGCATTATCATCAAAACGGATATACGAACCATCTGTTCTACGCAACTCTTTTTTTGTACGTACTATCACAGCTCTGGAAACTGCTCCTTTTTTGACATCACTTGACGGAATCACACTCTTTACAGTAACAACAATCACATCACCCACAGTGGCATAACGTTTTCTCGTTCCACCTAAAACACGGATACACAATGCTTCTTTCGCACCACTATTGTCAGCTACTACTAATCTCGTTTCTTGTTGTATCATATTATTTAGTCCTTTCTATTATTTGAACCAATCTCCATCTTTTCGTTCGGCTCAATGGACGAGTTTCCATAATTCTAACAATATCACCTATATTGCATTCATTTTTTTCATCATGAGCATGATATTTCTTTGTCTTACTAACAAACTTACCATAAATAGGATGCATTTCTTTCCACTTAACAGCAACAGTAATACTCTTATTCATCCTATTACTTGTAACCACGCCTGTTCTTTCTTTTCTTAAATTTCTATTAGTTTCCATCAAAGCTGATTTTTATCATTGAGTTCCCTTTGGCGCAATTCCGTTTTCATCCGCGCAATCGTCCTACGTTGCTGTCCAATTTGAGCAGAATTTTCGCTAGGAGTAATACGATGATTTACCAATTTCATTTCGTAAGCAACAATCTCTGCATTAACTCTTTCTACTAATTCTTTTGTGGTCAATTCTCTAATTTCTGCATTCTTCATATCAATCAGGCATTTTGATTCTGCAAATCATAATCATATCTCACAACAAATTTTGTTGTTATTGGAAGTTTTTGGGCAGCTAAACGCAAAGCTTCTTTTGCTATATCGAAAGGAACGCCTTCTACTTCAAATATTAAACGCCCGGGCGTAACAGGAGCAACAAATCCCTCTGGATTACCTTTCCCCTTACCCATACGAACTTCTGCTGGCTTTTTCGTAATAGGCTTATCTGGAAAAATACGAACCCATACTTGACCTTGACGCTGCATATAACGTGTTACTGCTATACGCGCAGCTTCAATCTGACGCCCTGTTATCCATTTACTTTCCAATGATTTAATACCAAAAGACCCAAAAGCCAACTGATTCCCGCGTTGAGCCTCACCTTTCATACGTCCCTTCTGCTGCCTTCTATATTTTGTTTTTCGGGGTTGTAACATTTTCAATAAAATCTAAATTTAACGACTATTTTTTTTTCTTCTAAAGTTACGCTCTCTACTCCCAACATTTTCATTCCTACGTGACGAATCTTTCGTGGAGGCAAATGATGGAGCTAAATCACGTTTAGCATAAACTTCACCACGGCAAATCCAAACTTTAATTCCAATCAAGCCAACTTTTGTCAGAGCTTCAGACAAAGCATAGTCAATATCAGCCCTAAAAGTATGCAATGGTATTCTACCCTCTTTATACATTTCTGAACGAGCCATTTCGGCACCATTCAAACGGCCTGAAATCTGTACTTTAATGCCTTCAGCTCCCATTCTCATCGTAGAAGCTATAGCCATTTTTATGGCTCGACGATATGCTATTTTACCCTCCAATTGACGAGCTATATTATTTGCAACAATAACTGCATCCAACTCAGGTCTTTTTACTTCAAAGATATTAATTTGAACATCTTTTTCTGTAATCTTTTTCAGTTCTTCTTTCAACTTATCAACCTCTTGTCCGCCTTTACCAATAATAATACCTGGACGAGACGTACACACAGTAATCGTTATCAGCTTCAATGTCCGCTCTATGACAATACGCGATACACTTGCTTTTGCGAGACGGGCATTTAAATATTTTCGGATTCTACTATCTTCCAATAAAGTATCTCCATAACTCTTACCTCCATACCAATTGGAATCCCAACCACGAATAATTCCTAAGCGATTACTAATCGGATTAACTTTCTGTCCCATCTCGAATTAATTTTGAATGTCTTTATTAAGCATATCCACAAATAATGTCACATGATTCGAACGTTTACGAATTCTATATCCTCTGCCCTGAGGAGCCGGACGCATTCTTTTTAATGTTGTGCCACAATCAACTTGAACCGAAGATATATATAATTCACCTTCTTCTGCCTTACGTTCATTTTTTTGTTCCCAATTAGCAATTGCCGAACGAAGCAATTTCTGTATCCGCAGTGCAGCCTCTTTGTTTGAGTACCTCAAAACTCCCAAAGCGCGAAAGACCTCCATTCCACGAACCATATCAACTACCAAACGCATCTTACGTGGAGAAGTTGGTACATTACATAATTTGGCGAAATATGCAACTTTTTGCGCTTCCTTCCTAGCCTCTGCAGATATTCTTTTTCTAGCACCCATTTTTCGATTATTTTTCAGTTGATAATACTGTTCTGATTATTTTTTCCTATTACCTGCATGTCCACGAAATGTTCGCGTGGGAGAAAATTCTCCAAGTTTATGCCCTACCATGTTTTCTGTGATAAAAACAGGAATAAACTTATTCCCATTATGAACAGCGATAGTATGACCCACAAAATCAGGAGAAATCATAGATGCTCTTGCCCATGTTTTAATGACAGCCCTTTTCCCAGACTCATTCATTAATAAAACCTTCTTTTCAAGCTTCAGATTAATATATGGACCTTTTTTCAGTGATCGACTCATAATTTTCTTTATTAATCAATTTATTTCCTTCTCCTTTCAATTATGTATTTCGAAGAATGCTTTTTGACAGCTCTAGTTTTCAAACCCTTCGCATACAAACCATTACGAGATCTTGGATGCCCCCCAGATGCACGTCCTTCACCTCCACCCATCGGATGATCCACAGGATTCATTACGACTCCACGATTATGAGGACGACGACCTAACCACCTAGAACGACCCGCCTTACCAGATTTCTCAAGAGCATGATCAGAATTTCCTACTGCCCCAACTGTCGCTTTACACGCAGCAATAATTTTACGCGTTTCCCCCGAAGGCATCTTAATAATTGCATAAGCCCCTTCTTTTGATATTAATTGGGCAAAAACACCAGCAGAGCGAACTAATTTCGCACCCTGACCAGGACGAAGTTCTATATTATGGATAATTGTTCCTACAGGAATATTTACCATAGGCAATGTATTACCCACCTCTGGAGCCACACTACTACCAGAAACCACTGTCTGACCAACCTCTAACCCATTAGGAGCAACAATGTAACTTTTTGTTCCATCTGCATAATACAACAACGCAATTCTTGAAGTGCGATTTGGATCATATTCAATGGATTTTACCCTTGCAGGAATACCTTCCTTATTTCTCTTAAAATCAATAATCCGATATCTGCGCTTATGACCACCTCCGATATAACGAATCGTCATCTTACCCGTATTATTGCGACCACCTGTACTCTTCATACCAACCACAAGAGACTTTTCTGGTGTACTTGCTGTAATCTTATCAAATGCACCAATAACCTTATGTCTTTGCCCCGGTGTTGTGGGCTTCAATTTGCGTATTCCCATTTTTACTAGATATTACTAAAGAAATCTATTGTTTCCCCATCCTTTAATATCACAAAGGCTTTCTTATATGCAGATTGCTTACCTTTTATTATACCAGATTTTGTATAACGACTTTTGCGCTTCCCCTTATAATTGCATGTATTAACATCAACAACAGTCACGTTATACATATCTTCTATAGCCTCCCTTATTTCCTTTTTATTAGCATCAGAAGAAACCCTAAATCCAAAACGATTCGGGAATTTCTCTGTAATTACAGTCTGCTTTTCAGTTACTATAGGTTTTATTATAACTCCCATTTTCTTTACTCCTCTACTTTAAAGAGTTTATTTATAGCCAAAACTGTACTTTCAGTCAAAACAATATATGTAGCATCCAACAAACTGTACGTATTAATATCATTCACTGTTATAACATTTGTTTTCTGCAAATTACGAGCGGACAAATATATACAATTATTCTCCCTTGCCAAAATCACAAGAAGCTTTTTTCCTGCCGCTTTCAAGCTTTTAGTAATGGAACAAAAATCTTTCGTTTTGGGAAACTCCATTACAAAATCCTCAACAACCATAATCGCATTATTCTTCGCCTTATATGATAAAGCAGATTTACGAGCCAGAACTTTCACTTTTTTATTCAACTTGAAACCATAATAACGAGGTTTTGGACCAAACACCCGTCCACCACCAACAAGTAATGGAGAATTAATATCACCTCTACGGGCTCCTCCTCCTCCTTTTTGGCGAATAAGCTTACGAGTACTACCAGACACTTCGCTCCTTTCTTTTGATTTATGGGTTCCCTGACGCTTATTTGCCATATATTGCTTTACATCCAAGTAAATAGCATGATTGTTCGGCTCAATACCGAAAACAGCTTCGTTCAAAGCCACTTTTCTTCCAGTATCTTCTCCTTTTATGTTTAGTACGTTCAGTTCCATCACTTTTCTATTAACAATATTGCTCCTTTTGCACCAGGGACAGAACCTTTTAGTAACAAAAGATTATGTTCTGGCATCACCTTAATCACTTGCAAATTCTGAACTGTCACACGTTCATTCCCTAATTGACCACCCATTCGCATGCCTTTTAAGACTTTCGCAGGAAAAGAACAAGCTCCAATGGAACCTGGCTTACGAGCACGATTATGCTGTCCATGAGTAGACTGACCTACTCCACCAAAACCATGACGTTTTATCACTCCTTGAAATCCTTTTCCCTTAGATTCTCCAACTACATCTACAAAGCTTGTATTTTCAAAATAATCAACAGTGATTACATCTCCTAACTTATAATCTCCTTCATTTCTGAACTCAGCCAAGTACCTTTTGGGAGTTACACCTGCTTTTTGGAAATGACCAATCTCTGGCTTCGTTGTATGCTTATCATTCTTATCAATAAAACCCAACTGCATGGCTTCATAACCATCTTTTTCCAAAGTTTTAACTTGCGTAACAACACAAGGACCTACTTCGATAACAGTGCATGGAAGATTCTTTCCCTCAACACTGAAAACGGATGTCATTCCGATTTTTTTTCCTAATAATCCTGGCATTTCACTTTAGTTTTTCTTATTACACTTTAATCTCAACCTCAACACCACTCGGCAACTCTAACTTCATCAAAGCATCAACCGTCTTTGCAGTCGAACTATAAATGTCAATCAATCTTTTATATGAAGACAATTCGAACTGCTCGCGAGATTTCTTATTGACAAATGTCGAACGGTTTACCGTAAAGATACGTTTATGAGTAGGCAGAGGTATAGGACCACTTACTACTGCACCCGTAGCCTTTACCGTCTTTACAATCTTCTCTGCAGATTTATCCACTAAAGAATAATCATAAGACTTCAACTTTATTCGGATCTTTTGGTTCATATTTATATACTTCTGATATATTATTTAATCAAATCAACACGCCCCTTCACCTCCGTCAAAACCTGCTTGGCAATAGCCGATGAAACCTGAGCATAATGTGAGAACTGCATCGAAGATGTAGCGCGACCAGATGTTATAGTTCGCAATGCTGTCACATAACCAAACGTTTCTGCTAATGGAACTTTTGCCTTCACTATGCGAGCTCCTGTACGACTAGACTCCATACCCTCAACCTGACCACGACGCTTATTTAAATCTCCAATTACATCACCCATACTTTCCTCAGGTGTTACAACTTCCATTTGCATGATTGGTTCCATCAAACATGGAGATGCTTTCTCACATCCATTCTTGAATGCTTGAATCGCAGCAATCTCAAAAGACAACTGATCTGAGTCCACCGGATGAAAAGAACCATCAATTAAAGTCACTTTCAATTTATCTACCGGATAACCAGCCAATACTCCGTTCTTCATGGCTTTCTCAAAACCTTTCTGAATCGAAGGTATAAATTCTTTCGGAATATTACCGCCTTTCACCTCATCAATAAATTGCAAAGGTCCCTCAAAACTTTCATCCAAAGGTTCTATACGGACTATGATATCCGCAAACTTACCTCGACCACCTGTTTGCTTTTTATAAACTTCACGTAATTCCACAGACTTCGTGATAGCTTCTTTATAAGTAACTTGAGGTTTCCCTTGATTACATTCGACTTTAAATTCTCGCTTAAGTCGATCTATAATGATATCCAGATGCAATTCACCCATACCACTAATGACCGTTTGCCCAGTTTCCTCATTCGTTTGAACACGGAATGTTGGGTCTTCTTCTGCCAATTTAGCCAAACCCATCCCCAACTTATCCAAATCTTTTTGTGTCTTAGGTTCTACTGCGATACCAATAACCGGCTCTGGAAATTCCATAGACTCGAGCGTAATCGGATTGTTTTCATCACATAAAGTATCACCTGTACGAATATCCTTGAATCCTACACCAGCACCTATATCTCCACAACCAATAACATCCATTGGATTTTGTTTATTCGAGTGCATTTGGAAAAGACGAGAAATACGTTCTTTTTTCCCAGAACGCGTATTTAAAACATAAGACCCTGCCACCATTGATCCTGAATATACACGGAAGAAGCACAAACGACCTACATACGGATCCGTCGCTATCTTAAATGCTAAAGCAGTTAACGGCTCTTCAAACAATGGTTTACGGATTACCACATTTTCCGGATTTCTTGGGTCAGTACCCTCAATGGCAGGAGTATCTTCTGGACTTGGGAGATATGCACAAACTGCATCCAATAATGTTTGTACCCCTTTATTCTTGAATGACGAACCACAAATCATCGGATTAATTTGCATTGACAATGTTCCCTTGCGCAATGCAGCATGAATCTCATCTTCAGTAATGGCAGATGGATCATCAAAGTATTTTTCCATTAATGCATCATCACACTCTGCCAGAATTTCCAGCATTTTATCGCGCCACTCTTCTGCTTCAACCTGCAATTCTGCTGGAATTTCACCAATTTCATACTCGGCTCCCAAAGTTTCATCATGCCAAAGAATCGACTTCATGCGAACCAAATCAATAACACCTTTGAAACTTTCTTCCGAACCTATAGGAATCTGTATTGGACAAGGTCTAGCGCCCAGCACTTCTTTTACTTGACGAACCACTTCAAAGAAATTTGCCCCTGAACGATCCATCTTGTTTACATAACCAATACGCGGTACATTATATTTATCTGCCTGACGCCATACTGTCTCAGACTGGGGTTCAACACCTCCCACCGCACAAAATGTAGCAACAGCTCCATCAAGAACACGCAAAGAACGTTCCACTTCTACTGTAAAGTCCACATGCCCTGGAGTATCAATCAAATTAATTTTATACTTTTGATTATTATAATTCCAGAATGTTGTCGTTGCCGCAGAAGTAATTGTAATGCCACGCTCTTGTTCCTGCTCCATCCAATCCATTGTTGCAGCACCATCATGCACTTCCCCTATCTTATGAGTCAAACCAGTATAGAAAAGAATCCGTTCCGATGTTGTAGTCTTTCCCGCATCAATATGCGCCATAATACCGATGTTCCTCGTATATTTTAACTGTTCGTCAGCTTTTGATGCCATATACTTCAAAATTCTTCAGTTGAAACAAATCAGAATCTAAAATGAGCGAATGCCCGGTTAGCCTCAGCCATACGATGCATATCCTCTTTTCTCTTAAACGCACCGCCTTGACTATTGAACGCATCGACAATTTCGGAACAAAGTTTATCCGACATTGTCTTTCCGCCACGTTTACGAGCATAATTAATTAAATTTTTCATTGAAATTGATTCCTTACGCTCCGGACGGATTTCTGTAGGTACTTGAAACGTCGCACCACCTATACGACGAGATTTAACTTCTACCTGAGGCGTGATATTATCAAGAGCAGTTTTCCAAATCTCAATAGCAGACTTCTCTTCATTAGGGAGTTTAGCTTTTACTCTTTCCAAAGCGGAATAGAATATGCTAAAAGCGATGCTTTTCTTACCATCATACATCAAATGATTCACAAATTTAGTAACCTTTACCTCACCATACACCGGGTCTGGTAACACCTGCCTTTTCTTAGGTTTTGCTTTTCTCATTGTTTCTTAAGTTTCATTTCTTTCTTTGGTTGCCATTCTCAACAGTCTTCAACGATTCCACTGAATCATTTACTCAACCTTTTAGCCCATACAAATTCTCAAACAAGTTTCAATGCTTTTTCTTTAACACGAATTCTCAGCTTGAAAGGAGTGATTTCACACTATTACTTTTTACCCTTTGCTGAAGACTGCCCCGGTTTCGGACGCTTTGCGCCATATTTCGAGCGTCTTTGCGTACGACCATTTACGCCGGCAGTATCCAATGTTCCACGAATAATATGATAACGTACACCCGGGAGATCCTTCACACGTCCACCACGAACCAACACTATAGAGTGTTCTTGCAAATTATGCCCCTCGCCTGGTATATAGGAATTCACCTCCTTGCCATTCGTCAAACGAACCCTTGCCACTTTACGCATTGCAGAATTCGGCTTCTTCGGGGTTGTGGTATAAACGCGCACGCAAACACCACGCCTCTGTGGACACGAATCCAATGCCGGTGATTTGCCTTTCACCTCCAACGTTGTCCGTCCTTTTCTAACTAATTGCTGAATTGTAGGCATTTCTGTCTTTCTTTTTAAACTTTGAGTCTATTACTATTTTATTACTTACCTATTACTTTTTGTTCCCTTGCATAAGAAAGAGTCTCTGTCTCAACCAGACAGCCAACTCTTCATTACTCATTAAATTTGCCGCTAAAAGCGATGCAAAATTACAGTTTTATTCCTGTACTGCAACGTATTTTATGCAGCAAGTTTTTACAAAAACGAGAATTTGTGTTTATTTAACTTTACTGCCCATCACCGATAACGGTTCATAAGCCTATATAAATCCACAAAGGTTAGATTGATTCCAGATTTTTTCTTTCTTGTTATCGCCATATTAATATATCTCATTATATTTGAGAACATATCATGTTAAAACAAAAACGAACAGAATACTATGATAAACCGAGAATTACTTAATCCCCAAAGTATCGTGATTGTGGGAGGCTCAAATAATGTTCACAAACCTGGTGGACGATTAGCATGTAACTTGTTGGAAGGCACATATAAGGGCAAATTATACGTAGTAAACCGCAGGGAAGATGATGTGCACGGTTTGAAGTCATATCATTCAGTGGATGACATTCCTAAGACAGAGATGGCCATTCTTTCCATTCCATGCGCAGAATGTCCGGAAACTGTCGAAGTATTAGCAAAGAGAAAAAATGTAAAAGCTTTCATCATAATCTCTGCAGGTTTCGGAGAAGAAACCGCAGCAGGTGCCGAGCTTGAGGCAAAAATACTTTCTGTCGTAAACGAAACGAAAGCATCTCTCATAGGACCTAATTGCATCGGACTGATGAATGTACATTTTCAGGGAGTATTTACACGCCCAATTCCTGAATTTAATCCTGAAGGAGTAGATTTCATTTCAAGTTCCGGGGGAACGGCATTGTTCATAATCGAATCAGCCCTTACAAAAGGGTTGCAGTTTTCTTCTGTATGGTCAGTGGGTAATTCCACACAAATCGGGGTGGAAGATGTCTTGGAACACATGGACAAAACCTTCGACCCATCATCGGATTCTAAAATAAAGATACTCTACATAGAGCAAATAAAAGAACCTGACAAACTTCTTTTCCATGCATCGTCACTAATAAGAAAAGGTTGCCACATCGCTGCAATAAAAGCAGGAAGCACAGACTCCGGGAAACGTGCGGCATCTTCACATACGGGTGCGATTGCGAATGCTGATTCTGCCGTTGAAGCATTGTTCCGCAAAGCCGGAATAGTCCGCTGCTTCAGCCGCGAAGAACTAACAACTGTAGCCAGTATTTTTACATTAAAAGAAGTAAAAGGAAGGAATTGTGCCATTGTGACTCATGCAGGAGGACCTGCTGTAATGCTTGCCGATGCCCTGTCTAAAGGACACATGAATGTGCCTAATTTAAACGGTCATATCGCCGAGGAATTAAAATCGAAACTTTATCCGGGAGCAGCCGTAGGTAATCCGATAGATATCATCGGGACAGGAACACCGGAACATTTAGCCACAGCAATAGATTATTGTGAAAATCGATTTGAAAATATCGATTTGATGATGGTTATCTTCGGAAGTCCGGGATTAGTCAAATTATACGACACATACGAGGTTCTTCATAAAAAAATGAATGAATGCCGTAAACCTATATTCCCGATATTGCCATCCATAGTCACTGCAAGCCCGGAAGTCCAGAGCTTTATTAAAAAAGGACATGTCAATTTCTCGGACGAAGTAACACTGGGGACAGCTCTTGCCCGGGTATTGAATACACCCAAACCGGCAAGCACAGATATTCAGCTTTACGGCGTGAATGTTCCGGAAATCAGGCGCATCATCGACAATATGCCCAACAAGGGTTATCTGAGTCCCCATGAAGTTCGACTGTTACTGAATGCTGCAAATATCCCTCTGGTAAGAGAATACTCATCCGATAAAAAAACGGAATTATTGGAATTTGCAAAGAAAGTAGGCTATCCTGTTGTGGCAAAGGTTGTCGGACCTGTGCACAAAAGCGACATCGGAGGCGTCGCCTTGAATATCCGCACCGAAGAACATTTAGCATTGGAATATGACAGGATGATGAAACTCCCCGGAGTTACATCTATAATGGTACAGCCCATGCTGAAAGGACAGGAACTATTCCTGGGAGCAAAATACGAAAATCGCTTTGGACATATTGTATTCTGCGGATTGGGAGGCATATTCGTTGAAGTATTAAAGGATGTGACGTATGGCCTTGCTCCATTATCATACGAAGAAACTTATTCCATGATTCATTCCCTGCGCAGCTATCCCATAATTAAAGGAACACGCGGGCAACAAGGTGTCGACGAACGGCAATATGCCGACATTATAGTACGCCTTTCCACCCTACTCCGTTTTGCAAATGAGATAAAAGAGATGGATATAAATCCCTTGATGGCAACAAGCAACGGCCTTTTTGCCGTCGATGCACGAATTCTCATAGAAAAAGAATGAAGCGAACAGAAGCCCGCCACACCGGGGGCATTCGGGTTCATTTTCGCTAAGTTGAACTTCGAGACGGTCGAAGTTCAACATTGTGGTCGTCAAAGTTCAACATAGCAAATGTCGAAGTGCCACTTCGGGAATGCCTAAAGACACAAAAAACCAACCAATACACAATATTCTGTATATGTATCAGTTGGCTAATTCATGTTGTTTGCGGAATATTCCTAATGCTGGTTCTTGCGGAAAAAGTAGCCTAACGAAAATGTCACATTGTTTTGCAATAACTTTGATTCTCCATCCCGTTTGGTCGAACGCCTGTCAAGCGTGCCACAAATAGCATCGATTGAAAAGAAAAACTTATTATATTCCACCGCGAATCCTACTTTAACACCAACGTCTAACGTACGTAGATTTTTCTCTTTCTCAGCACCGAACTGTATATTCGATTCTATTGGATTGTCACTGGTTCTCATTTTACCAAACAAAGAAAAATCAAGAACAGGGCCTGCAAATATGGATAACCGGACATCCGTCAAATAAAATGTATAAGCAAAATCAAGTGGAAGTTGTATGGAATAATATTTATACTTGTTGTATGCTGCCATTTCTGATATAACTGGCTGCGAATAATAATTCCCTCCCTGATGCACAAATGCGACTTCAGGACGAAAAGACAAATCCCTATAAACCGGAATATCTGCCAATCCGGCTATACTGAACCCGGCTTTACCCCCCGAAACATACCCTTCATCTATCCGTTGTGTCAAAGCAGAATACGATACTCCCAAGCGAGTACCAAAATCAACTTGCGAATAAATAGATTTTGCGAATGCGACTAACAAAAAAATTATCAATATACTTATTCTCTTCATAAATACTTGCTGTTTCTGTTGGGGCAAATATAACGATATTCATGCGGATTTAGCTTCCCTACGCATTTTATTCACCCTCCACTTTCAAATGGTTTTTTAATGGATTGACATACATTTCCAATATTTTCCCCCGAAGGAATTCTTCATCCTTGTTCGGAATAACAATTTTGTCCAGCTGACCTTGCAAGTAAGTCTCAAAGTCTTTTCTTTCTTTATGGTTGTAAAGATGATTAAAACAATGAGTACCGCTCAATAAATCATACGCGACATAATTGTTGGGGTAAAAACGGTAGTTCTTATAGATTTCCTTATCTATGATAGCGGCTACTGTAGCAAACAATTCGTTCTTATCCATCTGCGGATTTAATTCTTCGAGACGATTATTGATAGGTCCGGACACAGTTAAATGGACACGCCCTTTATTGGAAAGGATTCCGGTTTCCATATTGAGCAAATCGTCTTGCTTTGATTTTTGAAAGTCCGGATTGTCACGCTTCAGTTGGTATTCTTTGGCTTTCAAGTAATCGCATGGGTCATACTCGTATGAAATAGTCACAGGAACAATATTCAAATCCATTAACGCTTTCAACGGATTCTTGTCCCCACACATTGCAAACATCTTCAGAACACTGGGCTGCGTGCGGTCATTTGAATCTTTTGCCCTACCCTCCCGTTGAGCAATCCAAATAGACTCTTTCGTTTCTTTAACAGTATGATTTATATAAGCTGAAAGCTTACGGCTAACTTCCAGCATTTGCCGTATGGACACACCACGCTTCACGATGAAGCTATTGTTCAGCTTCACAAATGTCTCAATCCACGGACGGATAAGCAGATTATCACCTATGGCAACTTGAGTCATTCCATATCCCGCTTCAAAAAGAAGGATGTTTAAAAACGAAGCATCCAACACAATGTCACGATGGTTAGTGATAAAAGTGCATGGCTTTTTGTCTTTAGGCAGACGGCTGCGCCCGGACAAAGTGAGTGAGAAGGTCGTTTTTTTGATAACGGTTAAGACAGCCTCGTAAGACAATGTCGATTTGAATTCTTCTTTCGTCTTACAAGAATGCATCAAGGTTACAAAGTGTGTCCAATCTATGTCTGGCTTAATATAACGGATAGCTCTTTTGAACTCTTCATTGGCCAACAGTTTTTCTATTGCCCCCTGCACTTCGTCATCGTTAAGCGGTCGGATGTCATCAAAATTATAGAAACCTTCCATATCCAAAACTTTATTTTAATTGTCGCAAACAATGAATCAAAGGCTACCCAGCCATAGAATCATATTTTTCATCATTTCCCTTTATCCCGAACTCTATTATATCGTCCATAACTTCTGTCATGGTCATACCTGCCGCCTTCACTTGTTGGGGAACAAGACTAGTTGCCGTCATACCCGGTGTAGTATTAATTTCCAACAAGAACGGTTCACCATCTTCCGTGACAATATAATCAATACGAATCAAACCTTTTGCACCAAGTATATCATATATTCGAGACGTTTCACGCTGCAGTTTTTCAGTTAAAGCAGGACTGATTCGCGCCGGCGTAATTTCCTTCACTTGTCCGTTATACTTAGCATCAAAGTCAAAGAATTCATTGCTTGTCACTATTTCCGTCAGTGGCAGAACTATTTCTTTCCCCTTGACTTTGTAGCATCCGCTCGTAACTTCTTTTCCTTTAATAAAGCTTTCCAATATTACTTCGCTCCCTTCAACGAAAGCTTTCGCGATGGCAGGCTGCAACATGGACGGCTCGCTTACTTTAGTTATTCCGAAACTGCTACCTCCATCGTTCGGTTTGACGAATATTGGCAACCCCAATTTAGCTACAGCAATTTCAGTATCAATTCTTTCTCCGTGAAAAAGGCGGATAGACGGAGCTATTCTCACCCCGAATCCACTTAGGTAATGGTTACATACATATTTATTAAATGTAAGCGCACTAACCAAAGTGTTGCATGAAGAATACGGCATTCCAATCATGTCAAAGTATCCTTGCAAACGCCCGTTTTCTCCCGGAGTACCATGAATTGTTATGTATGAGAAATCGAAATGTTTCACTATACCGTTTTCACGGAAACTGAAATCATTTTTATCAATCGGCGTTTCTGAGCCATCCGGCAATTTCACAACCCATTCGCTTCTTTTTACAATCGCAATATATGGATTGTATTTCTTTTCATCAATAAAAGAGAGAATTCCTTCCGCACTTTTTAATGAAATCACGATTTCAGAAGAATCACCTCCTGCTATAATAGCTATATTCGGTTTCATTGTTCTAATCCTTTTGTTGTCGTATATTTTCTCCAGCGTTCAATCAATTCGGCCATATCATCTGCTATCTCTGAATCGAAAAACATCTCCTTTCCGGTACGCGGATGAACAAAACCCAATGTCTTGGCATGTAAAGCCTGACGTGGGCAGACAGAAAAGCAGTTCTGCACGAATTGCTTGTATTTAGAGAATGTTGTACCTTTCAAAATCTCATTTCCTCCATAGCGGGCATCATTGAAAAGAACATGACCGATGTGTTTCATGTGAACGCGAATCTGATGGGTACGCCCGGTTTCCAACCGACATTCCACCAATGTGACGTAACCTAACCGCTCAAGGACTGTGTAGTGTGTAACCGCATATTTCCCCTGCGAATCATCAGGAAAGCAAGTCATTTGCAACCGGTCTTTAGGATTGCGTCCGATACTGCCGGTTATTGTCCCTTCATCTTCCCAGATTATTCCCCAAACCAAAGCATAATATTTTCGTTTAGTAGTTTTATTGAAAAATTGCATGCTTAGATTCGCTTTAGCTTCGGGGTTCTTGGCAACGACCAATAAACCTGAAGTGTCTTTATCTATCCTGTGTACCAAACCCATCCTTGGATTGGAAATGTCAAATTCCGGATTGTCTTTAAGATGATATGCCAAAGCATTCAACATTGTACCGCTCCAGTTTCCCACACCGGGATGCACAACCAAACCAGCCGGCTTGTTAATCACCAACAAGTCTTTGTCTTCATAAATAATGTTCAGGGGGATATTCTCCGGGAGTATCTCGTTCGAATAACGGGGGCGGTCCAATACGATTGTGACAATGTCAAGAGGTTTTATCCGGTAATTGCTTTTGACCGGGTTATCGTTCACCCGTATGCAACCGGCTTCCGCTGCTTGCTGGATTCTGTTGCGTGTCGTGTTCGTCATCCTATCCACAAGGAATTTATCCACACGCAACAAACTTTGACCTTTGTCGGCAACGAAGCGGAAATGTTCATATTTGACAGGCGTTTGACCGTCGTCCAATTCCTCTAATAATGTATCGTCATCTATTTCGTCAAAATATCCGCACATGCTAAAACCATTTTTCCAAATCGCTGTTCAACGGTTCCACCGGCATTACATTAAGGCTGTCCAGCGAGAGCGAGTCAATATCCTTTTCCCCGCTACTTATTACCAATGTGAGCGTCGAAGCCAACGGCACTTGCTCTCCCGTGTTTATCATTTGGGCGTTACGCTCTACACCTACTGCCAAATCTTTGAAGTCACCCGGAACGAATTTTACTTCAATGTTTTTAAAGCCCAACGACCGCAGCAATGCGTATGCTTGGCGGAATGAGAGGTCGGCGACTTCGGGGATAACTGCCATTTGCGCTGTCAAGGCATTGATGGTCACGAAAACTATGCGTCCCTCCTTCACCTTTGCACCCGGTTCAGGCACAACTTCAACAATCGCCCCGGGTTTTACATCGCTTGAGAATACAGAGTCGATAACGTTATAGCGCAAACCGGTCCTATCGAAGAAAGCCTTTGCTTCCTGCATGGACAATCCCTTCACATCCGGGACTACAACGGCTTCATTGTGGCGCGTATAGTGATTCAACCAAACCAGTGTCCCATAAACAAGCGCACAACTGACTACAACCATCAGCAGGAAGTTCCACCCAAATGGGTTCTTTATGAATTTTATCGCCCAGTTACCCATGAGAAGATGAACAAGTTTGAACTAATCGATTGGCAAAGTTAGGTATAAAAGCAAAAAAAGTAAAGGCTTCCCCGCAAAACCTTTACTTTATAATCGTCTTTCTAATGCGTCAGATTCCGGATTTATCCGTTGTATTCATCCGAGACGGTCAGTTTCGACCTGCCCTTTGCACGGCGGGCAGCCAATACGCGACGACCGTTTGCCGTAGCCATTCTTGCACGGAAACCATGTTTGTTCTTTCTTTTCCTGTTGGATGGTTGGAATGTTCTTTTCATCTTTCTATCTTCTTATTTGTTTATTATCCTGTTTATTTGGGCTGCAAAGATATTGGCTTTTCCCAAATAAAGCAACAACCTTGTGCAAAATGTTTGTCTCATAGCGAGTACGCAAAATGCTATCCGCAGTCGCGGAAGGGACTTTACAAATCTGCAAAACACAATCTTCAGCCTACGGAGGGGCTTTGCAAAACCGCAAAATACAATCTTCAACCTACGAAAGGGCTTTGCAAATCTGCAAAATACAATCTTCAGCCTACGGAGGGACTTTGCAAATCTGCAAAACACAATCTTCAACCTACGGAGGGGCTTTGCAAATCTGCAAAACACAATCTTCAGCCTACAGAGGGGCTTAGTAAATTCCCCCGGTATGAATCCCGCCTATATTCGAGTGTTCCCCATTGCACTGTTGCGCCATTTCGCCCTGCGGATTCAGTTCGATGCTTTTCTTTGCATCTTCGAAAGCCCCGTCTTTGTCCCCGGCAAGGTTGCGGATACGCCCGCGCTCTGCGTAGAGGTCGGCGTTGTCCGGCAAAGTTTCAATGGCTTCATCCAAAACCTCTATGGCATCGGATGTTTTACCTTCTGCCAAGAACAGGCGGCTTTGGAGGATATAGGCCTCGGCATTGAACGGGTTCAGTTCAACGGCGCACTTGAAATCAGCCGCCGCTTTCTCCGGTTCTCCCACAAGTTCATATATTTTTCCACGCAAAAGGTAAGCGGTTTCTTCTTCCGGGTTCAGGGAAATGACTTTCTCTATGTCACCCAACGCATCCGCGCCCTGCTGCATGGACAACAGGATTTCCGCCCGCAGTTGGTAAGCCCCGGCAAAGTCATCTTTTATTGCGATGCCTTTTGTCAGGTCGGCTATTGCACCAAACAAGTCGCCCGTCGCTCTTTTTGCTTTTGCCATCTGGTAATATGCCTGATAATTGGCGGAATCGAGCGACAGTATATGCCGGCAATCTGCTACCACTTCGGAATCGCGGTCGAGCAAGAACAATATTTGGATGCGCATAAGCCTTGTCTCGGCGTTGTCGGGTTGCAGTTCGACAAGGCGGTCTATTTGTTCCAACGCATCGGCGGTTTTGCCTGCTGAAAGGTAAGCTGCCGCAAGATGCGTACGTGTCTCGGCGTCTTCGCGGATATTCAGAGCTTCGGTAAAACACTTGATGGCATAGGGAAGTTTCCCGTGCATACGTTGCGCACGCATCCCGTCATATTTCAAAACATCGAAGTCTTTTTCCCTGCTGCGGTTTTCAGCTTCTTCCGGCGTGCTTCCTTTATTTGAAAAGATTGATTTGAAAAACATATCTATGTATTCTCCCGTATTTATAAAAGATATGCCGGGCTGGAAGGCTCGGCACATCCTGAAACATTAAAACAAAAATGATTTTTTAATAACCCTCATTCTGTGTCAATAGCGGATTCTTGTCGATGGATGTTTGCGGAATCGGCAAATAACGGTTGTATGAACTGAATGTGCGGTTCTCTATCAACAACTCAGAAGACGAAGCGTTTGTACTGATTGTAGCACGCATTTCCGGATCAACACTGGTATCCATACTCACTGTTCCTATGCGACGGTTCAATGCACCGTTCAAAACAGTTTCTGCCACAAGGTTTCCGCTGCTGTCTTTCCAACGGACAATGTCGGCACGGCGTAAACCTTCACCGGCAAACTCAACGGCGCGTTCACGGCGAATCAATTCACGCAACGTAGCTTGCGTGCCGTACTTCGACTGGTCCACATCAGGCATCCCGGCACGCGAACGGACTTGGTTCAGCTTGTTATAAACTTCTGCGGATGGACCATTAAGCTCATTCTCCGCTTCAGCCCAGCTCAACAAGACTTCGGCATAACGGAACACGATGGGACATGCGCTTGTATCCCAAATATCGGAATACTGAGTGATGGGTTCAAGGTATTTATTCCACGTCAAACCTGTTTTGGATGCATTGTCGGCACTCGTCATGTAGTTAGCATTGTTGGAACCGTCGATATACTGGTCCAACGTATTGAATACAGACGTAACACCATTGGCATTCACATAGTCGGCACCCGGATAGCAGACAGACATTGCCAAACGCGGGTCGCGGTTAGCAAACGGATGTGTTTCGTCATATCCTGACCCTGCCTCGTCTATTGTCAATCCGTTTTCCATTTCATAAGTGTCGATCAAGTCGTATGTCGGAACGATAGAAGACCATCCTCCGTCTCCATTGTTGTACATCTGCCCTATCACGCCAAGACCTCTCGTGGTTTCAATGTATTGCACGGCAAGAATAATCTCAGACGAGGTTTGTCCGGAGAGGGTAAACAGGTTGCTGTAGTCTGAATCCAAGCTGTACTGCCCCAAATCAATGATTTGCTGGGCGCGATCTTTCGCTGTTTCCCAATCTTCATAATAGAGAGCTTCGCGCATCCTCAAAGCTAACGCGGCACCCTTTGCAACACGACCGCGTTCTGCCGGTCTCTCATTCAGCATAGATGTAATCTCATCCAATTCCTCTTCCACATAGGCGCGGACTTCATCTTCCGTATTGCGCGGTACTTGAGCTTCCTCGGCAGATTCATAATTATCGATGATGGGCACGCCACCATACCACCAATTCATTTTGAAATAGTTGTATGCACGCAAGAAGCGGACCTGACCTATCAAGTCATCCTTGTCGGCTTCATTGGTGAATTCGATAGCATCTATGTTCTCCATGAAAGTATTACAACGGCGAATGATAGTGAAATCATACAATGTGGTACCGGGACTGACGGCTGTCAATGTCCCGTCTCCCCACGGCCGATAACCTTCCCACGAGAAGTTATTGTACCCAAAATCGGAACCACAGTCGAAATACAATATCTGATCTCCCGATTCCCAACCGTCGTAACAGCCGATAGCAAATTTTTCAGCGTCGTCCTCCGTTTGCCATGTAGTGGACGGGGAAAGCGCATCATTAGGAGTAACATCCAAAAAGTCTGAGCACGCAGTTCCAAGCAACGCTGTTATTCCCAGCAATATGTAATTTTTGAAACGTTTCATAGGTTTGTTGATTTTTTGAATTTGTTAGAATGATACATTGACACCAAATGAATGCGTACGCAACAACGGATAAGAAGACAAACGTTCACTGGTCGCCTCTGGGTCGATGTTCAACTTCATGGCATCAATAGTAAACAAGTTTTCGACTGAATAATAAAAACGGACATTGCTCAAACCCACAGAACTTAATATGTTCTTAGGCAAAGTATATCCGAACTGCAGATTCTTCAACCGCATATAACTGGTATTCTGCAACCAGAACGTAGAAGCTGCATTTCGGTAGCAACTCGGTGAATTCGTATCGGTGAAGATTCGTGGCATGGAAGCATCGGTATTCTCCGTTGTCCAAGCATCTAACCAGATGCTAGCCGGATGCCCGGCATCGCCGGAAAAGGCTCCATACACTTCGAAAGCATCGAACAATCGAGCAACTTTCGCCGCACCATTGAAAAACAATGACAAATCGAAATTCTTCCAACCGGCACTCAGATTCAAGCCATACGTGTAAACCGGTTCCGTGGAATTGCATACTACACGGTCATTCCCGTCCAGTGTGCCATCACCATTCACATCCGCATAGCGGATATCACCCGCTTTGAAATCACCACCACCAAAAGGATTCCCGTATTGTGCCTGATAAGCTGCCGCTTCTTCATCTGATTGGAACAAACCGTCGGCAACATAGAGGTAGTATGAATTAATCGCATATCCTACTACGTTCCTCTGGTTATAGCTCCCGACATCCATATAATCGACACCACCCAAATCCAATATTTCGTTGTGGTTATAACTAAAGTTCGCAGTTGCCCCAAATGTCCAGTCGCCCCACTTGTTATTGTACGACAAATTTATTTCAACACCTTGGTTACGCATTGAACCTACATTATCAAAGTATGAACCTAAGGCAAATTCATCCGGTACAGAAACCTCCATGATAATGTCGGTCGTCTTACGGTTGTAATAATCTACAGAACCAGAGAATTTATTGTTCCAGAATGCGAAATCAATACCGATACCCCAAGTTTTGCTCTTTTCCCATGTGAGGTCCTCTATGCGGTAATTGGACTGATAATATCCGGAATTCAAAGCCCCGTCAAAAACATACGTGGCACCCAAAGAATACGTGTTGATAGCAGGATAATAGTTCGTTGAAGAATCCTCGCCCGACAAAGCATCCTGGTTTCCCAACATACCCCAAGACCCACGGAGTTTCAAGTTGCTCAACCAATCACTCGTATTCTCCATGAAATCTTCCTCGCTAATACGCCAAGCCGCAGAGAACGAGGGGAAATATCCCCAACGGTTACCTTTCTGGAAGCGGGAAGAAGCATCGGCACGAATATTACCTTCCAACAAATACTTGCCTTCATAATCATAATTCACGCGTGCAAACCAAGACAACATATTCAATTCGCGCGAATAACCCGTATTTGTCTGTGTTGAAACGTCACCCGCATCAAGGTCTGTCAAATCATTAGTCGGGAAATTCTTACGGTAAGTGGATTGGTAGTGGTAATGGTATTCCTCTGTGTGCCATCCAGCCAATGCTTTCAGATTATGCGAACCGAAACTCTTTTCATAATTCAATAGAGCATCATAATTTGTCCTATTCCAGCGATAATAAGCTTCAGTCAAAGCATTTGGATCTGATGCCTTGTTTTCATTATACTGAATGAAATCTTGGAAGTTCCGATAGTTCTGCAAGTTGTTCACATAAGAACCACTTAACGTCAGCACCAGCCCGTCGAGGATTGTGTAATCCAATGCCAAATAACCCGTGAAGTTATAATTGTCTCGTGTTACCTGCATGCCCGAATCCAACCATGCAATCGGGCTTCCGTCGGAAATAGTTCCCCATGTGCCGTCGTCATAACGTGCCACAATCCAAGGAGAAATCAAATTCAACTGGCGGATAATCTGGTCGGAACTGCCGCTATAATAAGCAGAGTTTGCATCTTGATAATCATTCTTGATGAACGACATATTCATGCGGGCATTCAAACGGTTGCTTATTTTCATATCCAAATTCGTACGGGCATTGAATTGCTCACGGCCCGCATTAGGCAAAATACCTGTCTGGTTCAGGTATCCGATGGATGCCATGTATTTCGCATTCTCGGAACCGCCGGTAACATTGATGTTATGACGGTGCTGTACACCTGTCTTATATGCCAAATCATACCAATCCGTATTGGGATAGTTGGGGTCTGTTCCATCTTTGAACTTCTGCAGTTCTTCGTCTGTGAAACGTGCTGACTTTCCCTCCGACACCAATGCTTGGTTGTACAACCGGGCATAATCATACGAACTTAGGCGGTCCACCAAATCCGTTGCATTCTGGAAACTGATATAACCACTGTACGAAACTTGGGGTCTGCTTGTCGCACCCCGTTTGGTCGTAATCAAGATGACACCATTAGATGCCTTAGAACCATAGATTGCAGCCGATGCCGCATCTTTCAAAACAGAAATGCTTTCGATGTCGCTCGGGTCGATGGAACTCATCGTTTCCGACTCAACGCCATCAATCAGGATGTAAGGGTCGGCCGAGTTCAACGTTCCGGTACCACGGATGCGTATACTTCCATAATCCATACCCGGCGCACCGTTCGTTCCGGTAATAGTCACACCCGGCATCAATCCTTGCAAACCGCTGCTGACGTTCTGTATAGGACGGTCTTTCAACGCTTTGCTATCAACAGAAGCAACAGAACCGGACAAATTCGCTTTCTTTTGGGTTCCATAACCCACTACCACCACTTCACTCAGTTGTTCTGAATCTTCAGTCATGGTTATGGATAGCGGTTTGCTGTCCCTCACAGTAATTGTTTGTTCTGTAAAGCCGACATAAGTGATAGACAAGACAGAACCCACGTCCGCGCTGAGGGAAAAGTTGCCGTCAAAGTCGGTGATTGTCCCGTTTGTAGTTCCTTTCACCACGACGTTCGCCCCGATGATAGGCATACCTGCGTCATCGGTTACCGTACCTGTTATCCTTACTGTCTGCTGCACGGCATTTGCCACAGGTAAGTCCGAAGCTGGAACTATCCCGGCCCACGCAGCCGATGCGGATAAAGACAATGCCAATAACGCTACTGTCCGTACCGCAATGCAAGAGTTTTTTCCACTGCTTAGCTTCACCATAATTTTTAGTTATTTAAATTTACCGATTAAAAAAATACTCAGCAAAGTTACAGATTTGCATCATAAAAACAAATTTTTCCAAGCAAAATACAGAAAATAAAAACATTCTCTTGGTGGGAAAAGAAGATAAATAACACATTATCTGTTTTTTGAGGGTTATGCCCGCTGAAACCTACCGGAAAACTTTTTCAAAGGCAGCTTATGGGCTTGCAAACAGGTATTGAAAAAGTTTTTTTCGCCGCTTCCGCACCCGCAAATACCTTCTGAAAAAGTTTTATTTGCATTTGCAGGCTTACAACCGCCTTTGTAAAAGCTTTATTAACACTTGCAAGTCTGAAACCTGCCTTCGAACGTTTACAGAGATAGTTTCCTCCCTTGCCATGCACAGGGGAAATGGCGAACATTGGGAAACCGGAGCAGACACCCCGCATTTACGGTGGATTCACACACATTGGTTTCCCGCCGGCACTGCTTCAAATCCTCCTCCACTGCCTTAAGAACTGTAAGGCATTCACCCGCGCACATTGATAATTGAAACAAAAAACAATATTTTTCTTGCAATGCCTTTGGAGGTATGGATTATTGTTCTACATTTGCAGCGTCAAACAAAAAAGAATCCATATCTAAAGTGATTAATAACGTGTTGCATATTGTTCTCGTGGTGGTTCTACTAATCGTCGGTTAGTAAGGAGAAAGGTATGCAAGACGTTACGGTATCATTGAGAAAAATACTTGAGCCTTTCTCCACTTGCGGGAAAGGCTTTTTTGTTAGTTTATTTTACGAAGATATCAGATGGAAGACAAAGGAATGAGTAATCCGTTGAGAAGTTCGTCCAGCACAGAAGGACGCAGGATGGCTGGCGCGCGGGCTTTATGGTGTGCCAACGGCATGAAGAAGGAACAATTCGGGAAACCAATAATTGCAATCGCCAATTCGTTCACCCAGTTTGTA
This sequence comes from uncultured Parabacteroides sp., assembly GCA_964481365.1. GTDB lineage: Bacteria > Bacteroidota > Bacteroidia > Bacteroidales > Tannerellaceae > Parabacteroides. The sequence continues at coordinate 12,829 of CAYZTO010000004.1, read as the reverse complement.
CCCGGACACACCCATTTGCACGAGGCAGGGCAGTTGGTGAAGGCTGAGATAGAAAAAATGGGATGCTTTGCCGCCGAGTTCAATACTATCGCCATCGACGACGGGATTGCTATGGGGCACGACGGGATGCTTTACTCCCTACCCTCCCGCGACATTATTGCGGACAGCGTGGAATATATGGTAAATGCGCATAAAGCAGATGCATTGGTATGTATCAGCAATTGCGACAAGATAACCCCAGGTATGCTGATGGCTGCCATGCGGTTGAACATCCCTACAATATTTGTTTCAGGAGGTCCGATGGAAGCAGGCGAATGGAATGGCCGTCATCTGGATTTAATCGATGCCATGATTGAAGCTGCCGACGATTCCGTAGGGGATTCGCAGATTGCGGAAGTGGAACGCCATGCCTGCCCCGGCTGCGGGAGCTGCTCGGGTATGTTTACGGCAAATTCGATGAACTGCTTGAATGAAGCCATTGGGTTGGCGTTGCCAGGAAACGGCACGATTGTCGCCACACATGCCAATAGAACCCGGTTGTTCATTGATGCCGCAAGGCTAATCGTGGAAAATGCTTACAAGTATTACCGTGACGGCGACGAAAGCGTATTGCCACGGAGTATCGCCACACGTCAGGCATTCCTGAACGCCATGTCGTTGGATATCGCGATGGGAGGCTCGACAAATACCGTCCTCCATCTGCTTGCAGTGGCACAAGAGGCTGAAGTCAATTTCACAATGGCCGATATCGACACACTGTCCCGGAAGATTCCCTGTATCTGCAAAGTGGCACCGAACACTCAAACCTATCATATCCAGGATGTCAATCGCGCAGGTGGCGTTCTCTCCATCATGAACGAATTGCTGAAAGCCGGCTTAATAGATGGGACTGTCCGGCGCGTCGATGGAAAGACTTTGGCAGAGGTTGTGGACGAATATGCAATCACTTCCCCCAATGTCTCTGAAGTTGCCATCCGGAAATACAAAAGCGCACCAGGCGGACAATTCTGCACCACTATGGGTGCACAAGACAACTATTATGCCGAGTTGGATGCCAACCGGGCGAATGGTTGTATCCGGGATGTAGCCCACGCTTACTCCAAAGACGGTGGTTTGGCTGTCCTGAAAGGCAATATTGCATCGGACGGTTGCGTGGTGAAAACAGCAGGCGTAGATGAAAGCATCTGGCGTTTTGCAGGTCCGGCAAAGGTATTCGATTCCCAAGAGGCGGCATGCGACGGCATTCTCGGAGGGAAAGTCACGTCGGGCGACGTCGTGGTAATCATATACGAAGGGCCGAAAGGCGGACCAGGCATGCAAGAAATGCTCTATCCTACATCTTACATAAAGAGCCGCCACTTAGGGAAAGAATGCGCTTTGATAACAGACGGGCGTTTCAGCGGAGGGACTTCCGGATTATCCATCGGGCACATTTCACCCGAAGCTGCCGCAGGAGGAAACATCGGCTTGGTGCGCGACGGCGACATCATCGACATTAACATCCCGGCACGTACCATCAACGTGCGTCTGACCGAGGAGGAGCTTGCCATCCGCCGGAAGGAAGAGGAAGCGCGGGGCAAGAAAACGTTCACCCCCCCGGTGCGCCGGCGTGTAGTGTCGAAGGCTTTGCAGGCTTATGCCAAAATGGTAACGTCGGCAGACAAAGGGGGAGTACGGAAAATAGAGGACTAACAACAGATAATGATAATATAATAATGTATGAAGGAAACAATAACAGGCGCTGAAGTTCTGATGCGCGCACTGGAGAAAGAGGGTGTGCAGACACTGTTTGGCTATCCGGGAGGTTCCATCATGCCTGTGTTCGACGCATTGTACGACCACAGGGACAAATTGAACCACATCCTCGTACGTCATGAACAAGGAGCTGCCCATGCCGCACAAGGCTACGCCCGGGTATCGGGCAAGGCAGGCGTATGCCTCGTCACCAGCGGTCCGGGAGCCACGAACACCATCACAGGCATAGCCGACGCGATGATAGACAGTACGCCCATTGTCGTCATAGCGGGGCAGGTGGGCACATCGTTCCTCGGGAGTGACGCTTTCCAAGAAGTAGACCTCGTAGGTATCACACAACCAATATCGAAGTGGAGTTACCAGATACGCAGGGCAGACGACGTGGCATGGGCGGTTTCACGCGCCTTCTTCATTGCCAAGAGCGGACGTCCGGGGCCGGTAGTCCTCGATTTTGCAAAGAACGCGCAGGTCGAAGAGACAGTTTACGAACCAATAATTGTCGATTTCATCCGCAGCTACGTCCCCGAACCGGAGACCGACGAACGGGCAGTATGCGAGGCGGTACGTCTTATAGACACCGCGCAACGCCCGTTGGTGTTGGTGGGTCAGGGGGTAGAACTTGGCAATGCCCGTAGTGAGCTGCTCGCCTTCGTCGAAAAGGCGGACATCCCCTGCGGCTGCACGCTCTTAGGGTTATCGGCGATGCCAACGTCCCACAGGCTCAACAAAGGGATGCTCGGGATGCACGGGAACCTCGGGCCAAACGTCAAGACAAACGAATGCGACGTTCTCATTGCTGTAGGGATGCGTTTCGATGACCGCGTAACCGGGAGGCTCGACAGCTATGCACGTCAGGCAAAGGTCATCCACTTGGATATCGACCCCTCGGAAGTGAACAAGAACGTCAAAGCAGATGTCGCTTTGCTCGGCGACTGCCGGAAAACTCTGCCCATGCTAACTTCACGCATCAGGGCGAACCAGCACACCATCTGGATTAAGAGCTTCGGGGAATATGAAGCCATAGAATACGAGAACGTCATCCGCAAGGAACTGTACCCCGAAAAAGGTCCGCTCACGATGGGAGAAGTAGCCCGGGCCGTGAGCAACGCCACATCCGACGAGGCAATCCTCGTTACCGACGTAGGGCAAAACCAGATGCTCTCGGCGCGGTACTTCAAGTACAAGCACCCGAGGAGCATAGTCACATCGGGAGGATTAGGCACGATGGGCTTCGGCCTTCCTGCCGGGATAGGCGCAACGTTCGGGAGACCCGACCGCACCGTATGCGTTTTCATGGGCGACGGCGGGTTGCAAATGAACCTCCAGGAACTCGGCACGGTGATGGAGCAGCGGGCACCCGTAAAGATGATACTTCTCAACAACAACTACCTCGGGAACGTGCGCCAGTGGCAGGCGATGTTCTTCAACCGGAGGTACTCGTTCACCCCTATGGTGAACCCCGACTATATGCAGATAGCCTCGGCATACGGCATACCCTCGTTCAGGGCATTCACCCGCGAAGAACTCGCCGAAGGCATCGGGAAGATGCTTACCACCCCGGGACCTTTCCTGCTCGAAGCTTGCGTAGTGGAAGAAGGCAACGTCTTGCCCATGACGCCCCCGGGCTCTCCGGTCAATGAAATGTTATTGGAATGCTAAACAGTGAACACGCTTTATGGAAAAGACATTATATACACTGATTGTTTATTCAGAAAATATTGCCGGTTTGCTCAACCAGGTAACGGCGGTTTTCACGCGCCGGCAGATAAACATCGAAAGCCTCAACGTGTCCGCTTCGTCCATCGAGGGCGTCCACAAGTACACCATCACCGCGTGGAGCGAAGAGGCTACCATCAAGAAAGTAGTGAAGCAGATAGAAAAAAAAATCGACGTCATCCAGGTGCACTATTTCACCGACGACGAGATATTCCTTCAGGAGACGGCACTCTACAAGCTCTCCACGCCCGAACTGCAAAGGAACCCCTCGGCTTCCAAGATTATTCGACGGTACAATGCCCGTATAGTCGAAGTAAACACGGTTTACTCCATAGTGGAAAAGACAGGGCTTACAGAGGAAATCGTATCCCTGTACAACGAACTCTACGAAGAGGGCTGTGTGCTGCAATACGTCCGCTCGGGTCGTATCGCCATAACAAAGAGCTGCGTGGAGCGCATCAGCGGCTATATGGCAGAGCGTGAAGCCCGCCACATGCAAGGGAAAACGGGAGGATTCTGACGATGGAAAAGGAAGGCTCGTACAAGTTCACCGCCGAAGGATGGCTGACCGATTACAGGGGGCAGATGACCATCGCGGCGGTAGGCAACTGCCTCGTGAATGCTGCGCTCCGCCACGCTTCGGAAAGGGGCATCGGAATAACAGACATGGCAAGGAAAGGCGTGGCGTGGGTGCTCTCGCGGCTCGCGCTCGAAATGAAGTCCTATCCCCGCGAGGGGGAAACATTCACCGTCACCACATGGATAGAAGACGCTGAACGGAGTTTCTCCCGCAGGCGCTTCGAAGTGTCGGGGGCAGACGGGCGCACGCTCGGCTTTGCCCGCTCCGTATGGGCAGCCATCAACCTCGAAACACGCCGCCCGGCGGCTCTTGCCATACCCGAATTCGAGCCGTACTTCTCTTCCCGCCCCTGCCCCATCGATCCGCCCGCGAGGTTGCGACCTTTCGGTGAAGGCGGCGAGGAAACGAGTTTCCGCGTAAGCTACAGCGACATCGACTTCAACGGGCACATGAACAGCATGAAATACGTTGCCCACTTCCTCGACCTCTTCGGGAAAGAGATGTACGACACGGGCGACGTGGAGCGGCTGGACATAGCGCACCTCTCCGAGTGCCGCTTCGGCGACACCATCCGGCTTTCGCTCCGCCCCGAGGGGGAAGGACGTTTCGCCCTATCCGCTGCGAGGGACGGCTTCGAGGTGTGCAGGGCGTTGCTCCGGTGGCGAAGCAACCACTGCGGGGGAAGCGCTTTCTTCAGAAGTCCTGTAGTGGCAACTACAGACACCGTGTAGTGGTAAGGTCAGGAGGTCTGACATTGAAAAAGGACATAATCCGAAATGGAAAGATATATTTGTTTAACATAAAAAGTAAAAGCAATGGCAATAATGAATTTCGGCGGGGTCGAAGAGAACGTAGTGACCCGCGAAGAGTTTTCGCTTGAAAAAGCAAGAGACGTATTGAAGAACGAAACCATCGCCGTCATAGGGTACGGCGTGCAAGGTCCGGGCCAGAGTCTCAACCTCAGGGACAATGGCTTCAACGTGATTGTCGGGCAGCGCGAGGGGAAGACCTACGATAAGGCGGTGGCAGACGGGTGGGTGCCCGGTGAGACACTGTTCAGCATAGAAGAAGCGTGCGAGAAGGCGACAATCATCGAAGTGCTGCTCTCTGACGCGGCGCAAATCCAATGCTGGCCCACGATAAAGAAGCACCTCTCGGCAGGCAAGGCACTCTATTTCTCACACGGCTTCGCCATTACTTACAGCGACCGTACCCACATTGTGCCTCCGGCAGACGTGGACGTGATAATGGTTGCGCCCAAAGGCTCTGGGACGTCGCTTCGCCGCCTCTTCCTGCAAGGCCGCGGCATCAATTCGAGCTATGCCATCTATCAAGATGCCACCGGGCGTGCTTGGGAGCGCGTCATAGCCCTCGGCATCGGTGTGGGTTCGGGCTACTTGTTCGAAACCACATTCAAACGCGAGGTGTATTCCGACCTCACTGGCGAAAGGGGGACACTGATGGGAGCCATACAAGGCATTCTCCTTGCCCAGTACGAGACCTTGCGCGAACACGGGCATTCACCTTCGGAAGCCTTCAACGAGACGGTAGAGGAACTTACCCAGTCGCTCATGCCGCTCTTCGCTGAAAACGGGATGGACTGGATGTACGCCAACTGCTCCACTACGGCGCAGAGGGGCGCGCTCGACTGGATGGTTCCGTTCCACGATGCAACGAAGCCCGTCTTCGAGAAACTGTATGATGAAGTGGCTTCGGGAAATGAAGCTCAGCGTTCCATAGATTCCAACTCCCAGCCCGACTACCGCGAGAAGCTAAACGCAGAACTCGCTGCCCTCCGCGAAAGCGAAATGTGGCGCACGGGTGAAGTGGTGCGCAAACTCCGCCCCGAAAACAATTAAGCCCCCGCACACTGCGGGCTTCATATCCCGTCCCCCACGGCGCATGAATGCGTGCCACGGGGGATTTTTTTTGTCAGCCAGCCCGAATAACAAAGCATATATCAAGGAATTCACGTACCTTTGCGCCCGTTGAGTTATAAGGTAATGATATGGCATCTAAGGTTACAAAAGGGATTACAGGCTTCGTATGGCTCGTGTTCATCCTCTGCGTCGGGGCAGCGGTATTCGTGTTTGTTGAAATAGCCGAAGGGAGAATAGGGTACATGCCTCCGGTGGAACAACTGGAAAACCCTATAGACAAGTATGCGTCCCAAGTGATTTCCGCCGACGGGAAGGCGTTGGGGAGCTATGCCCACAGCCAGGACAACCGCATCTATGTGAACTACAACGACCTCTCGCCCTACCTCGTAAAGGCGCTTATCGCCACCGAAGATATCCGCTTCGCCGAGCACAGCGGCATCGATTTCCAAGGATTGGTGCGGGCGGTAATCAAGCGCGGAATACTTATGCAAAAGAGTGCCGGCGGGGGAAGCACAATCACCCAGCAGCTTGCGAAGCAGCTCTTCTCGCCCAGTGCCGACAATACCGTCGAACGCCTCTTCCAGAAGCCTATCGAATGGGTGATTGCCGTCCGCCTCGAGCGGTACTACACTAAGGAAGAGATTATCAATATGTACCTCAACAAGTTCGACTTTCTCTACAACGCAGTCGGTATCCAGTCGGCAGCCCGCGTTTACTTCTCGAAGACACCGAAGGCATTGTCCATCGAAGAGGCGGCTACACTCATCGGGATGTGCAAGAACCCAAGCTACTACAACCCCATACGCCGCAACGAGCTGACGCGGAACAGGCGCAACGTCGTCCTCGAACAGATGAAGAAGGCAAAGTACATCTCGGCATCCGAGTGCGACTCTCTCAAACGCCTGCCGCTCACAGTGCGCTTCACCAAGGTGGACCACAAAGACGGGCTTGCCCCCTACTTCCGCGAATACCTCCGTCTCACCCTTACGGCAAAGAAGCCCGAACGCAAGCGCTATGCTTCATGGCAGGAACAAAAGTTCATCGAAGACTCCATAGCGTGGGAAAACGACCCGATGTACGGCTGGTGCAACAAGAACAAAAAGTCCAACGGCGAATACTACAACCTGTACACCGACGGGCTTAAGATATATACGACTATCGATTCGCGTATGCAACGCTATGCCGAGGAAGCAGTCCGCGAGCATGTAGGCTCCACCCTCCAACCTGCCTTCACCCGCGAAAAGCAGGGCAAACCAAACGCACCGTTCTCCAACGACATCACCGCAGGAATGGCTGACACCATCATAATGCGTGCCATGTTCCAGACCGACCGCTACAGGGCGCTGAAGGCAGGAGGCATGAGTGAAGACGACATACGTGCCGAGTTCAAGCAACCCGTAGATATGCGTGTGTTCAGTTGGAACGGCCCGACTGACACAGTCATGTCTCCGTGGGATTCCATCCGCTACCACAAAAGCTTCCTCCGGAGCGCCTTCATGTCTATGGATCCCCGGAACGGGCATGTCAAGGCATACGTAGGGGGAATCGATTACAATAACTTCCAGTATGATATGGTGAACGGAGGTCGCCGCCAGATAGGTTCCACCATTAAACCTTACCTCTATTCGCTCGCAATGGAACAGGGCATCAGTCCTTGTGATGTGTTCCTGCACGTACAACCGCAATTGACCGACGAAAACGGTAGGCTGTGGACACCCCGTAATTCAAACAGGCAACGGATCGGGGAGATGGTAACGGTGCAATGGGGGTTGCAGAATTCCGACAACTGGATAACGGCTACCCTGATGGGCCGCCTTTCTCCTTATGAATTTGTCCGCTTATTGCATTCCTTCGGATTACAGGGGAACATCGACCCGGTCATCTCGGTATGCCTTGGAACCCCGGACGTCTCGGTTGGGGAAATGGTAAGTGCCTACACGACATTCTCCAACAAAGGAATCCGCGTCGCACCATTGTATGTTACCCGCATAGAAGATTCTTACGGGAACACCATAGCCAGCTTTACCCCGAAAATGACGGAAATCTTATCAGAAGCCGCAGCTTATAAGATGCTGTACATGCTCCGCTCTGTTATCGATGGAGGTACCGGGGGACGGATACGCCGCATCTACAAAATCGAAGCCCCGATGGGAGGCAAGACGGGAACAACGCAGAACAACTCCGATGCATGGTTCATGGGCTTTACCCCGACTCTCGTTTCAGGCTGCTGGGTAGGTGGCGAGGAACGATCCATCCACTTCGACCGCATGGAACAGGGGCAAGGGGCTGCTGCCGCCCTCCCGATTTACGGACTTTATATGCAGAAAGTCTATGCCGATGAATCATTAGGGTACAGCCAGAACGAAGACTGGGATATCCCCGAAGAGTATGCAGACCCCTGCAAAGACACTCCTGCCTCCGAACTGCAAGACCACAACAGCGGTATAGGGGGTATTGATGAAATGTTCGATTAACCTATGCGTGGTGTACATCCCGGAAGATTGGCAGCCGGACAACTGCCAATCTTGGTAAAGGCTATCATGATTCTTTAAAGCCTCCATTATTCTTTAATCTCTGGGATATAATCTTCCTTGATGAAAGCATCATACACCTTCTTTGGATGGTCATTGACCGAGAATCCAATGTCGCCGAACATTTGCTGCCGGAACTTCTTTAGCTTCAGATTATCCATTGCATATTCCCTTAACGGCTTATGAATGTTTTCACCAAGAAGAGAACTGCTGACCGGTTGGTCGAGGAAGGTTTCCTTCGGAGTCAATATGGGTAACAATTTCTGTTCAAGCAATCCCCTGTATGCCCCGCTGTATTCACACCAGCACGTACCGTCAATCTCGTATATATGGTACGTAAAATTAGACCATGCCGTATGGAAAACAATTTCATTATCCGTAACCTCAGCCACAGCTTCCTGCGGATAAGCAAAGTCTCTTATACGGATGATTCTTTTGTTACTACTTACTTCTTCTACTTCCGTAATCCAGAAGTCTGAATGCAAAAGCTGGTCGATGATGCCAGCCAATGTCTCTTTAATTTCAAATTGAATCCTCATGACATTTGCCTTTTGTTTAGGACTTGTATAGTGGTTTGTGATTATAGTATTAACAACCGGCGCAAACGAAAAGTTCACCGGAATGTTGAAATTATCAAACATTCCTGCTTAATGCAGTTTACTCTTGAAACCACATATACAAAGGATTGGCAAACCATCATTGATACTCCGGATATTTTCTCTTCCTTTGCAGCAGTAAAAAGAAATCTTGACTATGATAGCGGAAGAACTTTGCAAACGGCCGTTTATGCGCCCTTTGATTGTATGGATTGCAGGGATTATTATTGCGGTTTACCATCCTTATGCTTGGTGGATAGGTATTTCTGTGTTGGGCGTGGATTTTCTCCTCCTATTGTATTCTGCCGTGAAAGGCAGTAAAGACAGAGGGTCGAGTTATGCAAGCCGATGGTTTCGCGGGACGTTGGTATTCTCTTTATATTTCTGCATCTCGATACTTTACACCTCTTACCGCCTCGGCATTCCTCCTTTGCAGCCATTTGACTGGCAACTAAGCGCAAAACTTCTGCAAATGTCCTTATCGGAAACTTTCTCCCATTTAAACCTCTCACAAAAAGAGCAATCCGTTTTATCCACTTTAGTGTTGGGTTATCGGGAAAGCATGAACCGCGAACTTACAGAACAATTTACGGCAGCAGGCGTGGTTCATATTCTTTCGGTCAGCGGATTCCATGTAGCCGTTCTTTATTCTTTATTTTCATGGTTATTCTCTTTTATCGGGAAAAGTACGCCCGTGCGCTGCCTCGATGCCGGAGTAACGTTGGCTCTGGTTTGGGGATTCACCATTATAAGCGGATTAGATACCCCAACGGTACGTTCAGCCATTATGATAACCTTCTATTGCATAGGTTACGCTTTCCGCCTTCATGGAGACAATTACAACACTTGGGCTGCATCTGCCTTCCTCATGTTATGTTACAATCCCTTTTATTTCTTCGACATCGGCTTCCAGCTAAGCTACATTGCCGTATTTTCAATCCAATTCTTTTATCCACGTTTAAGGAAACTGCAAGACATACGCAATCCAATCGTTGCGATTCCTTGGAACGGGTTAATGCTCACGATAGCCGCCCAAATCGGCACGCTACCATTGTGCATGTATTATTTCCGGGAAATTTCATGGGTATTTATTTACACGTCATTGCCGGTTTCGTGGATTGCGTCGTTAATGATTCCCCTCGGCTTGCTGTGGGCTTTGCTGGATGTTTGCCAAATCCCCTGCTCCTTCATAGCCCCGTTCCTTGAAGCATCCGTCCGTGGATTGATATTTTTTGTTGAAGGATTCGGGCGAATCCCCATGCTGCGCGTGCAATTCAACGGTTGGATGCTGCTTGTGTCGTATCTAATCCTTTTTGCCGCCATGTATTATTGGGCAACACGGCGAAAACCTTTGCCTCTGGGAAAAGAAAGCCGGAACAGGTGGATTGCCTGATGCTTTCCCCGTTGCTGTTACATACCGGAGTAAAATACTTATCTTTGCCCGTCGCTTATAATAAGATTGATAATAGAAGTTATGGAACATCCTTTGTATATCTACAACTCGCTTTCGCGCAAGAAAGAACAATTCGTGCCGTTGCACGAACCCCATGTCGGGATGTATGTATGCGGTCCCACGGTTTACGGAGACGCCCATCTCGGACACGCCCGTCCTGCCATCACGTTTGACCTGCTTTTCCGTTATCTTAAACATTTGGGATATAAAGTCAGGTATGTCCGCAACATTACGGATGTCGGGCACTTGGAACACGATGCAGACAGCGGAGAAGACAAGATTGCCAAGAAAGCACGCCTCGAACAACTCGAACCGATGGAAGTCGCGCAATATTATATCAACCGTTACCATCACGCGATGGAATCCCTGAACGTTTTGCCCCCAAGCATCGAACCTCTTGCCAGCGGACACATAATAGAGCAAATCGAACTTGTGAAACAAATACTTGCCAACGGTTATGCCTACGAAAGCCAAGGCTCGGTTTATTTCGATGTTGAAAAATATGACAAAGACCACGACTACGGCATCCTTTCCGGGCGGAACATCGAAGAAATGATTAATGCCACACGCGCACTCGACGGACAGGAAGAAAAGCATAATCCGGTAGATTTCGCCCTGTGGAAATGCGCCCAGCCGGAACATATCATGCGTTGGCCCTCGCCGTGGAGCGACGGATTCCCGGGTTGGCATTGCGAATGCACGGCAATGGGTAAAAAATACCTCGGAAGCCATTTCGACATCCACGGGGGCGGGATGGACTTGATTTTCCCACACCACGAATGCGAAATAGCCCAAGCCGTCGCTTCCCAGGGCGATGAGATGGTGCACTATTGGATGCACAACAACATGGTAACAATCAACGGGCAAAAAATGGGGAAATCGCTCGGGAACTTCATTACCCTCGACGAATTTTTCTCCGGAAACCACAAATTGCTCTCGCAACCTTATTCGGCAATGACAATCCGCTTTTTCATCCTCCAAGCGCATTACCGGAGCACGCTCGACTTCAGCAACGATGCTTTGCAGGCAAGCGAAAAGGGATTGGCGCGCCTGATGGACGCTTACGCGCATTTATTGAAGCTGAAACCTTCGGGAACGTCTTCTGCCGACGTAAAAGGGCTGCGCGCGAAATGCTGCGAGGCTATGAACGACGACCTCAACTCGCCGATTGTCATTTCGCACCTTTTCGACGCTGCACGCACCATAAATTCGGTGAACGACGGGAAAGCCACACTTTCTTCTGCCGACATCGAAGAATTGCAGTCGGTGTTCCGCCTGTTTTTGTTCGACTTCCTCGGGATGAAGGATGAAACTTCCGCACAGGCGGGCGGCAACACGCGCGAGGCTTTCGCGAAAGCGATGGACCTCCTCCTCTCAATCCGCCAGCAAGCGAAGGCGAAAAAAGACTGGGCTACGTCCGACAGGATACGTAACGAACTCACGGCAATGGGTTTCACGATAAAAGACACCAAGGAGGGCGCGGAATGGAAAATTTGAACAAGATGGACATCTTTTCTTTCTTCAAAAACGACCGCTTCGCCGTGGAACAGGCGGGGGTCGAGCTGCTTGAGGCTGGCAACGGGTTTGCCCGTGCGCGGATGGAGATTAAGCCGCAGCTGCTGAACGGGGGCGGCGTGTGCCAGGGCGGGGCGATTTTCACCCTTGCGGATTTGGCTTTTGCCGTGGCGACGAACAGCCACGCGAGGCTGACGCTCTCTATCACGTCGAGCATCAACTTCCTGCGCGCCGAGAGCAAGGGTTTCCTCTATGCCGAAGCCCGCGAAATGATGAACAAGAAGCGCGTGGCAAATTGCGAGGTGCGCATCACAAACGAAGCCGGGGATTTGGTCGCGACTTTCAACGGAACGGGCTACCGCAAGGATGCCGAGCTTCCTTTCGACCCGCTCTGAAAAATATTGCTTGTATTTCTTATTCAGAGGGGATGCGGCGGGCTTTGCCTCCCGTCCCCTCACTTTTTTTCCCGGGATTCGCCCGCGAGGGCATCAATTTTCACCGCAAAGTTCCTTCGCGCGATTCGAAGGCATCAATTTTCACCGCAAAGTTCCTTCGCACAATTCGAGGACATCAATTTTCCCTGAAAAGTTCCTTCGCACAATTCGAAAGCATCAATTTTCCCCGCAAAGTTCCTTCGCACAATTTGAGGGCATCAATTTTCTCCGCAGAGTGTCGTCGCACAATTCGAAGACATCAATTTTCTCCGCAGAGTTCCTTCGCATAATTCGAAAGCATCAATTTTCCCCGTAGAGTGTAATTTCGCGGCGCGAAGGCATCGTGCGGGAATTTTTGAAGCCATAAAG
>CAYZTO010000003.1:34359-56197 GCA_964481365.1 uncultured Parabacteroides sp. | reverse complement strand
GGCGTTTGGCGATGCCTGATATCGATGAACAGCAGGACAAGTCTCACGCTTTTTTTGTGCAATCACTAAAGAAATGCTGAACTTTTGGGGGCTTGGAGAGAGGCGAAAGATATTAAATATGAATTTAGAAGATGTTTCTCGTCTTATCGAGATAGCAAATGCTATTAAAGCAAGTGACATTGAAAAAGAATTGTGTCTAATACAAAAACATTCATTACAAAAAAACGCAGAATTAATATTCCCTTTGGTAGGAGAGTTTAGTTCGGGTAAGACTACACTTATTAATGCACTTACTGATAGTAAGAAATTGGAAACGGCGACGAAGCCTACTACTGCTGCAATTTATAAGTTGCACTTTGGATGTGACCATTGTTATGCCAAAGTATTAAATAATGATGGAACTATCCAAGAGTATCAGGATATTGCTGATTTGAAAAATAAGATGCTAACAGAAGCTGTAGTTGTAGATGTTTTTGATACTTCCCATAAAGTGCCATCTACAACAATTCTCGTGGATACTCCAGGATTGTCATCAGCAGACCCTCGTCATAAACAGGCATTGGTGGATTTTTTACCACAAGCCGATGCCATTTTATTGGTGACAGATATTAATCAACAATTAACGCGTTCTATAACTGATTTTGTTAAAACGATGGCATTAGCCAAGCGTCCTATATTTTTGGTCATAACGAAATGCGACACAAAATCAGCAGAAGATTTAGAAACAGTAAGAAAATATATTGGCGACAATGTTCAACTGCCTATTCAACAGATTATTTGTGTCTCGGCTATGAATAACGATTTGAATGAATTATATGATTTGTTCAAAAAGATTCAAGAAGAAAAAACGGAAATAATTAAGATAGTGGATGAGGCGCGTATGAAAAGTGCGATAAAGAACTTGCTTAAACATATCAATGAATTGTTGAATTCCTCTTCTTCAGATGAAGATTTGGAAGATGCTCTTCATGAACAAGAATCTGAATTAAAAAGATTATATCGTAATATAGACTATCTGATTGAAGATGTTTCTGAAAATGTTGAAGAGATAGGCATTAAAACAGTTCGCCAATTTGAAGACATTATCTCAGAAAAATTGGAGAAAATAATCAGTGATAGTGCAGATTTTGATGCGGAAGCTATTTCTGTTATTAATAATACAGCAAGTTTGCTGCTCGATGAATATAAGAGTAATATTTTGGCGGCATTTATCCGAAAAGCTAATGAGCGCCAAGGAAAAGATGAGGCTGTCTCTTTACAGTCTTTAGAAAATATAGATCTTTCTTCCTTATCTATTAACGGATTAAACTATAATATAAATCTAAATATTTTGGGGCATCAATATGACAAAGCTATAGCAACGGCTTTCAAAATAGCTATTGCTGCCACTACTGTCGCATTGGGGGAAGGAGGTATAGCAGCAGATAAAATATTGGATGCCTCTGATATGGTAACAGACGTAATGAACATGCATTCCAATAGGAAAACTGAAAATCGTGTTGAAAGGGTTAAAAGCTTTGTTGGTAAGACTTCTGATAAGATGTCATCCATTGATGAATATAACCAAAAGGCAGGACAACAAATGGGTACAAATAAAGGTATTGTAGAATCTATAGTTGGTCTTGTTACGGATAGAACAATGGGAAAGCCTCAACGTAAAAGAGCTATTCATAATTACATGGATGAAACATTGATGCCAAGTTTCAAAGGCAAAATGAAGAGGATTAATGATTCAGTAATATCGTCTGTTAATAAACTATTGCATCAAGAAGCTGCTGATGCAATAGCGCAAAAGAAAGATATGCTGGAACAACTTAGAAAAGAATATCAAGAGAAAAAAAATGAATATGAACAGCATATTTCTCAATTACGTGATTATAGAAACTATTTAATAACACTTTAATATAATAGATATGACAGAATTGATTATTGGCGTTGCTGTCGGTGCAGCATGTATGTATGCAAAAGACAAATATTTAGGCAATGCAAGTGAAGAAAAGTTGAATGCCAAACAACGTGAGCTTGACAATGTGTATAATGAAAACGAGACATTTCGCAAGCGTAATAAAGATTTGTCTCGCCAAGTAGAAGATTTACAACTTGAAATCGATAAATTGAGACGGCAATCTAAAGCAAGAGATGACCAGCAAGATGATTTGCAGGATGATTTGCAAGATGCTAAAGCTGAGGTTAAAAAGCTACGCATGCAAAATGATGAACTGTACCGTAAATTACAAGATTATAAATCAGCTTGTGAATCTTATGAATTGGAAATAGCTAATCTAAAACAAAACAACAAGAAACAATGAATATGATATTAATCATATATATTGTCGTTGCGGCTATCATAGGAGCTGGAGTTGCGTGGTTTTTTGCCCAAAATAGCAAGAAAAAAGAAATTCAAAAATTATTAGCGGAAAAGAAAGAACTTGAAATTAAAGCTGAGAATTTAAGAATAGATTCTGCAAAAATTAAAGCTACGTACACTCAGCAATTAACAGAAGCCAATCAACAAGCAGAAAAATTGGAAGAACAACTTCGGCAAATGTTGGATGGTAAAGTGGACAATTTGGTTCAAGCACAATTGGCAGATGTCGATCAGTTGAAAGAGAATATTAAGAGCTTAAAAAACGAAATTAACAGCTTAAATGACGACAATGAAGATTTGCAAGAACAGTTACAAGAAGAGCAAAAAAGATGCAAGAAAAAAGGCGAAGAAATGGCTCAACTTCAGGATGAAATAGATGAAAGCCGTCGATATAATAAAAAGTTGAGCCAAGAATTAGAGGAAAAAAGAGATGAATTAGAAGAGCGCATAAAGGATTTAAACTTGAAAATAGAATCATTGACTTTTATTCAAGAAATACTGAGCGCAGAGGATGTTAAAGCAACGGATGTCACAAATTTATACCGCAAAGTTGATAACATTGTTGATTTTATACGAAACGACTTTAAAGATTGCCTTAAAGAGAATGGCAGAAAGTATAATGAACAAGAATTGCTGGGAGGTGATTTGGAACGATGGAATGTAACAGCCAAGAAAAGTTGGATAGCAGAAAAGACAACCATCGCCTTTGTTGGTGAATTTTCTGCTGGTAAAACTTCTATTGTAAATAGAATCCTATCACAGGATAATCCAGATGTTCCAACTTTACCTGTTTGTACAAAGGCAACAACCGCTATTCCAACCTATATAACTGGAAGTGTAGGTGTTTCTTATCGATTTGTATCTCCTGATAATAAATTAAAACTAATCAAGGAGGAAACTTTCAGAAGAGTCAGCAAAGAAGTTCTTGATCAAGTGAAAGGGGTATCTTCTCTAATCAAGTATTTTGTAATGACGTATAAAAATTCAAATCTAACAAACCTAAGCATCCTTGATACACCAGGATTTAACTCCAATGATCCGGAAGATGCGCAACGAACCATTGATGTTATCAATGAATGCGATGCCTTGTTTTGGATATTCGATGTAAATGTGGGGACTGTCAATAATAGCTCTGTCTCTTTGATAAAAGAATATCTAAAAAAGCCCCTTTACGTAGTAATTAACAAAATTGACACCAAACCAGAAACAGAAGTAAATAAAGTGGAACAACTTATACGTAAAACTTTACGGGATGAAGGCATATCTGTACAACAATTCATACGCTTTTCCGGAAAAGAACCTTTAGAAAGTATTATGGTTCCTATTAAGTCAGTCAAACATGATACAACTCATGAGGATTATCTTGATAAGATAAAGACTTTACTGATAACTACTTTCAACGAAGTAGAACAAGCGAAAAAAACAACTCTGAATTTGTATATTGAGAAATATAATGATGTAAATGCCTTGACTACACAGATAAATAAAGAGTTAAGGGATTTAGTCGATAAATGTGATGAGGTAAGCCATATCCCTGAGCTTAAAGAAGGAATTGAGATTTTCTCCAAGAAGTTCACAGATGATAAATATGAAATGACTCAGTCACAATATTCTCGTTTTACCAATATTTTAAAAGTGATAGAAAAACAGGCTAACGACATGAATGTTTTGTCAGACAAACGAAATGAGGCGACGGAGTTGATGCAAAAACAATATGAAAACTATTCGACAAAAAGTACTTTAAGCAAACGCACCGAAGTATGCTTGGACACGTTTATGAGATTATATAATCGTTTAAATGATAAAAAAATATAGAATATGGTACGGAATATTTTTGAAGAACTTCAAGCAAAGAAAGATGGTCTTGCAAAATTAGCCACAAAAGCTGTGGAATTTGGTTGGATTACTCAAGACCGCCTCCAAGAAATTCTTGCTAAACTGGATAATGATACTTTGACCATAGGTGTAATAGGACAAATGAAAAGCGGAAAGTCTACATTTCTTAATTCTTTTCTGTTTGAAGATAATATCTTACCAGCAGCCACTACACCTATGACCGCAGCTCTTTCTGTCATCACGTATGGTACGGAGCAAAAGATTGTCGCTGAATTTTATAATAAGGATGAATGGACTGAGCAAGAGATGCAAGCTTCCCGGTCATTAGAGAGTGTGGTTGGAAATAGTATAGAAGAATCCAAGGTAAAAGCAGCAAAAGAACTTATAGAAAAAGCCGTCAGATTAGGTGATAAATTAAATAGTTATTTAGGTAATACACAAGAAGATAAATTTGAAAACCTAATAGAATATGTAGGAGCGGACGGGAAATATGTGTCCATAACTAAATCTGTAACTATTTATTACCCTAAAGAGTATTTGAAAGGTGTTGAGGTAGTTGATACTCCGGGATTCAATGATCCTATTGTTTCTCGTGAAGAACGAACCAAAGCTTTTTTGAAAAAAGCAGATGTTGTGTTGTTGATGTTATATGCTGGGCGACCGTTTGATGCGACAGATAGAGATATTCTGTTTAAACATGTACGGCAATGTGGCATTGGCAAGGTAATTATTGGCATTAACAAATATGATATTCCTTATGAAAATGGAGAAACTGAAGAGGAAATTAAACAATATGTGAAAGAGCAAATCAAAGCAGCTTGTAAAGAGTGTCAGGATGATGCTTTAACGGAGATCTTAAAAGAGTCAGAACCTATTCCATTATCTGCGGAAATGGCTTTGCTCTCTGAAATGCCGACAAGTAAAATACAAACTAATGAAACGTTGAGATTCGCTATGCAACGTACCATGAACTTGTTTGAGATAAGTTCTCCTGCACAAATTCGTGAAAAAAGTCACATTGATAATTTGATTGCTGCAATAAAACAAGTTATTGAGATGGAGAAAGGGAGAATTTTATTTACAAAGCCTTTGAATGCTATATTAGCAGCTGGTGATGCTAAAAAAGAAGAAGTAGTTAAATTCTTACATGAGATAGAGAGTCTCTGTCTGAATTTGAATACACCAGATGAGGAATTAGAAGAAAAACTTAAGAAGTTAAATCGGGCTGAAATCAAATTATCTCGAAAAATAAACTATTTAGGGGATGGATTAGATTCTGTATTTAGACAAATTGTTAAAGAGGGCAGTCGTGAATTAGAAGAAGAAGTAGACAAAACATGCCGATCCATGACAAAAATTGTTGATGATTGGGGCCGATTTACGAAGATTGAAAATATTCTTAATAAATTGCAATGTGAACAACAAAAATTGGTAAGTAGGAGTTTAAAGTATATTGTGCAAAATTTAAGTGAAAAGGCACGGTATGGCATAAAAAAACATGTTTCAGAATTTCTCGAAGAGGTTGAGTCTGAGATATCAAAGATACCTGATTCAAGAAATATAAAAGAATTTATGAATTACCTTGACAAACAGTTAAACATAGCCATAAATGAAGATTTGTTTACATTTGATAATTCTGATGGTAATGAAGAGAACTATGGATGGGGGAAAATAGCATGGGATGTTATACATGGTTATTTGAATGGTGTATCTTTGGGGCTTCTAGATGTTCTAGAAACAGCTTTTTCTCGCGATGATAAAAAAAATGCATTGAAAAAGGAAATTAATTCTATTAGTTATGATTTCAATCCTAAGCCATTTTTAGAATCCATTTACAGGAGTAAGGATTCTATTATTGTTTGCGTCAATAAAATATTTTTCGATGAATATATTCATCCGATGCAAAAGCAAATTGAGGATATATTGGCTAAGAAAGAAAATCATGATAAAGAATTGCAGGATGCAAAAGATAAGTGTCAGTGCTTAACAGAAGAAAAGAAGATGCGAGAACAACAAATAGAAGAAATGAAATTGCTGAAAATTTCTTTGATCTAAATAAAGCGGATTAATTATTGTGTGATTAAAAATAAACTAATTATGCCACTATTCAGAATTACAACCAAGCAATCCAAGAATGCAAATGGTATTCGGATTGAAAAAGGAATGAGTGTGGAAGTTGTAACATCTTCCATGAGTAATCCATTGACAACAAACGGAGGACAAGCGGTAGCCGATGCTTTTATGCGCATCTACGGTATAGATGCCAAGAAAGCGGGGATTCTATCGACTGTTTATCTGGATGTTGTGAGGGTACGCTAAAGTAAAGAGAATAGGGCAAATGATATTTTGCCCTATTCTTTTATGATGCCTAAATGCCAGAGTTCAAGAAACGACTGGTCATTGTCAAAACTCAGCATTCTTAGGTGTACGTGGGAATGGGATGACATCCCGGATGTTGGACATACCGGTTACGAAAAGCAACAAGCGCTCAAAACCAAGCCCAAATCCGGAGTGTGGTACAGTTCCAAAACGGCGGGTATCAAGATACCACCACATATCTTTCATAGGAATGTTCAGTTCATCAATGCGTCGTAACAACTTGTCATAATCAGCCTCACGCTCCGAACCTCCTATGATTTCTCCTATCTTAGGAAACAAAACATCCATAGCACGAACTGTCTTGCCATCCTCATTTTGTTTCATATAGAATGCTTTTATTTCCTTCGGATAATCCGTAAGAATAACCGGACGTTTGAAATAATCTTCTACAAGATATCGCTCATGTTCTGAAGCTAAATCAACTCCCCAGTAAACCGGAAACTCAAACTTGTGTCCTTTAGCGACAGCATCTTCTAAAATTTTTATACCATCCTTATAAGAAAGCCGCACAAACCGGTCTTTCAGTACTCCCTCAAGTCGCTCGATAAGCCCTTTGTCAAACATTTCGTTTAAGAAACGCAGGTCATCAATACAGTTATCCAATGCCCAACGAACACAATACTTTATGAATTCCTCCGCCAAGTCCATATTGTCATTAATGTCATAGAATGCCATTTCAGGTTCAATCATCCAGAACTCTGCCAAATGGCGTGGCGTATTAGAATTCTCTGCACGGAACGTAGGACCAAAAGTATAAATCTGTCCCAACGCAGTGGCTGCCAATTCGCCTTCCAGCTGCCCTGAAACAGTAAGACTCGCTTGCTTCCCGAAGAAATCATCATCGTAAACGACATTACCGTTATCGTCTTTCTTCAAGTTATTTAGATTAAGCGTCGTAACCTGAAACAACTGTCCGGCTCCTTCACAATCCGATGCAGTAATAAGCGGCGTGTGGAAATAAAAGAAACCCTTGTCATGGAAAAATTTATGAATAGCATACGCCATATTGTGGCGGATACGGAAAATCGCACCAAAAGTATTTGTCCGAGGACGCAAATGGGCAATCTCACGCAAAAATTCCATCGAGTGGCCTTTCTTCTGGAGAGGATACGTTTTCGGATCTGCTGTGCCATAAATTTCAATCTCAGTAGCTTGAATTTCCACAGCCTGACCTTTTCCCTGCGACTGCACCAGCGTTCCATTTACACTGAGACTTGCTCCTGTAGTGAGAGGCTTCAGGAACTCATCACCAAATTTTTCAACATCGACGACAATTTGGATATTATGAATCGAAGAACCGTCATTCAAAGCAATGAAGCTAACTTGCTTATTACCACGGCGAGTACGAATCCAGCCCCTGACATTTACAGTTGAACCCCACGCCTCACTTTTCAGTAAATCTACAACCTTTGTTCTTTTAATAGCATCCATCGGTTTTCTATTCACATTATAGGAGGGTTACTCAAAAGCACCCATACGAAGAGCGTTCACTTCCTTTTCGTTCAAATAACGCCATTTCCCACGACCAAGATTCTTCTTTGTCAAGCCGGCAAAGTAAACACGATCGAGCTTTACTACATGATATCCCAACGATTCAAAAATCCGTCGTACAATACGGTTACGCCCTGAATGAATTTCTATTCCAACCTGTGTTTTGTCTTCTTCATTAGCATAACTGATTGCATCCGCATGGATTTCACCATCTTCCAATTCAATGCCGTTGGCTATCTTTTCCATATCCTCAACCGACACATTTTTGTCTAACCAGACATGGTAAATCTTTTTCTTTTTGAACGAAGGATGGGTTAATTTAGATGCCAAATCACCGTCATTAGTCAAAAGTAATACACCCGTAGTATTACGGTCAAGACGACCTACCGGATAAATACGTTCTGAACAAGCGTTCTTCACCAAATCCATAACAGTCAGACGCTCTTGCGGATCATCAGAAGTAGTCACACAATTTTTCGGTTTGTTAAGGACGATGTACACCTTGCTTTCGATATGGACTTCTTTACCTTTAAATTCCACCTTATCATTACGGGTAATTTTTGTACCCAATTCTGTGATGACAACATCATTAACCTTGACTACACCCTGCTGAATGAATTCATCTGCCTCACGACGAGAGCATACACCAGCATTTGATAAGAATTTATTCAAACGGATAGGTTCATTCGGATCAGCTAGTACTTCTTTGTACTTCAATTGCTTCTGAACGTTATATTTTCCATTGAGATTATAGTTGCCTTGCCGACGGTTGTTGTTATTATTCTGCCGACGATTATTATTATTGAAGTTTCCTCCACGATTAGCGGCATTGCCGTGTCCGTATCCTTGATTCATATTGTTATATTGACGATTCGGACGTTGGTTCCTCATATCATTCTGATTATTGAATGAAACTCGCGAATCACCTACACGCGGTCTTCTTTTCTTTACATTAGAACCCTCTGAATTCACGACATCACCATTCGGAGTTGCGGTGTAAGCCTTACCCGGTCTAGCGTCGTAATTATTATTATATGGGCGTTGGTTATACTGACGGTTACCATATTGCTGCTGGCGATTATTTCCATAACCACCCTGGTTCATATTACCATAATTTCCTCCTCTTGGGTGATTGTAACCACCATTGTTTTGATACCCATAACCCTGCTGACGATTGTTTTGACGATCCCCATAGTTATTATATGACCGATTATAACCAGCATTTTGTTGCGGGCGGTTATAGTTTTTTCTTTCATAATTTCCTTCAGGTCGATTGTATCCTTGGTTATAAGACCAATCACCATCCTGCTCTGCACCTTCCCTTTTGGGCATTACTTTTCTCGAACGCGGTTGCGGCTGAACTTGCTGTGGTTGCGGTTGCGCTTGTGTTTCATCTCTTTCTTCAGTACTCATTGTCTTAGTCTAATGTTTTGTTAATTAATAATATAACCTCCCGGTTACCAACTATTCTCTATATTTTAATATTGAATTTATATTCCTGTATAATTATGCGGAGTAATAGCCTTTAACTCAGATTTTACTGCATCGCTTACTTGCAACGTGTCGATAAAATCCTTTATTGACTGCTCGGTGATTCTTTCATTAGTTCGCGTTAAAGCTTTTAAAGCCTCATACGGTTTCGGATAACCCTCACGACGCAAGATAGTTTGAATTCCTTCTGCTACTACAGCCCAACAACTATCGAGGTCAGCAAAAATAGCGTCCTTATTAAGGAACAATTTTCCTAATCCCTTTATCAAACTCTTAAATGCTATTTCAATATGTCCCATAGGTACACCTATGTTTCTCAAAACGGTGGAATCTGTCAAGTCTCGTTGCAAACGGGAAACTGGGAGTTTGGTTGCCAAATGTTCTAAGATAGCATTCGCCACACCCAAATTACCCTCTGCATTTTCAAAATCAATCGGATTCACTTTATGAGGCATTGCTGACGACCCTACTTCTCCAGCTTTTATCTTCTGCTTAAAATATCCCATCGATATATATTGCCAGAAGTCACGGTTCAAATCAATAAGGACTGTATTTATACGTTTCATTCCATCAAAAATGGCAGCCAGATTGTCGTAATTTGAAATCTGAGTGGTCCATTCTTCACGCTTAAGTCCTAATATATTATTCACGAAATTATTTCCGAATACTTTCCAATCATATTCCGGATAAGCAACATGATGGGCATTGAAATTACCTGTTGCACCTCCAAATTTTGCCGAAACAGGGATGCTTTTTAATAAAGCTTGCTGCTGCTTGAGCCTGTAAACGAACACCATGATTTCCTTACCCAATCTAGTAGGCGATGCAGGTTGCCCATGTGTTTTCGCTAACATTGGTACATCCATCCACTCATTTGCATAACCATCTAATGCACTTATCACTTCCTGCAGTCCCAGATAATAAATATTCTCCAAAGCTTCTTTCAAAGCCAATGGCACCGCAGTGTTGTTTATATCTTGAGATGTTAATCCGAAATGAATGAATTCATGGTATTTCACATCAAGGAATCCATCAGTTTTTTCTTTGATAAAATACTCTACAGCCTTTACATCGTGATTTGTTATCTTTTCTATATCCTTCACCCGTAAAGCATCTTCTTCTGAAAAATCATTATATACAGCACGCAATTTGCTTTTGACATTCTCTTGATTTATTTCCACTAATTGTGGCAAATATTCTGTCAAAGCAATCAAGTACTCAATCTCCACACGTACCCTGTACTTAATCAACGCATATTCCGAAAAATATGCAGCCAAATTTTCGGTCTTATTCCGATATCTCCCATCAACTGGAGATATAGCTGTAAGTGTTGATAAAATCATAATCATCAATTATTGAGCGCAAAATTAATGCTTTCTCTAAATCTGAAAAATCTACGCTTCTTTTTTAATGCTGTTTTAAGTTTTTTCCATGTATTATCCCGATTCATCAAGAAATCCCCAATACCATACCGCAAGCTGAAGAAAAACACCTTGATTCTGCTGCGTAACAATCGTATGAAATATCCAAGGAAAGCCTTACAAAACAAACATCATGTTACAGGAATCTTCAGCACCTGCCCCGGATGAATTGTTTCACTCGGCAAATTGTTCACTTTCTGTAACTGCTTTGCTGTCAGCCCCGGATACTTTTTTGATATGGTATACAGCGAATCTCCCGATTTAACCTTGTAAGATATATAACCATCTTTGGGGGTATCTGCTTGCTGAGTATTGCTTTGGGTACTATCATTTGCTGTCTGCTTTTTTTGAGCAAACGACACCCCATAATTATCCACATACAGTTTCAACTTCAATCCTTTCGCAACACGGTTGCTCTTCAATCCGTTCCATTTCCGGATTTCCTGCGCCGTCACACCATAAATGTTCGCAATAGTATAGAGGTTCTCCCCTGCTTTGACAGTATGCGTTATCCGTTCCTTGGTAAGCGATTTGTCCTCGCCCGAAAGAGATTCGTTCAAAGCTATGCAATTCGCCAACAATTCATCAGCCCTATATGTAAAGACCGAATCTTCATGGCTCACAAAAGCATACGTATTTGCAGCAGGCAGTTTCAGGGCAGATGGGCGCACATTACCCGGAATAATGTCGCGCTTATATTGCGGATTCAATGCTCGCAGTTGCTCAATATCAAGATGCAACACCTCAGCGACCTGTTGCAGATGGAGCATTTTCCGAACCATCACAGTATCCGTGGCAAGCGGAAGATTTGTTTGTATCGGGCAGATATTGTGGTCGCAATAATAGTTCATAATATAATTGGCAGCTATAAAAAGCGGCACATACGAGCGGGTTTCTTTAGGAAGATATTGGAAAATCTCCCAGAAGCCTGTTTTTCCTCCCGAACGACGAATGGCTTTGTTCACATTCCCAGGTCCGCAATTGTAAGCTGCCAAGACCAGACTCCAATCTTTATATATTTCATACATATCTTTGAAATAAAGACAAGCAGCTTCAGTCGCCTTCACCGGATCCCGCCTATCGTCCACCAAGCTATTTATTTCTAGACCATAACTTTTTCCCGTTGGTAACATAAATTGCCACAAACCGCTCGCCCCTACACGGGAAAGTGCAACCGGATTCAAAGCACTTTCCACTACTGCAAGATATTTCAACTCTAATGGGAGACCGTATTTATCTAACATACTCTCAATTATTGGGAAATAGTAATCCGCCATTCCCAACATATAACGCACCAACCCACGACGGCGGTCTGCATAAAGGTCTATGCAATTACGCACAATCTGATTATATGGTAACTCTATAATACTTGGCAAACTTTTCAGTCGTTGGGCATACACCGAATCAGGGAAATAGACATTTTCTTCATCATCATGGCAATAATCTTCTTTCTGTGTAAAATATTGTACGTGCCACGAGTGCAACAAACTATCTACATTGGCATCAAGGCTTTCAGGAATCAAACCTATATACTCGGCAATCGTATCTGCCGACAACGAGGAATAACGCTGTTCCATATCGCTGCTTTGAGAGAACGCAAGCATGTTGAAACAACACATTAATAAAGAAAGGATATATTTTGCCATCTCACCTATATTTATATTATTGAATATCATATCCCTAAAACGCCCCAACACCTTTCATCAGAATTTAAAGCTGCAATTTAGCCCGTACAATCCCGACGAAGCTGAAGTCTGTGGAGAAACAACAGGCTCAATCCGCATGGTCAAATCCGGAGTTATGTCGAAATCAAACAATTGGGCATCCACATAAGCATCGATAATCGATATAGCATAGACACCAACCGCAATGATTATGCTCATATCACGGAAACGCCTGAAACTGTCTTTCCTGTTTTTTATTCGCTCTTGAAATTGCGAATTTTGCACATAATCCATAGGATCACTTCCTGCCGAAAGTAAATCCTGCCAGCTCGAACTGAGGTCATCGGCTGTGATTTCCCGTTGTTCATCCTCAGGCAAACTGTTGTTAGTCGTTATCATCTGACTGTCGTATACGATATCTTTATAAGCCGTAGAATATTCCTTCAAATAACGGTTGTTCCATGTAATGGCATATATACATCCCATCAAACCACCATAAACAATCGGCAATTTCCAGTACTTCTGGTTATATATTTGCCCTAAACCTGGTATAAGTGCCAATAGGATAGCTTTCGTAGAATTCGGTTTAAAGGCTGGCTTTATTTTTTGCATATCTACTACGGACTCCGATACAGAATCTGCCGAATGCAATATTTCCGCTACTGTAGAATCCGCAGGTGCCACAACCACAGAATCCATTCTTTCTTCTTGACCAAAAACCATTTCGGGTAAAATAACGAACATCCCCAAAAGTAACAGAAAAAATGCTTTCATTTGATATTATCCAACAAGCTTATCAGTTTCTCCAATTCTTCCTCCGAAGAAAACGGGATAGTTATCTTGCCTTTTCCCTTATTATTGCAAACTAATTGCACCTTAGTTTGAAAAAAGTTAGACAAATGCTCTCGAAGGAGCTTAAACTCATCTGGAATAGCCGGCTTTTCCGACTTGACATTATCTTTCTTAGCTAACTCACCTCCCGATGCTATGAATTTCACTAGTTCCTCAACATTACGGACAGACAATCCTTCTGCCAGAATCTGCTCGTAAAGGGCTAACTGAACTTCCGGATCTTCAATTGGAATCAAAGCCCTGGCATGCCCCATATCGATTCGTTTATTCTTCAAACCCATTTGAATCTCAGCAGGAAGTTTCAACAAACGCAAATAATTGGCAATCGTTGTGCGCTTTTTCCCAACCTGTTCGCTCAATTGTTCCTGAGTCAGACCATAATTATCTATCAGCTTCTGGTAAGCAAGTGCTATTTCTATCGCATTCAGGTCTTCACGCTGTATGTTCTCAATCAGCGCCATTTCAACAATATTCTCATCTTCCGTTGTCTTAACATAAGCAGGAATCTGAGTCAGCCCAGCTTTCAACGAAGCACGATAACGACGTTCTCCGGAAATAATCAAGTATTGTCCATCTCCAGTTTCTTTCACAGTAATAGGTTGGATAATACCCAAAGAACGAATGGATGCTGTCAATTCATCCAAGCTTTCCTCATCAAATGTAGAACGCGGCTGTTCAGGATTAGGCTTGATTTTGCTTAGTTCAATTTCACAAATGGACGAAGAACCATTCGTGCGCAAATCATCCATTGTGATTAAAGCATCCAAACCACGCCCCAACGCCGATTTCTTCATTAAAGCCATATCTAATTATTATAACATTTCATTTACTTATTCTTGTCTATAATTTCTTGTGCAAACTGCATATAGTTAATTGCACCTTTGGAATCAGGGTCATAAAGCAACACCGGCTTTCCATAGCTTGAGGCTTCGCTTAACTTAACATTCCGCTGAATAACTGTAGTAAAAACCAAATCCTGGAATGGTCGTTTCACCTCTTCATAAATCTGGTTTGCCAAACGTAGACGTGAATCATACATAGTCATAAGAAATCCTTCTATTTCCAGGGCTTGATTCAACTTTGACTTGATAATCTTAATCGTATTCAACAATTTACTAATGCCTTCGAGCGCAAAATATTCACATTGTACCGGGATAATCACCGAATCTGCCGCCGTCAATGCATTGACCGTAATCAAACCAAGGGATGGGGAACAATCTATAAGGATATAATCGTAATCAGCCTTTAGTGGAACCAACAAACGTTTCAATATCTGTTCTCTGCCCGACATATTCAACATTTCTATTTCCGCTCCCACCAAGTCAATATGTGAAGGAATTACCGACAAACCCTCAACCTCAGTCTGGATAATAGCATCCTTTGCTTCATCTCCGTTCACCAAGCATTCATAGATAGAAAGCTCTACTTTCCGTATATCAACCCCCAAGCCAGATGAAGCATTGGCTTGAGGATCTGCATCAACTACCAAAACTTTCTTTTCAAGAGCCGCTAAAGATGCCGCCAGATTAATTGCTGTAGTTGTTTTACCTACACCACCTTTCTGATTTGCCAAAGCAATAATTTTACCCATCTTTATTTTCTACTATATTATTCTGAACGGCAAAGCTAACCATTATAAACTTAACTCTGCCGGAAAGTATAAAAACATTACTTCTTTTGTTGATAAGTATGGCAAACTGTTGATAACTACGCACCAACATTAAAACATTCGCCGCACCCGTTCTATACCATCTGCCAGTATATCCACTTCTTCTTTCGTATTGTAAAACGAAAATGAGGCACGAACTGTTCCTTCTATTCCCAAAGCATGCATAAGAGGTTGCGCGCAATGATGCCCTGTACGCACCGCAATCCCTAAATGGTCGAGCAACATTCCCATATCATAATGATGGATGTTTCCTACCAAAAACGAAAGTACGCCGCTTTTCTCTTCAGCCATGCCAAAAATCCTCATACCTTCTATGCTACCCAGTTTTTCCTCTGCATAACGAAGCAATTCTTTCTCGTAAGCCTCTATGTTCGCCATTCCCAACGCTGTTACATAGCGCAGAGCTTCTGCCAAGGCTGTACTGCCGATGAAATCCGGCGTTCCTGCCTCGAATTTGAAAGGTAATTCATTGAAAATTGTCTTGTCGAATGATACAGAGGATATCATTTCTCCTCCGCCTTGGTATGGTGGCAGTTTGTCAAGCCATTCTTCTTTCCCGTACAAAACCCCGATTCCGGTAGGACCGTATATTTTATGACCGGAGAAGACGTAAAACTCGGCATCTATATCTTGAACATCGACAGGTATATGTGGAACCGATTGCGCGCCATCTATCAATACAGGAACTCCATGTTCATGGGCTATGCGCACAATTTCTTTCACAGGATTTACTGTTCCTAATACATTGGATACATGTGTTACGGAAACCAGACGTGTTTTTTCATTAAATAAGCGGACATAAGCTTCCATATCCAGCTCGCCGCAGCTATTCATCGGTATTACCCGGAGAGCTATTCCCTTCCGAGCGGCTTGGATTTGCCAAGGAACAATGTTGGAATGGTGTTCCATCACGGAAACTATAACTTCATCGCCTTCTGACATACATTCGTCGGTGAAAGAAGAGGCTATCAGATTTATAGATTCCGTGGTTCCGCGTGTGAATATTATTTCATCAGACGAGTGTGCATTCAGAAATTGGCGGACGGTATTCCTTGCTTCTTCATGAGCTTCCGTTGCCTCTTGGCTCAGGAAATGTACACCTCTATGTATGTTCGCATTCTCATTATAATAATTATACACCAATTTTTCCACCACACAACGGGGTTTTTGTGTAGTCGCTCCATTATCTAAATAAATCAACGGCTTGCCATACACCGTTTTGCTCAGAATAGGGAAATCTTGCCGTATGGTTTGTATATCCAATGATGACATAATTCACTTTTCACTTTTTCTCTATAAAACCCACGCAAAGATAAAAAACTTTGGCATATTCCGCTGCGCATAATTGCACAACAGACTTGATTTTACGAAAATATCAGCCGGACTTTGCATTTTTTCTGTTTTCCCTGCAGTCCGGATAAAGAACCTGATAAGAATCAAACTGTTGGCTGTTGCCTGAAAATAATCAGTAGCAAAGGCTGCGGTATATTTCTTCGTATTTACGGGCGACTTCTTCCTCCGTGTAATCCCTTCTGACCTTCTGCAGGCACGACTCCGATAGTTTTTTCTTGTCCGGATGATTCAGCACCCAGAGGATTCCCTTCGCCAAGTCCTCTGCCGAGGCGCAGGAAGCAACATAGCCCGTCTCCAGATGCGAAATCATCTCCGGAATCCCTCCTGTACGGAAAGCAACACACGGCGTTCCGCATGCAAGGGCTTCCATAATGGTGTTGGGTAGGTTATCTTCAAGGGAAGGGGTTACAAAAACATCGGCTATTGCATACGCTCCGGCGATTTCCGGGGCTGAAGACAAATAACCTAACGAATAAACCGGCACGGGCAGGGCTTCGCGCAATTCTTCTGCGTGGCTACCCATGAGGAGGACAACAACATCGTCCCGTTCTTGGGAAATCAGGCGGCAAGCCTCAACTAAAAAGCGCGCGCCTTTCCTCAAATCCGATAGTTTGGCAGCTGCAAAAAGCAGGACTTGCCTGTCTTGGGGTATGTCCCGGAGTTTCCTGCCCTGAACCCGGTCGCAAGGATGGAAGATGGAAACATCAATCGGGTTCGGTATGCTTTTGAAGCGGGCGGAGCGAAGCAAAGCACTCTGTTCACACGCCGACACAATCCAACGGCTGCATCCCACGAAGAAAATCCGCTCAAAACCGGCGCGGCGCTTACGCCCGAACGTCCAACTTGCCAAATTCCATAGCGGATGGGAAGCCTGCATAGGGCAAATCCCGCACGAAGACTGATACTGCCTGCAATCGCCCGCGTAATGACAAATCCCCGTTGCCGGCCACATATCATGCAGCGTCCAAACAACAGGTTTCCCCGTCGAAAGCAAACTTTCAATGTCCCGGATAGACAACATCCCCTGATTTATCCAATGCAAATGGACTACATCAGCCTCCCGCACCCACGGATGCCGGCTAATGTCCGTCCCAGTATTCGCCACCGACACCTGGAACAAGTTTTTCCGCGAAAATCCGTTCGCCACGAAAATCAGAAACCGTTCCAACACGAAACGGCACCAATTCACGATTCGCAGACAGCGGTTCCGGTTGAGCGAGTACACCCCGCCGTCGTCCGTTTGCTTGTCGCGCACCAGCATCTTGACCGTGATGCCCCTCTTGCGCAAGGCTTGCATCAGGCGGGAGGCTGCGACGGCTGCGCCTCCGGAGTTGGAGGAGGTGGAAAGGAGGAGGATGGTCATAATAGGTGAAAAATTACTTTGCTAATAATGATTTTAAAACAACAGATAACTCTCGCGTATAGTTTTCCAGATTATAAGTTTGTTCAGCCACAAGTCGCCCTTGCCGACCCATTTGTCCTGCGGCATCAGGATGTTCATACAAATAGGAAATTGCTTTTTGCCAACTGCTGCTATCCTTAAATTCTGCATAAAGTCCCGCCCCCTCGTGTTCAATATCCATTTCGAACTTCGGATTACGTGTTGATATGACCGGGAGACCAAGTGCAAAGGCTTCTACCAAGGTTGTCAGCCCTACAGTATAAGATAAATCCAAACAAGGTATGACCACAACCTTTGCAGCCGCAACTTTCAGCGCCAGTTCATACGGAATAATCCCATTCACCAGGTGAATGGAAATGTTTGAACTATTCCTGTACCTATTGAAAATACTACTATATTCTGTACAACCATTCGCCGTCGGGGAATAAACATCCAAATGAGCCGGCAAATCTTGGAAAGCTTCCAGTAAAGTATCAAAATCACGCTCTTCTTTTCCCGTAGAAATGAATTCGGCGGTAACTTCCGGTTTATGTTGTAACACATAATCGTAAAATTCAAGGTCTGCGCCCCAATGAATCAGGTGCATTTCCGATTCAGAAACCTTTCCGGAACGCAAAGATTCGTCCATCAAGGCGCGACTGAAGAAAAACATACAGTCAATCCCCTTATAAAACAAGGAAGACACTACTTTTTTCAGCCAACCTTTCGAACGTGGCACTGCTTGATGATGCCAAATGGCAACAGGTTTGCGATAAAGCCCTAATGCGCGTAAAAAAATGACCAATTCCAACCCCCGGTAAGAAGTCCCATATAATACTTGGTAAGGTTCCGGGCATCGCAGCACAGCCCATAGGGTATAAACCATCAAAACTAAACGGGAAGAGCAGTAGCGATATGGATGCAACACGCATTCTATCCCATTTCTTTCAAAATGTGTCAGTCCATAAAGAATATGTCCCGGATGACGGTGTTTTTTCCATTCTTCCAAAGCCGGAACTATCGGTCGCGTATGGTAATAGTAGATTTTCATTTCACGATATACCTGAAAACATACCTCGCCAGCCTCTTCCACGAAAAGAAGTTGTTCCTTACCGCCTGCAGGTCCAACTCTTTGTTGCGCATCACATATTCCGGATGGCGCAGGGGGAACTCCATCGGTTCGGAATGCACGAACAACTTGTCCGTGCCCTTCTTCGTGTGCGTCGCCCCGGGTCCGCCAAGCCCGATGTTCGATACCAAGTTCACCGAGGGGTAAACCGACAACTGATTTTGCAACCTCAGCGAGAAATAATAGAATACCCCCCACGGATTAAGCCCGCCGCGATGCCCCAAAGCATCGGGGATAAAGCTACTGAAGTAAATTTCTTCCCATTTATTACAAAACAACGACGTGCGGCGGGTTTTACAACGTTCCCAAAAGGGAAAATCAACGTCGATATGCTTCCAAACTCGCCGCCAAGTAGCCCAGCCCCAGATGTGGGTGACAGAAGCGAAGTCGTAGCTCAGCCCGCTGTGCTTCAGACGGGGCAAAAAGCAATTCCCGCCGATATGCCCCACGCGGGAATCGTACTTGTAACGTTCCAACAACTCTTCGCAGAACGGAAAGAAGGACAAATCGGGCAGGCAGTCGTCTTCGAGGATGATGCCTTGCTCCTCCTGCTCGAAAAACCACGTGATTGCCGACGACACAGCCCGTTTGCAACCCATGTTCTCCTCCCTGAACAGCGTCCTGACCTCACATTGCCAATCAACTTCTGCTATAATCTTCCGCGTTTCCTCACACAGCGCGGCTTCATTAGCCCTGTCCTTGCGCGGGGCATCAGCCGCAACGTACAATCTTTCCGGACGCACCTCGCGGATGCGGTTAAATACGATGCGTGTCGTGTCCGGACGGTTGAAAACAAGGAACAATATGGGGGTTTTGTATGTCATCTCGATTTGAGTTTTATTATCCTTCCGCAAAATACCGACAGCAGCTTTCCCATCTTTACTTCGTGATTATTTCCAACGGTATGTTGCCGATTTTGCTTGCCAAAATTGAGTATGAGCTGCCTGCGGAGCCGAAAATACGCTGCGTCGCGGCGAGCGAGTACAGTTCGACGAGCGCGTCTTCTATGCCTTGGCGGGACGAGCGGTCTGTTTCCTTCCACACGGTGAGCACCCTGCCGCCGAAATACTCTTCGAGCCTGCGTTTTTCCTGCATCGAATCGGAAGCGACATAAAATACCGTGTCCGGGAACAATTCCATTTCTTTCTTCATCCTTTCGACAAAAAGCGGAAGGGGGCTGTTCGCGATGGAACGGGTGTTGTCCGTCCGCCGGATGTGCACGCCCACCGTATGCCCCGAAAAACCGCGCACGCGCTCCGCTACTTTCTCCTGCAACCCGTCCCGTAGGCGCAAGGCATCGAGCTTGTAATCAACACCCGGCAATTCCGCCCAGAAGACGAGGTATGGATTCTTCGAATCTTCCATCCGCTTCATCATCATGCCCATTCCATCGCGGTAAATTACCTTCTCATACAGTCTTGTGTCGAATGCCAGCCTTTGGTACAGCCACGGAAGCCATAGGTTGCGCTTTCTCGGGCGGTCGAATATGTAATCGCGCCATGCGGCATCGGTTATTTCCACGAAATCCAGTCCCCCGCCAAGCTCGAAGAGGTCTTTGAACTTCGCCCCCATCCCCCAGTCGCGGAACCACACCACTTTGAGCCTGCAATGTTGCCGCGAGCAGTATGCGATTGCCGATGCTAACGCAAAAATCCGGTTTCCAAGCCCTCCGATGGGTACTAACGTGAGATTTTCCATTCCGTTTCTTCCTTTTTTTGACGTGCAAATATAGCAAACTCGCAGTAATACCCGTCCGGGGCGTGCTTTTTATCTCCAAAGCTATATTTTTCAACTGCAAAATCGGACTTCATTCTTTTCTTATAATATTTTTCTGAAGAAAATATGGATTACAATTTCCAAAACCCTGTTTTTTCTTCTGAATAATAACATAATTGAAAATGAAACTTTATATTTGCAACCGCAAAATATAACTTTGAAAGAAAAAACATGGCATCGTACCCCAAAATCGACAACATCGACCTGAAAAGGTTGAACAACGTAGAGTTCCTTTATTATATGAATGAAGTGGCGAACCTCCTGCCGGTGGACGAAGACGGCAGCGCGATGAAAATTGGTCTGCCGAAGGAGTTTGTGGACAAATTCAGGCAAGAAACCTTGCTGATGCTGGACTCCGTGAGGCAGTCGCGCTCGGCGGTGGAGACTCCGCTGCTCGCCGAAGTGGACACGCGGCGGGTAAACCTGCTTTCGTACATAATCCGGCGGGTCGAAGTGGCACGGAAGTCGCCCGTGAAAGCCGAAAGGGAAGCCGGCGGGACCCTCTACCTCGTGACGAAGGAGTTTGAAAAGGTCATCTACAAAACAGTGAACGAAAAAACGGCGGACATAGAGGCATTGACGGAACGTTTGCAGGGCGAAAAGTACGCCGGAGAGGTGTCGGCGCTCGGTTTGTTGCCCCACATCGTGAAACTTGAGGAGGAAAACGCCGAATACTTGCGCCTCGCGATGCAAAGGCTCGAATCGGCACGCAAAAACCACGTCGAGCCGAGCGCAAGCATCCGCTCGCGCCTCACGGAGTTGTACGAAGACCTCGCGATGCTGGGCGTGGCATACAACATCATCTTCCCGACGGAGGAATCCGACAACTTCATCCGCCTTGTGAACAACAAAATCGCCAACGTGAGGTTGTCGTACAAGCGTAGGAAGAAGCGGAAGTGGGAAAAGAGGGGTTAGGGAGGAAAAAAGCACGCCCCGCATCACTGCGGGGCGTACTCCGAATAATATGATTAGATTACTTGAAGTCACCGTAATGACCTCTTAAAGAAATAACTTCCACTGTAACGGTT
>CAYZTO010000003.1:6887-34259 GCA_964481365.1 uncultured Parabacteroides sp. | reverse complement strand
TTACTTGAAGTCACCGTAATGACCTCTTAAAGAAATAACTTCCACTGTAACGGTTTTGTCGCTCTGCAAAGATATAAAATTACATCGGTTCGTAATCAAACCATTCAAATTCGCCGTAGGCTTCCGATTGTTCGGTGGCGGAAGTGGCATAAAGCCCTATTACCATGCCCGTGAAGCCTCCGACGGTTTCTGAACTGAGGTAACGTGTGTCCATCGCGCCTGCAGAGACAAATTCTTTCCCGTCGAGTGAGTATTCGAACCTGTAGAAGTCAGGTTCACCGACAACACGCAGCTGCACTTTGCCTGCAGGGACAGGTATTTCCTTCTCGACATGGCTCAGATTCCCCAACCGGTAGCGCAACACGATGCTCTGGCCCCCATCGCCCTGCGACGGACCCTGCCGGAGGAAGAAATCGTAGTGCGAATGCGTCTCGCGGAACAAGCTCACGCCAGCCTCGTCGCCTTCCGACGCGTTTTTAAGCTCCACCGAAGCCGTAGCCTTGCAGTTGATGTGCTCCTGGCGGAGTGCAACGAACGTGGGGCTGGCTTCGCTCTGGTCAAGGCCGTAGTTTGTGGCTTTCAACCGGAGGGATTTCCCGGTAAAAGAGTAGTTTTCCATGACGGGGTTCTGGAGATAGACCCACTCGGGCGAGAAAGAGTTAGTGAACCACGTCCTGACGGGCTTTTCCTGCGGCTCTGTCTGCGGGAGTGTGGGAACGTCCATCTGCAAGGACAACGTGCCGTCGCCGTTCACCACAGGCCAGGCGTTCTTGTCCCATCTCACGGGAGCGAGGAACGTCTCGCGGCCGAGCAAATGGTGGTTTCCGGATTGCGGGCGGAAAGCGAGGCACACCAGCCACCACGTACCGTCGGCAGCCTCCACAAGGTCGGCGTGCCCAGTCCCCTGAATCGGGTTGGACTGCCCGTTTTGGTTCATGTGGGTCAAGATTGGATTCGCAGGATTGCCCTCGTAGGGTCCGGAAATGGACTTGCTGCGTGCGATAGTTACGCGGTGAGCGTATTCGGTGCCACCTTCCGAGATTAAAAGATAGTACCAACCGTCTTTTTTGTAAATATGCGGGCCTTCAGGATACCTCCCGCCTGTTCCGTTCCAAATGCGCTGCGACGGAGTAAGCTGCTCGCCCGTCAGGGGGTTGATTTCGCAAAGGTGAATGCCGTCGTCGGGGTTGCTGACCATATAGCAGTGCCCGTCTTCAAAGAAAAGCGACGGGTCGATGCCACCTTGCTCGAGCCAGACGGGTTCCGACCAGCCTTTTGCCAAGTCGGTGGTGTGTACCAAGAAATTGCCGCCGTGCGAGACGTTTGTCGTAATCATGTAATACCTCCCGTCGTTGTACCGGATGGTGGGCGCGTAAATTCCGCCCCACGATTGCGTGCCCGAAAGGGGAACTTGCGACGCGCGGTCGAGGCAGTTGCCGATTTGTGTCCAGTTCACCAAATCTTTGCTGTGGAAAATCGGCACGCCGGGGAAGAACTGGAAGCTGCTGTTCACCAAATAGTAGTCGTCACCCACCCTGCACACGCTGGGGTCGGGATGGTAACCGGGAATTACGGGATTCTTGAAACCGAAGTCTGTCTGGGCACTCAGCGAGGGCAACCCCGCGAACAGGAGTCCCGATGCAAGGGCAGCGAAGGCTGCTCCACGGACAAATTGTAATTGGATTTTCATGCTGATATGTTTTAAATTTGTTTATTCTCATCATCGTAGGCGGCAAAAATAAAGTATTCGGAGTAGAAGTAAAAGCAAATGCCATAGCAAAACAGGACAACCTCCCCGGATATTTTAAAGTATTTTCAAAAAACGGACATAAGAATCAATATCTTTCCGTATTTTTGCCGCGACCATAAGAGTGAGGAAACATGACTGAACATACAGACGGACATTTATTGGAAAACATCTCCAATCCAGACGACTTGCGCCGCCTCCCGCAAAAGGCTTTGCCGGAAGTCTGTGCGGAACTACGCCAATACATAATCGACGTCTTGTCGAAAAACCCCGGACACCTCGGTTCAAGTCTCGGCACCGTGGAACTTACCGTCGCATTGCATTATGTGTTCAATACTCCCTACGATAGGATTGTCTGGGACGTAGGGCACCAAGCTTACGGGCACAAAATACTTACCGGGCGGCGCGAAGCGTTCCATACCCTCCGGAAGTTCGGCGGAATCAGCGGATTTCCCAACCCCAAGGAAAGCGAATACGACGCGTTCATCGCGGGGCATGCTTCAAACTCGATTTCTGCCGCTATGGGCATTTCGGTGGCTTCTGCATTGAAAAAAGAAAACGACCGCCACGTGATTGCCGTAATAGGCGACGGCGCAATGACCGGCGGATTGGCTTTTGAAGGGCTGAACAACGCCGCAGCCAACCCCAACAACCTCCTAATCATACTCAACGACAACAATATGGCAATCGACCACAATGTCGGAGGGCTGAGCCAGTATTTAGTGGACATCACGACGAGCCAGACATATAACCGTATGCGTTATGATGTTTACCGGGGGCTGCGGAAGATGGAACTTATCAATGAAAACCGGAGGGAGAACATCATACGGCTAAACAACAGCCTTAAAGCCCTGCTCACGCAGCAGCACAACCTGTTCGAAGGATTCAGCATACGCTACTTCGGTCCGGTGGACGGGCACGACGTGGAATATCTCATCAAAATATTGAACAACATCAAGGATTTGAAAGGTCCAAAGCTCTTGCACATCCGCACGAAGAAAGGAAAGGGGTTCAAACCTGCCGAAGAATCCGCTACGGAATGGCATGCTCCGGGACGATTCAACAAAGAAACCGGACAAAGGATAGTCGAGCACAACCTTGATGCCCCGCAACTCTACCAAGACGTGTTCGGGCATACTTTAGTGGAGCTTGCAGAAAAAGACCCGCGAATAGTTGGCGTTACACCTGCCATGCCGACCGGTTGTTCCATGACTTTCATGATGAAAGCATTCCCTGAACGGGCTTTCGACGTAGGAATTGCCGAAGGACATGCCGTCACGTTCTCCGCAGGGCTGGCTAAAGAGGGTATGATACCGTTCTGCAACATATATTCGTCATTCATGCAGCGTGCATACGACATGGTAATACACGACGTGGCATTGCAGAACCTGCATGTTGTCATGTGCCTCGACCGGGCAGGACTTGTCGGTGAAGATGGAGCTACCCACCACGGAGTTTTCGACCTTGCATATATGCGTTCTATCCCGAACCTCACCATCGCGTCACCTTTGAACGAATGTGACCTCCGCGACCTGATGTACACTGCATACGCCGCACAGGAAGGGCCTTTCGTAATCCGTTATCCGCGAGGCAAGGGCGAGAAAACCGACTGGCGCACTCCTCTGAAGGTACTTCCCATAGGAAAAGGAAGGAAACTACGCGACGGGAAGGATGTAGCAGTGCTGAGTATAGGTCCGATAGGCAACGAGGTGGAAAAAGCTATCGACAAAATAGATGCCGAAGGCGTACTTTCCGTAGCCCACTATGATATGATATACCTCAAACCCCTCGACGAGGAACTTCTCCATGAAATAGGACGGAACTTCCGCCGCATAGTGACAGTCGAGAACGGTGTAATAAAAGGCGGGTTCGGAAGTGCGGTACTCGAATTCATGGCAGACAACGGTTATGCCCCGCAGGTGCAACGCATCGGTGTTCCAGACCGCTTCATAGCGCAAGGCACCATACCGGAACTTTATAAACTATGCGGAATGGATGCGGAAAGCATATACCATGTATTAATGATAAGGTAATAAAGCATGAGAATAATAATTGCCGGAGCCGGCGAAGTCGGGACACATTTGGCAAAGCTGATGTCTCGGGAAAATCAAGACATCGTACTAATGGACCCGAATGAAGAACGCCTTAGTTTTACGAATTCAAGCATGGAAGTCCTGCCGATGGTGGGCAGTCCTACTTGCTTACAGGATTTAATAGAAGCCGGAGTGAAAAAAACAGACCTCTTCATCGCCGTGACGCCGGAAGAGGCGACCAATGTCACATCCTGCATCTTGGCTCACAAGTTGGGAGCGCATAAGACCTTCGCCCGCATCAACAATTACGAGTATCTGTCTCCGAAATACAAGGAAATGTTCGAAAACATGGGGGTCAATTTCATGATATACCCCGAAATGCTCGCCGCCCAAGAGATTGTGAGCGCGGTATTGCACCCTTGGACGCGACAATACTGGGAATTGTTCGGCGGAGCACTTATCCTTATCGGAGTAAAGATAAGGGCAAACGCAAAACTTGTGAACAAACAGCTCTTGGAACTGATGAGCACGCAAAAACTCTACCACGTGGTAGCCATCAAGCGACATAACGAAACGATTATCCCCGGCGGAAGCGACCACATAGAAGCCGGAGACATGCTATTTTTCACCACCACCAAATCGCACGTGGAAGTTGTAAGGAAACTTTCCGGGAAAGAAGGTCCGGAAGTGAAAAAGGTAATCATTATGGGAGGTAGCCGCATAGCTTTGAGAACCAGCCAGTATTTACCTAACAACATCCGCATAAAAATCATAGAATACGACAAAAATAAAAGCTACCAGATAGCGGAAAAGGTACCAGGCAATGTCTTAATCATCAATGGCGACGGAAGGGACATGGATTTGCTTCAACAAGAAAGCATCCAGGATGCCCAAGCGTTCATCGCCCTCACGGAAAACTCAAGCACCAACATCCTGGCATGTCTTGCGGCGAAACGGATGGGTGTATTCAAGACCATTGCCAAAATCGAGAACATAGATTACATCCCGCTCGCCGAAAACATGGACATCGGGACGGTTATCAACAAAAAGCTGATTGCCGCAAGCCACATCTACAAGTTCCTGTTGGATGCCGACGTATCAAATGTCAAGTGCCTTACTTTCGCAAACGCTGATGTAGCCGAATTAGTCGCACGCCCGGATTCCAGAATCACCCGCAAACCGGTACGAGACCTACATTTGCCCAAAGACATGACACTCGGTGGATTAATCAGGAATGGACAACCGATGCTGATTAACGGAAATACGCAGATACAGGCATACGACCACGTTGTTGTCTTTTGCTTGGACACGGCTTTGAGCAAATTGGAAAACTACTTCAACTGATTCCTATGTTGAATATTCTCTTTATCCTCAAAATGCTCGGTGCAATGTTCGTCATCGAGACCCCGTTCATGTTGTTGGCAACAGCTGTCGCCTTCTTCTATAAAGGGAACGACTTCCTGCCGCTTGCGCTATCAAGCGGAATACTGTTCGCCACAGGCTGCCTTCTTTACTTGATTGGTTTCAGGGCAAATGAAAACAGGGCAGGAAGACGCGAGGGGATGCTGATAGTAACCCTTACGTGGACTCTGTTTTCCCTGTTCGGCATGTTACCTTTTTATCTGGGTGGATACATCGACAACATAACCGATGCATTCTTTGAAACCATGTCGGGATACACGACTACAGGGGCAACCATCCTGACAGACATAGAATCCCTCCCGCACGGAATCCTGTTCTGGCGCAGCCTTACCCAATGGCAAGGCGGCATAGGGGTAATAGTCTTTGCCGTAGCCTTACTCCCCATCCTTGGTGGTGGGGCATCGCAGATGTTCGACGCGGAAACAAGCGGCATCACCCATGAGCGTTTCCGTCCGCGCATAACCCAAGTCGCGAAGCGGCTGTGGGGGGTTTATTTATCGTTTACAGCCATACTTGCACTCCTCCTGTGGATGGGGCCTATGGATTTGTTCGATGCCATCAACCACAGCATGACGTGCATAGCCACAGGAGGGTATTCCACCAAGAATGCCGGCATCGCCTTTTGGGATTCAGCATACATAGAGTACACCATTACCATATTCATGTGCATAAGCGCCACGAACATGACCCGGCTTTATTTCCTGTTCAACGGCAAAGCGTCCAAGCTATGGCAAGACGAAGAGACACGCTGGTTCTATTCAATCATCGCGCTGGCGACAATCATAACGATAGCATGGATATACGGGAAAGGCTTGGCGGGGGATTGGGAGACTGCATTCCGCCAGTCGTTCTGCCAGGTGGCGAACCTCTTGTCCACCAGCGGTTACACATACGTGGATTATTTGCAGTGGGGACCGTTCTTCTGGCTCTTCTCCATGCTGTTGATGATTATCTGCGGATGCACAGGCTCAACAAGCGGGGGGCTGAAAGTGGGGCGTGTGCTTATCCTGTCGAAAAACCTGCTCAACGAATTCAAGAAGCAGACGCACCCGAAGGCAATCCTCCCGGTAAGGATGAACGGGCGGGTAGTATCCGGAGAGATTGTACACCGGATACTTGCGTTCGTGTTCATATACATCTGCCTGATACTGCTATGCTGCTTCATACTGACGATGAACGGCGTGGGGTTCGACGAGGCGCTTGGCTCTTCCGTGTCGGCAGTAGCCAATGCCGGACCGGGGCTTGGTTCCTGCGGACCGGTTCTCAATTACGCCTCCATCCCCGACCTCTCTAAGTGGGTGCTGGCATTCGCCATGATGATAGGACGGTTGGAAATATTCACAGTCCTGACCATTCTCTTGCCCGGATTCTGGAAGCAATAAGCTGCATTTTAACAATGCCCGATATACGTTTTGCAATCTTTTAGCGTTACTATTAACAATGACATGATTATACAATGATAGAATACATCAAAGGCAAAATAGAAGAACTCACCCCCACCCGCATGGTGCTGGAGTGCAACGGCATAGGCTACGAAATAAACATATCACTGACAACATTCGGCGCGTTTCAGGACAAAAGCGAGTGCAAGGTGTTCACCTACGAGGTTATACGCGAAGATGCACACATACTTTTCGGCTTTGCCGAGAAGATAGAGCGCGAGCTGTTCCTGCTGCTCACCTCCGTCTCGGGGGTAGGGCCGAACACGGCACGCATGATACTGTCGTCTCTGCAACCCGCCGAGCTAATCCGCGTCATCTCGACACGCGACGACCGCACGCTTACCGCCGTGAAAGGCATCGGCACAAAAACGGCCGAACGCATCGTGGTGGACTTGAAAAACAAGATGAAGCAGGTGGAAGGCATGGCAGCCACCGACACCGGCACTGCGTACGGCACTGCCACATCTGAAGTAGCTGAAGAAGCAATTGCCGCCCTTGTGATGCTGGGTTTCCAGAAGGCAGCTTCGCAAAAAGCCGTAACCGCTATTTTGAAAGAAACCCCC
Source organism: uncultured Parabacteroides sp. (assembly GCA_964481365.1). GTDB lineage: Bacteria > Bacteroidota > Bacteroidia > Bacteroidales > Tannerellaceae > Parabacteroides. Next base: position 27,052 of record CAYZTO010000003.1, on the reverse strand, counting down.
GGAATGCCCGTGGAGAAGGTGGTGAAAGAAGGACTGAAGAGGCTTTGAGCACGGGGCGCACGCACCGGTTTGTTATCTGCATAAACCTGCAAGCGTTAGCAGGACACCCCTGCACGAGGCTGCAGGACACCCCTGCACGGGGCTGCAGGACATCCCTGCACGAGGCTGCAGGACATCCCTGCACGAGGCTGCAGGACACCCCTGCACGGGGCTGCAGCGCACTCCTGCAAGCATTGGCGGCGGAAAACAGCCCGGGAAAGCTCATGTTTACAGTAAACATACATATTAAAGATTGAAAAAGACAAATGCGTTTTAAACACATACTCATATTGTTCCTGCTGGCTGCCACAGGCGGCATAGCCTCGCTCCATGCCGGCTACTCTGCCTTTCGCGGTACATTACCGGGGATGGGCGACGTGCCGGCACCGATGCAGGAAGATACGATAGTGACGCGCTACCCGGTTTCGAAAACCATCCCGGAAGAATACGACGACTTGCTCCGGCAATCCCCCGCCGACCTGAAAGACCCTGCCAACGTAACGACGCAGATAGAATACGACATCAACAGCGGGACATACATAGTGCGTACCCGCGTAGGGGAAATGGAACTGGGCACGCCCATGTCCCTCACGCCCGAAGAGTACCAAAACTACAGCATGCAAGAATCGCTCCGCTCCTACTTCCGGCAAAAGAACGAAGAAGAGTTCCAGAAAGAGATAAACAAAGAGTTCAGCATTACTGACATGCAGTTCAACATAGGCCCGGCAGACCGCATCTTCGGTCCGGGGGGAGTGCGTGTCAAGACGCAAGGCTCGGCTGAACTGACCATCGGGATGAAGACTAACAAGACGGACAACCCGTCACTCCCCGAACGCTCGCGCACCCAGACGTTCTTCAACTTCGACGAGAGCGTGCAGCTCAACGTGCAGGCGACTGTCGGCACAAAGGTAAACTTCAACATGAACTACAACACCGAGACCTCTTTCGACTTCGACGACAAGCAGCTCAAACTCTCCTACACGGGAGATGAGGACGAGATAATAAAATCCATCGAGGCGGGAAACGTAAGCATGACCACCAGCAATTCCCTCATCAACGGAGGTGCTGCACTCTTCGGTATGAAGACGGAGCTGCAGTTCGGGAAGTTGCGGGTGAACGCGCTCTTCGCTCAGCAGAACTCGGAGTCGAAGACAGTAAGCTCGCAGGGAGGAGTGCAAACCCAGGAATTCGAGCTTGACATCGACGAGTACGACGAGAACCGCCACTTCTTCCTTGCTCAATACTTCCGCGACAACTACGACAACGCGATGTCGAAGCTCCCTCTCATCAACTCGAGCGTGAGCATCAACCGCATAGAGGTGTGGGTGACAAACACATCCGGGAATTACGATGACGCACGCAACATCGTCGCTTTCGCCGACTTGGGGGAAAGCACACACATAAGCAACCCGATGTTCACCCGCTCAAGCTCTACAGAATTACCAAGCAACAACGCCAACACGCTATACCAGACGATGGTGAACACCTATTCGGGTGCCCGCGACATAAGCAGTGTCTCGCAAACCTTCAACGGCATACTGGAAGGCGGGCGGGATTATGAGGAAATAGAAAGTGCCCGCCTGTTGAGCAGCTCTGAATATACCCTGAATGAGAAACTGGGGTACATATCGCTCAGCAGCAAATTGCAATCCTCTGAGGTATTGGCGGTAGCCTTTGAATACACCAGCGGAGGGCAGGTCTATCAAGTGGGAGAGTTCTCCACCGACAACTCCGAGAACACGACGCAATGCCTGTACGTGAAGCTATTGAAAGGTACTAATATGTCGCCAAGTATGCCTTTCTGGGACTTGATGATGAAGAACGTATATGCGTTAGGGGCTTACTCCGTACAGAAAGAGAATTTTCGCCTGAACATCCTATACCAAAGCGACACGACGGGAACGTATGTCAATTACCTCTCTGAAGGGAACATCAAAGACGAAATACTGCTGCGTGTGATGAACCTCGACCGCTTAGACCAGAACAATGAAACCAATCCCGACGGTTTTTTCGACTTCGTGGAAGGGTACACGATTTTAGCCGACAACGGGCGTGTGATTTTCCCGGTAGTAGAACCTTTCGGCTCCCATTTGCGGGAAAAGATAGGGAACGACATCATAGCAGATAAATACGTCTTCCAAGAACTGTACGACACGACACTAACGTATGCAAAGCAACTTGCGGACAAGAACAAGTTTATAATGCGCGGACAATACAAGGCTTCATCCGGCTCTGAAATAGACTTGGGGACGACCAATGTCACCCGGGGTTCCGTGACTGTGACAGCTGGAGGTGCGACCCTTACAGAAAATGTGGATTATACCGTGGATTATGCTTCCGGACGTGTTACCATCCTAAACGAAAGCATCCTTTCAAGCGGGACACCCGTCAGCGTGTCTTTGGAGAGCCAATCGACTTACAATATGCAACGCAAGACCATGATGGGTGTGGACTTGAATTACCAGTTCACGCCGGAATTCAACCTCGGCGCAACCGTGATGCACTTGTCTGAAATGCCTTTGACTACCAAAACAACTTTCGGTAATGAAGCCGTCAATAATACACTGTGGGGACTTAATGCCTCTTATAAAGGAGAAAGCCAATGGCTGACCAATATGCTGGACAAGATTCCGCTTCTGACCCTGAGCAAACCAAGCGAAATTTCGTTCAATGCAGAATTCGCCCAACTGATTGCCGGCCATTATGAAAACGAATATACAGGGGAGTATTCATACCTTGACGACTTTGAATCAACGCAAAGCGGATATGACTTGCTAAGTCCCTACTCGTGGTATTTAGCCAGCACCCCTTATGATGATACTGCCGGTGCCCTTTTCCCGGAAGCATCTTTGGTGAACAATGTGGATTACGGGAAAAACCGTGCACTTTTGGCTTGGTACACTATCGACGGTATTTTCACACGGCAGAACTCACGCTCTTTGCCATCACACATTACTAACGATGACTTATCCAACCATTACGTCCGTGCAGTGCAGATGGAAGAACTCTACCCAAATCGCGAGCAAACATACAATGAAGATAATCAGCTCTCGATTATGAACGTCGCTTATTATCCCAAAGAACGCGGCCCGTACAATCTTGATGCTGTAAATGTGAATTCAGACGGTACGCTGACAAACCCACAACAACGTTGGGGTGGTATGATGAGAGCTTTGGACCAAGTGGACTTTGAAACGGCAAATATCGAGTATATAGAGTTCTGGTTGCTCGATCCATTCATTTATGACAAATTATCACAAGGAGGTGATTTATACTTCAACTTAGGGGAAATATCCGAAGATATTTTGAAAGATGAGAAGAAGTTTTTTGAGAACGGTCTGCCCATAGACGGGGATATGTCGCAAGTCGATACGACCGTCTGGGGTAAAGTTCCCATCAAGCAAAGTACGGTTTATGCTTTTGACAATACTTCCGGGGCACGTTCGCTTCAAGATGTCGGACTGAATGGTTTGTCTTCTGAAGAGGAATTGACATTCCCTACATACCAGAATTTTTTGGAAGAATTACGCCCGCGCCTGTCCGCCGCCACAATCGCAGAAATGGAAGCCGACCCGATGTCGGTACTCAACAATCCTTCCGGCGATAAATTCCATTATTTCCGTGGTTCGGATTATGACGAAAAACAATTAAGCATACTTGAACGTTACAAACGTTACAACGGGACTGAAGGAAACTCGGAAGAATCGACAGAAAGTTACAGCACTGCTTCAAAGACCGTCCCAGACGTAGAAGACTTGAATGAAGACAATACCTTGAATAAGAATGAAAAATACTATGAATACAAGGTTTCCATACGCCCCGAGGACTTGAAAGTCGGTTCAAACAATATTGTCAGCATACAAACTTCGTCCGTACGCCTTGCTAACGGACAAACAGAAACCGTGGATTGGTACCAATTCAAAATCCCCATCAAACAATACGACCGAGTAATAGGTTCCATCAGCGATTTCTCTTCCATCAGGTTTATGCGTATGTACCTCACAAACTTCACGGACTCTGTAGTACTCCGTTTTGGCTCTTTCGAGTTAGTGCGTGGCGATTGGAGGACTTATGAGCTATCGCTGTTAGAAGATGGCGCCGCCCCAGTTGCTGAAGCAACAATGGAAGTTTCAACTGTCAGCATAGAAGAAAACTCAGACAAAACCCCTGTCAATTACGTCTTGCCTCCGGGTGTCACCCGTGTGCGTGATTCGAGCCAGCCTCAAGTACGCCAGGAGAACGAACAAGCACTTTCGATGACGATTACAAATCTCGGCGCACAGGATGCCGTTGCCGTTTACAAGACTACAAGTTACGATTTAAGGCAATACGGGAGGTTACAGCTCTTCACGCACGCCGAAGCATTATCCAACGACGTGACAGACCTTTCCAACGGGGATTTATGGGCTTTCATCCGTTTGGGTTCCGATTACACGAGTAACTATTACGAGTATTCTGTTCCGCTCAGCATTACTCCTGAAGGAAGTTATTCCTCGGACAATTCGAATGACAGAGAAACAGTATGGCCCACGCAAAACTACATGGATATTAACCTGGAAACTTTCACGGATTTGAAATTAGCACGCAACAGAGCCAAACAAAACGGTCAGTCAGGCGTAACTTACCAGACTGTCTATTCAGAATATGATGATGAGACGACAGCAAAAAATATAAACATGGTCAGCATTAAAGGAAATCCTTCGCTTGCCAACGTAAAGGTTATCATGATTGGCGTACGGAACAAGGGTACAGAGGTGAAGAGTGCCGAAGTGTGGGTAAATGAGTTGCGCCTAAGCGATTTCAATGAAGAAGGTGGATGGGCGGCAAATGCGAACTTGAATCTGGTTCTATCCGATTTAGGCACGCTGAACCTTGCCGGCCGTATCGAAACTTCAGGTTTTGGAGCCTTAGACCAATCCGTCAATGAGCGTCGCATGGATGATTATACGCAATACAGCATCTCCACATCATTGGAGTTCGGGAAACTATTCCCCGAAAAGGCGAAAGTCAGCATTCCATTCTATTACTCATACTCGCGCGAGACGACTACGCCTAAATACAATCCTTTAGACCAGGATATCCTGTTGCAATATGCTCTCGACAACGCCGCAAGCGACGCTGAACGCGATTCCATCAAGAATGCGTCAATAGACAGGACAATCATTAAAAGTTTTTCCTTCAACAATGTCCACATGGACTTGAAGAGTGAGATTCCGAAACCTTGGGACCCTGCAAACTTCTCGCTGAGTTATTCGCGCACTATCGAGAAGTCCCAAGACCCCGAAACGACTTACGAGAACACTCTCAGTTGGCAAGGGAGCTTCGCCTACAGTTATACTCCCTACGTAAAACCTTTTAGACCGTTCGAAAAATTAAAGAAGAACAACGGGTACACACAATATCTGAAGCAACTGTCGCTGAACTATGTTCCGTCAAACATAAGTTTCCAATCCGTAATGTCTCGCGAATATTATGAGATTCAACTGCGCGATCTCAGCACGGATGGCAGTGAAAACAAGATTCCGGTATCCTTCAGCCAAGAGTTTTACTGGGACAGGGCTTTCAGTTTGCGTTGGGACCTCACGAATAACCTTAGTATGCAGTTTTCTTCGGGAACCAACGCGAGGATTGAGGAACCTTACGTGCAGGTGAACAAAAAACTCAATCCGGATGACTACTCACTATGGAAAGATTCCATAATGCAAAGCATTCTCGACCTCGGGACTCCTTTGGCATACGACCAACAGTTCAACGTCACTTGGAATATGCCTTTGCAACAAATCCCGGCTTTGGATTGGATTAACAGCTCCGCTTCTTACAGTGCAACATACAATTGGGACCGTGGCGCGGAAATTGACGGCGAAGTACAAATCGGGAACACGATAAAAAACCAGCGGCAAATCGACTGGCAAGGTGCTTTCAACATCCAAGCTCTTTATAACAAGAATCCTTACCTGAAAAGTATTAACCAGAAGTACAGCACCTCCGCACGCAATTCGAGCCGCAACCAAAGGCAAAGGGAACAGGAACAACGCCGCCGCCAACGCAAAATAGAAAAGGAAATCACCCTAAGCCCGGACAGTAATGTGGTGTTGAAACATGATTTACTCACAAAAAAAGTGCAAATCCGTGCGAAAGGGGCTAACGGAAAGACATACAAATTGAAGTACAAGCCCATAAACCTCACGGATGTGGAAATCTCAACGCGGGACACTGCCCACTTGTTTTTGACAATCTACCCGGGTCCGTCCGAGAGTGAAGACCGTTTTAACAAGGTACTCGAATACAGTACTCGCTTCCTGATGATGTTGCGACGCATAAACATCCAGTACACAGCCACCGACGGTATGATGTTGCCGGGATTCATCCCGGAAGTGGGTGACATGCTCGGGCAGAAGCAAACATCGCTCGGTTTTGCCCCGGGAATAGCTTTCGCATTCGGCGCCGTGGGCGAGAAATATATCGAAGATGCTGACGAGAAGGGATGGCTCATAAAAAACAGTGACGTGAACATCGACCCGGCAATAATCAACTCGGCGAAGAATCTCAATATCCGCACGTCGCTCGAACCGATTCCGGGACTGAAGATAGACCTTACGGCAAACTGGCTCGATTCGAGGAACACCGAAATACAATTCATGTACGACGGGTGGCCCAAGACTTACGGTGGCAACTTCTCCATGACCACAATCGCAATCGGTTCTGCGTTCAAGGGACTTGGGAGTGCAGCGGACAATTATGCCTCCGACACTTTCGACAAGTTTTTATCCTACCGCGAACGGATTGCCGAGCGCCTCGAATCTGCGTACGCGAACACACGTTATCCTTCCTCTGGTTTCATGTCGGGACACGTCTTCGCAAACCAGCCTTACGATGCCAACAACGGCAGCGTGAGCCAAAATTCTTCGGATGTCCTGATTCCGGCTTTTATAGCCGCATACACGGGAAAAGACCCCGACAAAATCGCGCTTACGCCTTTCCCGTCGGTGAAAAGCCTTCTCCCGAACTGGAGCATAAGCTACACGGGGCTGATGCAGCTTCCCTACTTTAAAAAGTACTTCAAAAACCTTACGCTCAGCCACCAATACACTTGTACATACAGCATCGGGTCGTATTCATCCTATTCAACTTGGGTAGGGACGGGAGACGGCGAGTTGGGCTTTGTCCAAAACGTAACGACCGGAAACCCGACCCCGTCTTCGGCATACGACATTTCATCAGTCAGCATCACCGAAGGTTTCAATCCCCTGTTTGGTGTGGACGCGACGATGCTTAATAATATCTCTGGCAAAATACAATACAGGAAAAGCCGCAACCTTACCCTTAATGTTTCGTCTTACCAAATCGTCGAATCGCAGACGAAATCCATCGTGTTAGGTTTGGGATACACCTACACCGAGTTCAACAAAGTTTTGGGAACAAGGAAAACGGAAAACTTCAGCAACGACCTCACTGTAAATTTCGACTTTTCGCTCAACAGGACGCAGTCGGTTATCCGAAAGATTGAAGATGCCTACTCGCAATCGACGAGCGGTACCTTGTCGAAATCCATCGAAATATCCGCCGATTACGGGCTGAGCCGGGCTTTGACAGTCAGCGCGTTCTACGACATACAGATAAACAATCCTCTGGTGTCGAGCACGTCTTACCCGACGTCAAACAGCAACTACGGCATCAGCCTGCGCTTCTCGCTTGCGCAATAAAAATTTTCAGAGGGCACGGTATTTGCTGAGTTCCTCATGCAAGGCTTTCGCCTGCCCTTGCGTGACGCGGTCGAGCAAAGCCCGGAATTTAGGACCGTGGTTCATTTCCACCGTGTGGCAAAGTTCGTGCAAGAGGACGTAATCCACAAGTGCGAAGGGTAATAGCATTACTGAAAACGAAAGGTTGATGCCGCCTTTGGCTGAACAACTCCCCCACCTCCTCCGGCTGCTTGTTATTTTGACGGCAGAATATTTGAAACCGTGCGCGCGGGCAAGATTTTCAAGTCTTGAAGGCAGAACACGCTTCGCCTCGTGGCGCAAGGCACTTCCGAGCATAGATTTAAGCAAAAGCTGGGTCTTCTCGTCTTGAAAATTTGTTTTGCGGGGGCAGGCAATCTGGAGTATGCCTTCGCGGAGCGACATATAGAAGTTCTCGCGGTCGGTGCGGACTATCCGGAGGTCGAAAGTGGCTGTGCTGAGTTTGCTTTCTTCATTAAAATTCCCAATCGGCGCAGGCAGCCTTTGCAGAATCTCGTAATACTTGTCGCGGTCGCTGCGGATAACCGATATCATCGTCTTCAGGCTTCCGCCCAGCGGGACAATACCGTAGACCCTCCCGCCGCAAACCTTTACAAAGTAACTCTTCGCCCGCTTGCTTTCGCGGATTATTACCCTGCCAAGTTTTTCATCGTCGAAATATATTTCTTCCATACGGCAAAAATAAACGATTCCGCCGAAGTTTCATACACAGTGTGGATAGCCAAAACACACAAACCCTTGGCAGCCGCAACCACCCACAGCCTGCGGCATATGAGGACTAAGAAAATGAAACCGCCATAAAGTTAAAACTAATTAAAATCACGCAGAATCAAACATTATTTATACAAACCACAATAATTAACCATATCTTTGTATTGCAACTTTATAAAAACAGGGAATGAAATTGCTGCCGGAAAGTTTTTCGAGGGAAAACAGTTTTGATTTCGTCTGCAAAAACTTTTTTATTCGGAAAACAAGTTCGTTCCCGGCTGGAAAAAGTTTTTTTGGCGGAAAACAAAATTGTTTTTGTCAATAAAAAGTTTTTTCATTGGAAAACGGGATTGTTTTCGGCTGTAAAAACTTACGGCAGGCAAAAACAAACCTGCTTTCGGTTGAAAAGAATTTTTTCAGGCGAGTAGCAAAAAGAGATAGATTGAAAATTTATTTTACAACTTTAATTTTATATATATGGGTTCTTATAATGTAATAACAGTACTCCCTTTGCGGTATTTGAACACCGCAGAACGCCGGCACGTTTTAGTCCGGATGGATGAGCTTCTCACAGTAGCACGCAACGCAGAGCAAAGCAGTGTGGACGAAGGCCCGGCTATACAAAGCAGCGGCACGCTTGCCGTCGAATCCCTCAACATTTCGGAAGAGCAAGTCCAACACTTGCGCGACCTTATTGCCAAGTACCAGTCGATAACTTACCAATCGACGGCTTCTTCGCTTACCGCAGAGATGAAAGCAATCGACAAGGAGCGTTGCAGGGTAATGAATTACGCCGTGCGCAGGATTCTTGACTATGACAACCTCCTTACCAGCGAAGAACAGGAAGCGGGAAAGCTGATGTCTTATGAAATGAGGCCGTACGCATATTTCTACAACAAACCAATCCGCCAGAAGACGGATATCATCGACGGTTTCCTTGAAGATGTGCGCAAAGAACAGTACACAAACGCGGTGGAGGTTCTCGCAATCACCCCATACATCGAAGAGGTAGAGCGTTTGAATAACGAATACCGCAAACTCGAGGCGGAGCGAAGTAGTTTGTCTACAGAAAAACGTAAAATGACTACGGCAGCCGAGCTTTTGCCTGAATCACAAGATTTGATTGACGACATCTGCCACATGGCGGTTGCCGCAAATCTTATCAACCAAAGCGAAGTCGCGACGACCTTCATCGACGAAGTGAACAACCTTTTCGCCGAAACGCGGGCGGCACGCAACAAACGCGGAAGCGAACAGCAGAAAGATGGAGGGCAGGATGGAGAAACGGAAGGCGGAGACGACAGCGGCGGCGACAACTCAGACTTGTCTGACGGCAGTACCGATTCGTCTACCGTTCCCGGAGAGACGGAAGAGCCCGACGACCGTCCGGTGGTGCAATAGTTTAATGCTGAAATGCTGATATCCGAAAATTTTGCCTATCTTTGCGGGCTGAAAAAACGAGATGGTTTCAAATTTATAAACTGACATAGATTATGGCAAAAAAAGCTTTGTTAATGATTTTGGACGGATGGGGAATTGGCGACCACAAAAAAGACGACGTCATTTTCAACACACCGACACCGTATTGGGACTCGTTGCTGGCTACGTATCCTAATTCGCAGCTCTTGGCATGCGGGGAGAACGTTGGTTTGCCAGACGGACAGATGGGAAACTCCGAGGTGGGGCATCTCAACATCGGGGCGGGCAGAATCGTCTATCAGGATTTGGTGAAAATAAACCGTGCATGCGCCGACAATAGCATATTGAAGAATCCGGAGATTATCTCAGCATTCACCTACGCGAAGGAGAACAACAAAAATATCCACTTCATGGGATTGACCTCCGACGGCGGTGTCCATTCCTCTTTGGAACATCTTTTCAAACTGTGCGACATTGCCAAAGAATACGAGTTGGAAAAAGTCTATATCCATTGCTTCATGGATGGTCGAGACACCGACCCCAAAAGCGGGAAAGGCTTCATAGAAGAATTGCAAGGGCACTGCGCAAAGTCTGCCGGCAAAATAGCTTCTATCGTAGGGCGGTTCTATGCGATGGACCGTGACAAACGATGGGAACGCATCAAGGCAGCTTACGATTTGCTTGTAAACGGTATCGGCAAGCAAGCGACAAACATGGTGAAGGCAATGCAAGAATCGTATGATGAAGGCGTGACCGACGAGTTCATCAAACCGATTAACAACTCGAAAATCGACGGGACAATCAAAGACGGGGACGTTGTTATATTCTTCAACTACCGGAACGACCGTGCCAAAGAACTTACAATCGTCCTCACACAGCAGGATATGCCGGAACAAGGCATGTGTACGATTCCCGGATTGCAATATTATTGCATGACACCCTACGATGCGTCGTTCAAAGATGTCCACATCCTTTTTCCAAAAGAAAATGTGCAGGACACTCTTGGCGAGTACTTGTCAAGGCATGGGAAAACGCAACTCCACATTGCCGAGACCGAAAAATATGCACACGTGACGTTCTTCTTCAACGGCGGGCGTGAAGCGCCTTTCGAAAAAGAAGACCGCATATTGGTTCCGTCTCCCAAAGTTGCCACATACGACTTGAAGCCTGAGATGAGTGCATACGAAGTCAAAGACAAGCTCGTCGAAGCAATAAATTCGCAGAAATACGATTTTATCGTCGTAAACTACGCGAATGGAGACATGGTAGGACACACGGGAGTGTACGCCGCAATCGAGAAAGCTGTTGTGGCAATTGATAATTGCGTCCGCGATACTGTCGAGGCTGCTAAAAAGAACGATTATGAGGTAATCATCATTGCCGACCACGGAAATGCAGACCACGCACTGAATGCAGACGGGACTCCGAATACCGCACACTCTTTGAATCCTGTACCGTTTGTGTACGTTACAGAAAACAAAGACGCAAAGGTGGAAAACGGAGTGCTTGCCGATGTCGCACCGTCTATATTGCATATTCTTGGAATGCCTCAGCCTGCTGACATGACAGGAAAAGACCTGATTGTTTGATTCTCATAATATTTATTCTTTTAATTACGGATAAACCCGTTGCCGCATGGATACAAACCTGCAGGCAACGGTTATCCGTATATTTTTTGCCTGTAAAAAACTATGATGATACAACTCGGAGATGTTGTCATCTCATCTGAAATTTTCACAGAGAAATTCTTCTGCGACTTGGAATCGTGCAAAGGCGCGTGCTGCATTGAGGGAGACGCGGGTGCTCCCATAGACGACAGTGAAGCCCGCCTACTTGAGGAAATATTGCCTGTTGTATGGGACAACCTTTCCGAGGATGCGAGGGCGGTGATAAAAAAACAAGGAGTGGCGTACCGCGACAGCGAGGGCGATTTGGTTACTTCGATAGTAAACGACAAAGACTGCGTATTCACATTCCACGATGAAAAAGGCTGCTGCGGTTGTGCCATTGAGAAAGCATTCCGCGAAGGAAGGTGCAATTTTCTAAAACCCCTCTCCTGCCACCTTTATCCTATACGCATCGGGAGGTACGGGCAATACACAAGCATTTCTTACCACAAATGGGATGTGTGCAAGGCTGCTCCGATACTCGGAAAACGGAAAAACATTGCGGTTTACCAATTCCTGAAAGAACCGCTTGTCAGGATGTTCGGAGATTCGTGGTACAAAGAGCTGGAAGAATGCGCAAAGGCGGTGAAAGAGCATTTCGAATGATTCAGCTCCGCCACCGCCTCGGATATTTCAATTTTTCTTTACTGTTTTTCGCCGGCGCGAAACCGGTTTCTTCTGTGCGTCATCTATTATTTTCAAACACTCTTCGAGCGTAAGCTCCGCAGGGTTTTGTATGGTCTTGGGCAATTTGTAGTTCTTTCCCCCATAACTTATATACGGTCCGAAACGCCCGTTCAGTATCTCTATTTCCGAATCAGCCTCGAACTTCTTGAACAAACGCTTTCCGTCGCTCTGGCGTTTCTGCTCTATCAGGGTTATTGCCTCATCGAGGGTTATGGAAACAGGATCCAAACCCTTCGGAATCGAAACATACTTCCCGTCATGCTTCACAAAAGGCCCGAAACGCCCTATGGCAGCTATTACATCCTTATCCTCAAACGTCCCGACAATCCTCGGCAATTCGAATAGCTTCAACGCTTCCTCCAAGGTTATCGTGTCAATCGATTGAGTCTTCAACATTGTTGCGAAACGTGGTTTTTCATTTTTATCATCCTCCGAACTTGGCGTTCCGATTTGAACAACAGGCCCGAAACGCCCTATTTTTACGAAAACCGGCTTTCCGGACTCCGGGTCAATGCCCAACTTCCTTTCCCCGACCTTATACTCACTTTTTAAAGCCGAAACTTCTTCCACTATCGGATGAAACATTTTATAGAACTTGTCGATGGCTTCGGTCCAGACCATTTCGCCTTCGGCAATGGCATCAAACTCTTTTTCAACGTTTGCCGTGAAGTTATAATCCATCACACCCGGGAAATATTCCATCAAAAAGTCATTTACAACGATGCCAATATCTGTCGGAACCAACTTATTCCTGTCGGCACCGGCAATCTCTTCTTTTTCCGCTACTCGAACTTTCCCTTTGCTAAGGGTGATGACGGAATATTTCCTCGCAACTCCATCTTTGTCCCCACGCACCACGTATTCCCTGTTTTGGATTGTTTGAATCGTCGGCGCATAAGTCGAAGGCCGCCCAATCCCTAATTCCTCCATGCGACGGACGAGGCTGGCTTCCGTATATCTCGGCGGGCGTTGCGTGAATCGTTCTGTGGCGACAGCCTGCTGGAGAACCAAAGCGTCATTGAGATTTACTTTCGGAAGCAATCCGTTTTCCTGTTCTTTCTCTGTTTCGTCATCCAAACTTTCACGATATACCTGCAAGAAACCGTCGAAGGCAACCACTTCTCCTACGGCAACGAACTTTTCCTGTTCACCGCTGACCGAAATTGAGATGGTGGTACGCTCAAGCCGTGCATCGGACATCTGCGAAGCGAGAGTGCGCTTACGGATAAGTTCGTAAAGACGTTTCTCTTGTGAAGTCCCCGGCACTTCCGTATGGCTGATGTAAGTAGGGCGAATAGCTTCGTGCGCTTCCTGCGCACCTTTGGTTTTCGTATAGTATTGCCTGAACTTGTAATACTCCTTTCCAAAAGATTCCAACACCACTTCCTTGACCGTTCCCAAGGCAAGGTCGCTCAAATTAACCGAATCTGTACGCATATAAGTGATAAAACCGGATTCGTAAAGCCGCTGCGCAATCATCATCGTCTGTGAAACCGAAAAGCCGAGCTTGCGCGCGGCTTCTTGCTGTAATGTGGATGTTGTGAAAGGAGGAGCAGGTGATTTTACAACAGGCTTAGTCGAGATTTCATCTATAACAAACTGCGCATCCTTGCAATGCTCCAAGAAAGCCTTCGCCTCTTCCTTCGTCTTAAAACGGCGGTTCAGTTCAGCCTTCAACGGCGTTGCCCCGTCCGGCAAAAGGAATTGGGCAGTCACGCGGAAAGCGGCTTCGGCTACAAAATCGTTTATTTCCCTTTCGCGCTCCACGATAAGGCGAACCGCAACCGATTGCACGCGACCTGCAGAGAGTGCCGGCTTGACCTTCCTCCACAAGATAGGAGAAAGTTGGAATCCGACAATGCGGTCAAGCACACGACGCGCCTGTTGGGCGTTCACGAGATTCATATCTATTTGGCGGGGAGTTTCAATAGCGTGGAGGATTGCGGTTTTAGTTATTTCATGGAAAACTATTCGTTTTGTATTCCCCGGTTTCAATTTCAAGACTTCATAAAGATGCCAAGAGATGGCCTCTCCTTCGCGATCCTCATCCGACGCGAGCCAGACAATTTCTGCTTTTTTAGATTCCGACGACAAATCCGAAACTACTTTCTTTTTGTCCTCCGGAACGACATATTCAGGCTGATAATCATGTTCAATATCTATGCTGAAGTCTTTTTCTTTCAAATCCCGTATATGTCCGTAACTGGACATAACTTTATAGTCTTTCCCCAGAAATTTTTCGATTGTTTTTGCTTTCGCAGGTGATTCTACAATGACTAAGTTTTTCTGTTGCATGATTTTAGTTGTTTCTGCATTAAAATCGGCTGCAAACTTACTAAATAATTCCAAAAATGCTAACCGCAAATATTTTCATGCGCAGAAAAGAGCCATTTTAATGCAACAAAAGGCTAATCAGGCAAAAACAAGAACTATAGGATAAAAACGGGCTAAAGTCAGGCTCATTCACTTTTGCGGATAGCTGTACAATAATATTTCACGGATTCGCACTTGCTCCTCATCCGATAAATTCAGCCCGTCATACAAATACTCTCTCACCGAACCGTAGTCTTTCTTTATTTTTTCGAAAGCCAAGTTGAGGAAAGATTCACGGGCAGATAAAATAACAGTCACCGCTTCCTGAGTATCTTGGTTTAAATGTTCGACTCGCCCTAAAAAACGCATCGGGTCTATGTATTCGTTAGAAGCAACGTAATCACTTAATATCGTCTCATTCGGAACATCAAGGATAGATAAAAGCAAAGCTGCCAAGAAACCCGCCTGGTCTTTTCCAAGGACACTACAGAAAAGTATCGGATAATTTTCCTTATCCACAAACAATTTCAACGCCTTGGAGAATTGCTCTTTATCCTCCTCAACAAATTGCAAGTAAAGATCCTGCATATAAAGCAGACCGTCACCCATCTTTATCCTGTTTTTCCTTATGCGCCAATCCAAATCAAGCTGATTACCCAATGAAACAGGTATAGTAATGATATTTGCAGCATCATAGCGGATAGGATTATTGTCTATATACCTGACAGGACGCAAATCTATGATTGTTTTTACCTGGATATTCGATAAACGAATAGAATCCCATTCTGAAAAGGAATGGATGGAACCAGAACGAAATACTTTTCCCCAACGGATATGTTGCTTACCTGATTGATATCCTCCCAAGTCCCGGAGATTCTGTATTTTGTCCATTTTGACAAAGCGAGAGCTTACAATTTGCGGGTTCTTGCCATTAAAAGTAAGGTAAAAGAACTTACGTTTGGAATTATCACGGGGAACATAGGTCGCAACACCGTTAGAAATAGGATAACTGCCGACAGGAGAAGTAAAATCAAATTCGTCGGGACTATCAGAAACATAAATCTTCACCTCTCCATCCGATTCCGGGGAAACCTCCCATTTAATAATATAATTCCCAACTTCATTCTGCGAACAAACAGTTTGAATGACCGAATCTTTCAATGAACAGGCTGACAAAAACAAACTAACAACAAACAAAAACGAACAACGGACTAACATCATCATCTCATCTCTAACCTCTTAATCGCAAACTTAAAGAAAAAAGGAATAAAGAAAAGGTGGCTCCTACATTAAAAAAAGCTAAGTTTGCAATCCATTACAATTGGATGAAAAGAATAACACTAAACAAATATATGATGAAAGCACTATTTATCGGATTTACGTTCCTTGCAATCAGTTTACAAGGGAACAGCCAAGAATTTGAATTTGACCGTCCGGAGAATAACCCGGAAAGTTGCACAAGCATAATGGTAGGGAAAAAGGCATCCTTGGATGGCTCTGTAATGACAAGCCATACGTGCGATGGAAACTACCGCACATGGATGGAAATCGTCCCTGCTGCCATTTATGACCACGACACCGTCACTTCAATTTATGAAGGAAGCATGCATACCGAATTCATCGCTGATGAAAGCAAGAAAATATTAAAGGGGCAGATTCCAGAGGCTAAGGCGACATTCCAATTCCTCAACACAGCTTATCCTTGCCTGAATGAGAAACAACTAGGAATCGGGGAAACGACAATATCAGGCAGGAAAGAACTAATCAACAAAAAAGGGATGTTCATGATTGAAGAATTGGAACGAATCGCGCTACAGAGATGCGAAACGGCACGTGATGCCATCCGCCTGATTGGAGAATTAGTCAAACAATACGGTTATGCCGATTCCGGGGAATGCCTTACCATCGCCGACCCCGAAGAAGTATGGCACTTTGAAATATTCGGGGAAGGACCGGACAAAATCGGGGGTGTATGGGCTGCAGTACGCATCCCCGACGACCATGTCGGCATTTCTGCGAATATTCCACGCATTTCCACACTCGATTTAAAGGACACATTGAATTATTTAGCCTCGGAAAATGTATATGACGTGGCTCGACGGATGAATTTATGGGACGGCGAATCCACTTTCCGCTTTTGGGAAGTTTATGGAGGCGGAAACTATGCAGGTGAAAAGAAATCTTTCAGCATACGAGAGTTTTTCATCTTAAACAAACTGGCTCCTTCGCTTAATTTGTCGTACGATTCAGAAGAATTGCCATTAACTGTAAAACCGGAAAAGAAACTATCGGCTCAGGACGTAATGAATCTTCTCCGCGAGACTTACGAAGGCACTGCTTACGACATGACGAAAAATTTGAAGACCGTAAAAACAGAGAGAGGCTCTTCGATTGCCGACACGATTACCAATCCGGCTGCAAATCCGTGGATGACGACAGATATGATAACAATGTTGAACGGAATCAAGCCTGAAACCGTCACACGATACCGCCTCGTAGCCGTTCCCCAGTGTAGTTATTCCACAGTAATACAACTCAGGGGATGGTTGCCCGATGATGTAGGCGGAGTAGCATGGATTTCATTCGATAATCCGGGTCAAAGTCCCCGTGTACCCATATTCTCGGGCACGACCGGGCTTCCTGCAATATATGGAATATGCGGGCAACACCGCCACCGCGATGATGCAATAATATGGAAGTTCCGCGAAGCCAACAAACTCGCTACTGTACGCTGGGGAGTGGCGAAAGATGCCATTGACGAGGCTTTTTTACATTTTCAGAAGAAGGGATTGGCAGAAATGCCTTTCGTGGAAACACATTATAAGGAACTGCTGGACTCGGAAGGACAAGATGCCGCAAGGGAATTCCTTACAGGCTATACGGCAGACTTCACTGGCGCCGCCGTGCTCCGTTGGCAGGAATTGGCGGATGAATTTTGGAAAAAGTTTGCCCGAGGCTTTTGATTTTTTCCTGTCCTTATGTTGATTATCGAAAAAATGAAGTATTTTCGCACCGTTTGCTTACATATTTAAAGGAATTCATAATGGGAAACAACAAAGAAATCGGAGCAAAGATTCGAAGCATACGCGAATCCAAGCAATTATCCATAGAAGAAGTGTCGGAACGTTCCGGCTTGAGTGTTGAACAAATCGGAAGGATTGAAGGAAATGTAGATTTTCCCTCTTTATCCCCCTTAATCAAGATTGCCAGAGTGCTTGGCGTACGTCTCGGGACTTTTCTTGACGACCAAATGGAGTTAGGTCCGGTTGTCTGCCGCAAATCTGACAGCGGCAACACGGGAATTAACTTTACAAACAACGCATCGGCAGGAAACAAGCACATGGTTTACCATTCGCTGGCGCAAGACAAGTCCGGCAGGCACTTCGAGCCGTTCTTGATAGAAATATCGCCTTCCGATTCGAAAGATTTGTTCGCCCTCTCGACACATGAGGGGGAAGAATTCATCTATGTCCTCGAAGGGATTGTCGAAATCAACTACGGAAAGACAACTTACATCCTTGAAGAAGGCGATAGTATCTACTACGATTCCATTGTCGCGCATCATGTACATGCAGCAGGCAACGACAAAGCCAAGATTCTGGGTATTGTATATACTCCATTCTAAACATACGGGTATTTCGGCATTATGGTAGAATTACAAGACAAAACATTAGGCCAGTGGCTGGAACATTGGGCTGAAGTATCGCCGGACAAGGAATACATCGTCTATTCCGACCGGGATTTACGCTTCACGTGGAAGCAGTTCAACGACCGTGTGGACCGTATGGCTAAGGGAATGCTCGCTATCGGCATTACTCACGGCACTCATGTGGGAGTATGGGCAACGAACGTCCCTGATTGGCTTACTTTCCTCTTTGCCGGGGCTAAAATCGGGGCTGTATTGGTTACAATAAACACGAACTACAAGCAAAGCGAGCTTGAATACCTTGTGGGAAACGCCGACATCCACACGATGTGCATTACCGACGGGGTTTTTGACGGGAGCTACATCGACATGGTCTATACCATGCTTCCGGAATTGAAAACTTCGCAGCGCGGCTACATTAAAAGTTCCCGTTTCCCACGGTTGAAGAATGTTGTTTACATCGGACAGGAAAAATACCGTGGGATGTACAACACTCCCGAGCTTCTTTTGCTTGGAGAAAACGTGCCCGACGATGTGCTCGACGCTGCAAAATCCAAAGTATCGTGCCACGACGTGGTGAACATGCAATATACTTCCGGAACAACGGGATTCCCGAAGGGTGTCATGCTTACACACTACAATATAGCCAACAACGGGTTCCTTACCGGCGAGCATATGAAATTCACACCCGAAGACAAGCTGTGCTGCTGCGTTCCTTTGTTCCATTGCTTCGGGGTAGTGCTGGCTTCCATGAATGTATTGACGCATGGATGCACGCAAGTGATGGTGGAAAAGTTTGACCCGCTCGTAGTATTGGCATCCATACACAAGGAAAGGTGTACCGCCATTTATGGAGTACCGACAATGTTCATTGCCGAGCTTAACCACCCCATGTTCGGGATGTTCGACCTCACTTCCCTCCGTACCGGAATCATGGCAGGCTCGCTCTGCCCTGTGGAACTGATGAAACAAGTCGATAAGAAGCTGGGAATGCGCATCACCAGCGTTTACGGGCTTACAGAAACGTCGCCGGGCATGACGCATTCGCGTATAGACGACCCGGAAGAGGTGCGCTACACAACTGTCGGGCATGAATTTGAATATACAGAGGTGCGCGTCATCGACCCCGAGACTGGAAAGGAATGTCCAGTCGGGGTGCAGGGCGAGATGTGCAACCGTGGATATAATTCAATGAAGGGATACTACAACAATCCCGATGCTACGGCAGAAATAATCGACAAAGACGGCTTCCTCCACAGTGGAGACCTTGGAGTGAAGGACGAAAACGGCAATTACCGCATTACCGGGCGCATAAAAGACATGATAATACGCGGGGGCGAGAATATTTATCCCCGAGAACTGGAAGAATTCCTCTACCACCTGCCTGGCGTAAAAGATGTACAGGTGGCGGCAGTGCCTTCCAAGAAATACGGCGAGGAAGTAGGCGCGTTCATCATCCAGCACGAGGGTTATAAACTTACGGAAGAGGAAGTGCGCGACTTTTGCCGGGGTAAAATAGCCCGTCATAAGATACCGAAGTACGTTTTCTTCGTTGATACTTTCCCAATGACCGGAAGCGGCAAGATACAAAAGTTCAAATTGAAAGATTTAAGCCTGAAATTGCTTGCGGAAAAGGGTATAACACCGCCGTAAGACTTGAAAACAATCCCTGCCGGTGCTGAATGTTTTTATTCTGTCTTGTATTCGCTCCATTTTATTTTGTAATAAAAATATCAGTTCCCGGCGGGGATTCCGGCAGGCTTGGATATTTTTATCCGGGCTTGGAAATACTGCCGGCAACAGTAAATATTTTTATTTAGCCCCGGAAGATATGTACTCCAACCCCAAATATTTTTATTTAGCCTTGGAAATACTGCCGGCAACGGCAAATATTTTTATTTAGACCTGGAAGATATGTATTCCGGCACCAAATATTTTTAT
>CAYZTO010000003.1:0-6787 GCA_964481365.1 uncultured Parabacteroides sp. | reverse complement strand
CAAATATTTTTATTTAGACCTGGAAGATATGTATTCCGGCACCAAATATTTTTATCCAGCCTTGGAAGACTTTCATTCCGGCACTCAATCCCCCCGTTTATGGAAAAAACACCCGATGGCAAGCCCTCGATAGCTTCGAGGATTAAAGGCATAGCCCTGTCCCACGGCTTCTCGGCTTGCGGGATTGCCGCCGCCCTCCCCGCCACGGATGAAGCAAAATATTTAGACCGTTGGATTGCCGAGGGCTGCAATGCCGGGATGGATTACATGGCGAACCACCGCGAGCTGCGCCTTGACCCGTCGAAACTATTGCCGGGCGCGCGGTCGGTAATCTCCCTTGCGCTTAATTACTACCCTCCTGTGCGTAGGCCGGAAGATGAGCCGCATATTGCATACTACGCATACGGCAAGGACTACCATGTTGTGATGAAGAAGAAGCTGCGCACCCTGTGGCAGGCAATACTTCCGCTCCACGAAGGGGAAAAAGAGCCGGAATCACGCTTCTTTACAGATTCTGCCCCCGTACTGGAGCGTTATTGGGCTTGGCGCGCCGGATTAGGGTGGATTGGACGCAATACTTGCCTCATAATCCCCGGAAGGGGGTCTTTCTTCTTCCTTGGCGAGATAATAACGACATGGATTATTGACGAATACGACAAACCCCAAGCCTCCCGCTGCGGATTATGCACCAAATGCACCGATGCCTGCCCCACGGGGGCTTTATCTTCCCACAAAATCGACGCACGCCACTGCTTATCGTACTTAACCATCGAGCACCACGGCGATTTCCCCCCTCGTGAAGCCAATCTACTCGGGAACCGGCTCTACGGCTGCGATACATGCCAGCTTTCATGCCCGTGGAACCGCTTCGCCACGCCTACCGGGGAAAAAGCATTCATGCCAAGCGAAGCGTTTCTGTCTCTTAAAAAAGAAGAACTCCCGGCATTATCGCGAGACGAATATAATCGTATCTTTGCGGGGTCTGCCGCGAGGCGGGCGAAGTATGAAGGATTCATGCGAACGATAAAATATCTAAATAATAAGACATAAACCATGAGACGATTAGTATCAGTATGGCTGCTCGCCTTTTGTTTCATCGCGGCAGCCTTGGCAGCCCCCGAAGGGCTGAAAGAAAAACTCGAGGCACTCGAGGGCGTGAGCGGTATCGAGCAACTTGAAACGGATTTATACCCCGAAAAGTACCTTGTCCGCCTTACCCAGCAAATAGACCCCAAAAACCCTTCGGTGGGAACCTTTAAACAGCGCGTGGTAATATGCCACGTGGGGTACGACAGGCCTACAGTACTTGTAACAGAGGGATACGGCGGTGCTTACGCCCTTAACCCGAATTATCAGGACGAATTGTCGAAGCTTTTCAACACTAATGTGGTATTTGTAGAGCACAGGTACTTCCTCGAATCCACTCCTGAACCCAAAGACTGGGAATACCTCACTGCCGAGAACTCTGCATACGACCTTCATCACGTGACAAGCACGTTCAAAAGCATCTATTCCGGGAAATGGATAAGCACAGGCATCAGCAAAGGCGGTCAAACTGCTACTTTATACCGGGCCTTCTTCCCCTACGACGTTGATTTCTCCGTTCCATACGTGGCACCGCTCAACAAAGGCGTTGAAGACGGCAGGCATGAGGTGTTCTTGCAGCAGGTCGGCACTCCTGAAGAACGTCAGAAGATAAACGACTTCCTGCTCACGGTTCTGAAACGCCGTTCAACGATAGTCCCGATGCTGGAAACCTTTACCAAGGAAAAAGGATACGAATTCCGCATCCCGATGGAGGAAGTATTGGATTTGGCAGTGCTGGAATATCCCTTCGCCTTGTGGCAATGGGGCACTCCGGTCTCGACCATACCCGATACCACGTCTGACGACAAAGTATTGTTCGAACATTTGATGAAAATCAGCGAACCATCATATTTTGCAGAGGGGCAGGCGTTCATTTCCTTCAATGTACAGGCAGCACGAGAGCTGGGATACTACGGTTACGACATTACTCCGTTTGCACCATACCTTTCCATCAAAAGCACCAAGGGTTATTTGAACCGCATAATGCTGCCCAAGGAACTTGTCGATAAAGTAGAATTCCGTCCGGAGCTGTACAACAAGGTTTACAACTTCCTTAAAGACAACGACCCTAAAATGATATTCATTTACGGGGAAATTGACCCGTGGAGTGCCACGCGCGTGCCTACATTCCCCGACAAGAAAAATGAGCAGGTCTACATACAGCCTGGTGGAAGCCATAAAGCGCGTATTAGTAACATGCCGGACGACATGAAGAAACAAATTATCGACCAGATTAATGAATGGCTTGATGAATAAGCTCTTCTTCCGGATAATCATTGCCGGAATGCTGTCTTTTCCCGCCTGCCTTCACGCAGAAGACTGGCAGGAAAAGATGGAATACCTTAAATATTCCCCGCGATACTTCGGCGCCAATGCTTTTCCCATTCCTGAATTAATGGCAGGGGATTTGCCTTCGCGTTGGGAGGTTGAATTGCGCGGGGAATACCATAAAATGCCCGGAGACAAGACTAAAGACATTTATGCAAGGCTGTACATACCTATTGTTAAGGGTAAAGCGGGCATTACAGTGAGTGGAGTGATACAAGAATGGTATAAAACATCCGCAGAAGTGCGGGACGAGCGTTCTGCCGTGGAAACATCTCCCCCTATACCCTGCCACGGGGACATTATCTTGAATTTTTATTACCAGATTCTCCGGAACAAGAAGTGGACTGACATTGTAATAAGTGCTAATATCAAAACCGCAAGCGGTGGCAGGCTTTGTGACGCCCGTTTTACCGACGCCGCAAGCTATTGGTTCGATGCTAATTTTGCACGAAACCTGTGGGAAGACAATTCTTGCAATGCAGCAATCCGATTGCAGGCGTTATTAGGCTTTTATTGCTGGATGACAAACGATATGACCAACAGGCAGAACGATGCCATCTGTTATGGTGTTGGTTTACGCGGGACTTACCGCAGTTTCCTCCTCGATTGCGATTTTTCGGGCTTCAATGGCTATAGGGGAGATGGTGATAAACCTATGCAGCTCCGTTTCAAGCTGGAATACGAAATAAAAAAGAATATCATATCGTTCCGTTACAAGCATGGAGTCCGTGATATTCTCTACGATTCCTATTCTTTGGCTTACATACGATGCTTTTAAGTCATCAAAGCCTTGATGATGCCTTCGGCAGCCTTCCCTGCCGCTCCCGGATTACCCAACAGGCGTATTACGTCGTCGTATCCTTCCATCATCTTCCGACGATAGCCCGCATCAAGGAGGATTCGGCGCAATTCGGCATCGATTTCCCTCTCATCGAACCTCGCTGCAAATAATTCCTGTACGATTTCCCTTTTTCCAATCAGATTTACCAAAGAGATATAAGGCACATGGAAGAAATGCCTGAAAATAAAAGTAGCTAAACGCCCTGCACGGGTATAATAACACACCACCTGCGGTACACGGAACAAAGCAGTCTCTAACGTAGCCGTACCGGAAGTAACCAATGCCGCATGGCTGTATTGCAGGATATCATACGTCCTATTGAACATAATCCTCACCCTATATCCTGCCATATATTGTTCATAATATGCTGAATCAATCCCAGGCGCGCCTGCAATGATAAGTTGGAAATCCGGATACCGCGATGCCACGCTTAACATTGTCGGAAGATTGTCGCGAATCTCCTGTTTCCGGCTTCCTGCAAGAATGGCAAGGATGGGTTTGTCCTCCAATGAGGCTGCATGAAGGAATGCATCCCTGTCAAATGGATGGGACGCCTTAAAATCCGCCACAGAATCGACGGATGGGTTCCCGACATAATCCACTTCATATTTTAGTTTGCGGAAGAACTCCGGCTCGAAAGGCAATATGCAAAACATCTTATCGACATATCGCCGGAAGTCTTGGATACGGTACTGCTTCCATGCCCATATCTTAGGAGAGATATAATAATGTACAGGGAGACGGAGCTGCGTCTTTACAAACTTTGCTATTTTCAAATTAAAGCCGGGATAGTCCACCAATATGACTACATCGGGATGATAAAGGCGAATGTCATCCTCGCACATCTTCAGATTACGCAATATTGTGCGGATATTCAGCAACACCGGGATAAATCCCATGAAAGCCATCTCGCGATAGTGTTTCACCAAGACTCCTCCTTGCTGTTTCATGAGGTCTCCACCCAAAAACCGGAATTCTGCCGCAGAATCTTTCTCCTTCAACGCAGCCATCAGGTTCGATGCATGAAGGTCACCCGAAGCTTCGCCCGCAATCAGATAATAACGCATACAGGGAATGGTAGATTAACCGTTAAAGGCTGGTAAATCCTTCAACAAGGCATAGTCCGTCACGTCCACCTTGCACGGAACCAGCGAGGCATAGCCGCTATTCAAAATAAGCATATCATTATCAGGATGAGTATCGTCGTTACGGAACTCGCCCGTCAGCCAATATACCGTTTTCCCGTTTCCGTCTTCCGAACGCTTGAATTCCTTTATCCAACGACCGTCAGCCTGGCGGCAAGGTTTTATTCCTTTGATATGTTCACCCACAGGAACATTAAGGTTAAGATATGTTCCATGCGGGAGACCATGTTCCAACACATAATCGACAACCATCCTGCCCAAGCGGCAGCATTCACGGAAATCCGCATCCGGCTTATGGTTAAGCAGGGACAACCCTATCGACGGGACACCGAAAATACAACCTTCGGCTGCCGCTCCCATCGTACCGGAGTAGTTCACACAAATAGCCATGTTCCCCCCGTGGTTGATTCCGGACAAAAGCAAATCAGGCTCACGCTCCAGCACCTCGTTTATGGCAAGTTTCACGCAATCCACAGGTGTCCCGCTGCAAGAATAAACCGTAAGCCCGTCTTCCTGACGCTCCAAACGGCATTTCAGCGGAAACAGAGAAGTTATTGCGCTCGACATACCCGAACGTGGACCGTCGGGGGCAAAAACAACCAACTCCCCCACCCCACGCAAGCTCTCAATCAAGCAGTTGATGCCCTTTGCCTGGTATCCGTCATCGTTCGTAATCAATATCAAAGGTTTCTTATCTTTATTCATACCATAAGTTTTTTAAGCGGGAACAAAATTAGACATAAACCCCGATTCCCATGCCGGCAGAACAGGAAAAATCTCCCTCCTTCAATGCTCCATGACTTCAGCCGGGAAAGGAATCGCCTCTCCTGTCTTCTTATAAGACGGACGCTGGGCTTGACAATCCTGCAAGGCAGAGGTCAGTTCTTCTGCCAGATGTTTCAACATGGCGGGTTCAGATTGTGCGAGATTATTCCGTTCCCCAATGTCTTCGCGAATGTTGTACAAACGCATTTCTCCTGTTTCCCAAAAGTAAATGAGATGGTAATCCCCTTTCATGATTGCAGAATAGGCACCGTAACCCTCTTCCTTGTCCTGATATTCTCCCCAAAGATTAGGATAATGCCAGATGATAGTGCGGTCTCGTTCCAACGTGGGATTCTTCAATAAATCAACAAAACTTTTTCCGTCGATATGCTGGACAGTTTCATAATCCTGCACACCTGCCATCTCCAATATGGTAGGGAAGAAGTCTTCTATCATCACCCGGTTGTGGTTTTCCGTTCCTCCCCGGACGACTCCGGGCCACAGCACCAGCATCGGCTCATGTACGCCACCTTCGTATGCAGAACCTTTCCCCGCACGCGCCGGATAATTCTGGTCATAATTTTGAGTACCCTGCCTCGGCCATACGGCTTGACCACCATTGTCGGACATAAATACCAATATTGTGTTGCTTGCCACCTCGGGGCGCTGTTCCAAGAAATCGAGAATGTCTCCAAGACTTTTATCCATGCCTTCCACCAATGCAGCGTGGTTAATTTCACTCTCGTCCAACTGTGCATCAAGCATTTCGTCATAGATACCGCTTCCATCCGCCTGCCGGTAGTTGCCCGTGAACCGCTTATCCGCGTCGTAAGGGACATGTATGGCATAATGAGACATATACAGGTAGAAAGGCTTCTTTTCCGCAATGGGTTTTTCAAGAGCCTTCAGAGCTTCGATGGTAAGAGCTTCCGTCAGGAAAATACCCGTGCCATAATACTGCTCCAAACCATTGACGTGGAAAGCCCCTGTGCCATATTCGTTTTCTGCAAGATAACTGCCGGGACCTCCATTCGCACCACCTGCAATATTGATGTCGAAACCAAACGACGAAGGGTCTTCCCCCGTTGTAGTACGTGCGCCGAAATGCGCCTTACCGCAATGGATGGTGTAATAACCGTTATCTTTCAACAACTGAGGCAGGGGAGTGATTGCACAACTGTTCTTCAAGTCGTGCGCAGTTGCATACGCAGCAGGTTGTATCCCGTTGTAGTTCCAATCAGGCAAAGAAATCACATCGTCTGTGCCATCTGTCTGCACGTCATATTCCAATGTCCAGTTAGTCACCCGATGCCTGGCAGCATTCATCCCGCTCATCAGGCTGCACCTCGACGGCGATGACACCGCACAGGCATAAGCTTGTGTGAATTTGACCCCCATCTGTGCCAGACGCTCCATATTCGGGGTACGATAACGCTTGTTCAGCAATGTTTGTTCCTTGTAAAAAGGCACGGACGTTTCCTGCCATCCCATATCATCCACCAAGAAGAGGATGATGTTCGGTCTATCTTGCGCTGCGACTCCACTTGCGGCAGCCAGTGCCGTTGCTGCAAACAAATGTTTCTTCATCATGCTAAAAAATATATTTGGAGGATAAAAATAC
>CAYZTO010000002.1:51534-58003 GCA_964481365.1 uncultured Parabacteroides sp. | reverse complement strand
CCAAGACCCCAACATTAAAAGTGTTGTGCTCTACCAGCTGAGCTAGCGAATCATCTTTTGCAATCCCTTTTCGATTACGGGTGCAAAAGTAGATATTATTTTTGTTATTGCAATAGATTCTGTCATTTTTTTTCGGAATCCACTTCATGTCCGTCCCCAATCGACTTTGGGTTTGTAGTAGTGGGAGGGAACATCCTGTCGTTTTCTTGCAAGATAAAACGTTTGTAATATGATAAGCATAAGGTTGTTAGAGGGAGGGCAACTATCAAACCGACAAATCCGAGCAATGTCCCCCATATAGAAAGCGAAAGCAAGATTATTGCAGGATTAAGCCCCATTGCTTTTCCCATTATCCGTGGTGTAAGGAATAAATCTTGGATGCATTGTACGATACCCAAAACCAATAAGGATAATCCGAATATTATCCAGAAATTCTGTCCTGTTTCGGCAGATTTCAGCAGGCTGAGCAGCAATATCGGGATTAATCCGATAGTTTGCAGGTATGGAATAAGGTTCAAAACTCCTATGAACAAACCTAAAGTTACGCCAAGTGGGAAATCGATGATTTTGAACCCAATTGCAAGCAAGACTCCTACGCAAAATGCTATCAGGGATTGTCCACGGAAATATCTATTCATGCATTGTTCCACGTCATTGCCAAGTTCCGCGATGAAAGGGCGATAACGGAGCGGGATGAGCCTTAGCCACGAGCGTGCAATCTTTTCGTAATCCAATAAGATAAATATGAAATAGAGAAATATGACGAAAATAATCGCAATGCTAAAAATCACAGAGAAAGTTCCCGACAATATCGACCAAACCTTTGGGGCGATATGTTTCAAGGCATTGATTATATTTTCGCGACTTAGATTTTCCATCAATTGCCTTATATCGATGTTTTCTTGAATATAATTAATCCAAGAATCGGGAATAAAAGGAATATTGCTTTCCCCCGGCTCGTGATAGGTCAGCAAAACCAATGCCTTGTCTGCTTCCTGTGCGATTAGAGGTACAAGAATCATGACCAAACCTGCAATCACCAAAATACAGCAAATAAGTACCGCAATGATTGACAATAACCTGTTTTTAAGTCCGAGTTTATGTTGGAAGAACTTCACGAACGGCTGCATCAAATATGCCATCAGCCAGCCTATCAGAAAAGGCAACAAGGCGTTGCGTAAAGCAGCAGTCAAATATACAAGTCCGCCGATTAGCGCAACACTGAACAGAATGCGTACCACGCGGTCGAAAGTGAAAGGCCTGTCAAATATTGAATTCATTTTTTCCTACTTTTGCTACAAATATATATTTAAACTTTTATCACAAAGGTAAGTACTATTAATAATAAAAGTTATGGCTCGGCTCAGATTCTTTATCACTCTTTACTTCTTTCTTTCTATTTGCTTGTCCGGAAATACACAAACGCCTGACGTTATCTCAACTTTCCTTCATCAAAATAGCATGAAAGGATGCACTTTCGCTTGTTCCGTGCGTGAAATTTCGACCGGAAAAGATTTTTGTGCCTTTCAGGAAGATGTACAAGTCACGCCTGCTTCAGTTATGAAGATTGTAACCACGGCAACGGCTCTGGAAATTCTGGGAGTGGATTTCCGTTATGCAACTTCACTCGCATACGATGGAAACATAATCGACGGAACGCTACATGGTAACATATATATCGTAGGCAGTGGCGACCCGACATTAGGCTCATCACATTTCGCGCCAGAATCAAAAACTTTTGTAAATACGTGGGTTAAAGCCGTGCGTGACTTGGGAATCCGGGAAATTGACGGCGCTGTTATTTCAGACGAAAGCATTTTCGATACTGAAGGAATTTCTTCTAAATGGTTGTTTGAAGATTTGGGAAATTACTACGGCGCAGGCAGTTATGGTATTTCAGTTTTTGATAACCAGTACAAGCTTTTGTTGCGGACTGTTTCAGGAGGTAAACCGAAAATAATCGGGACGCAGCCTTCAGGCGTGGTGGAGAAGTTCCATAATTATTTAGTATCTGCAAATGTACGCACAGACAGTTGCTACATTTCGGGCGCACCCTTTTCCAGAGAGCGTTTTTTGTACGGCGTAGTTCCTGCGGGAAAAAACAATCATGCAATCAAGGGCGATATTCCGGACCCGCCACTTTTTCTTGCGCGTTATCTCTCCGACGAATTGGAAAAGAATGGGATAACAGTCAAACAGCCTGCAACGTGTTACCGCCTTTTGCAAGAAAGCGGAAAGTGGCAAATCTATGATAGGAAGGAAATTGTCACTACGTATTCTCCACCGCTTTCTCGAATAATCGAAGTTACAAACCATGCAAGCCACAATCTTTTTGCAGATGCCTTATTGAAAACAATCGGATTGCGTTATCGACCACGGGAAGGCGAGTTCCTGTCTTCATTTTCCAAAGGAATCCGTGTTGTGGCAGATTTTTGGAAATCAAAGGGGCTTGACGTATCCGGTTTGTACCTTTACGACGGTAGCGGTTTGTCTCCTGCGGACAAGATGTCAGCCGGCTTCCTTACAAAACTCCTTTGTTACATGGCAAACCAATCTTCCGAAAGCGAAACTTTCCTTAATTCCTTGCCTTTGGCAGGTGAAGAAGGTTCAGTCCGCAATTTCTTGAAAGGGAGCGTATTGCAAGGTAGTGCAAAGTTGAAAAGCGGTAGCATGAGCCGTGTTCGGGCATACGCAGGTTATGTCGATAGGGGAGGGAAGCGTTATGCGGTCGCCTTTTTCCTAAACCAATATAACGGCAGCAGTTGGCAAGCCATGAAAGCGATGGAAAAACTTATTGAGGAAATATTCAGATAATTGATTTGGTTTGAGGTTTGAATGAGCGGCTTTGGATTCCGGCAAACAGGCATACGAACTTAGTGGATGAATATTTTCCGTCAAATATTTGTTTTGATATATCTTTGCGGACATGAAAGAATTTATAATATCTGAAACACAAACAGAAAAGGCTGTTCTCGTCGGATTAATCACTCCGGAACAAAATGAACAAAGAGTAAAAGAATATCTTGACGAACTCGCTTTCTTGGCAGACACTGCAGGCGCGCAAGCCGTGAAAAGTTTTTATCAACGCTTGGATTATCCGAACAATGTCACTTTTGTAGGTTCGGGGAAACTTCAGGAAATAAAAGAATACGTCGTTGAGAACGAAATCGGACTTGTAATTTTTGATGATGAACTTTCTGCAAAGCAGTTGCGAAATATCGAGAAAGAACTTCAGGTAAAGATTCTCGACAGGACAAATTTAATCCTCGATATTTTCGCCCGGCGTGCCCAGACTGCACATGCAAAGACGCAAGTCGAGCTGGCTCAATACCAATATATGTTACCGCGTCTGACAAGGCTTTGGACGCATTTGGAGCGACAACGCGGAGGCGTAGGTATGCGCGGACCGGGTGAAACCCAGCTTGAAACCGACCGACGTATCATATTGGACAAAATATCCCGCCTGAAAAGGGAATTAGTGGAAATAGACAAACAGAAGAGCGTTCAGCGGAAGAACAGGGGCAAAATGGTTCGTGTCGCGCTTGTCGGTTATACGAATGTAGGGAAATCCACGTTGATGAACATTTTGAGCAAAAGCGAAGTCTTTGCCGAAAACAAGTTGTTTGCTACCTTGGATACAACCGTCCGCAAGGTTATAGTGGACAACCTTCCGTTCCTGCTATCCGACACAGTTGGTTTTATACGCAAGTTGCCGACTGAATTGGTTGAATCGTTCAAATCCACGCTTGATGAAGTTCGCGAAGCTGACATCCTCGTTCATGTGGTGGACATTTCGCATCCGACATTTGAGGAACAAATCGAAGTAGTGAACAAGACATTGGCGGAAATAGACAAAACAGAAAAACCGATGATTATGGTATTCAACAAAGTCGATGCTTTTTCTTTTGTGCCTAAAGACGATGACGACCTTACGCCCCGGACACGCGAAAACATATCCCTCGACGAGTTAAAGCAGACTTGGATGTCGCGGTTGAATGACAACTGCATTTTTATTTCCGCAAAAGAACGTCTGAACATTGACGAGCTGAAGAAAATGCTTTACGAAAAAGTTAAGGAAATCCACATCACAAGATTCCCGTACAACGATTTTCTATTCCAAAAATACGATGAGGAATAAGAGATATTTGAAGCCGGCGGCAGGTTCCTGTTGCCGGTTTTCATTTATTTTCAAATAAAGTCTTTTACCTTATATACAAATTCCATCCACACCCAATAGCGCAAGGCTTTACCGGTGAACATTGAGATAGCGACAATCCAAACGTTTCCGCGCAGGAAGCCCAAGGCTACGGCAATAAAGTCGCCTATTCCCGGAAGAAAAACAAAGAATGCCATCCACGAACCTTTGTTTTCAATCCATTTCTGTACCTTTTGCAGCTTCCGGATGTCAAGTTTCAAGTATTTTTCTATCCATTCGATTTTTCCGAGCATACCTAACCAGTAGCAACTCATCCCGCCGATAAAATTCCCTAATGTCGCAGCAATCATACAGGGCCAATAAGACGCTCCGGAAAGTAACACTCCTGTAAGTACGACTTC
The DNA here is from genome assembly GCA_964481365.1 of uncultured Parabacteroides sp. Classification (GTDB taxonomy): domain Bacteria; phylum Bacteroidota; class Bacteroidia; order Bacteroidales; family Tannerellaceae; genus Parabacteroides. The sequence continues at coordinate 53,446 of CAYZTO010000002.1, read as the reverse complement.
GCTGCTGAAGGGGAGAATTGTCGCAGCAAGAAATGAAGCCACAAAAACGCCGATGTAACCGTATTCGATTAGAAATTCCATACGCGAAGCACGAAGAAAAGAAGGAACAGTATTATTGTCCCGTGATAAAACCAAAACATACATCTATGCCGTATAGTTGTGAACATGTGCGCGATAAGCAAAGATGCAGGCAGTTCAATTACAAGCATGAATTCGTCTGACGATTCCTCGTAGAGGAAAAACATTACAAACGACCATAAGGCTGTTATCATCAAAAAAGATAAAAGCTGGCGGGAGCGGAGGTTATCTTCATATTCGTGGGTAAGGATATTTGCCGACGCAATGATTACCAATATCGTCGTATAGATTATGCTGAGCCATCCTGTCAAATTCGTGTCCGGGAAGTTCATAGGATTAAAATTTAACAGTATTCCCACTGTTGTTTCCAGTATCGTATAATCGCCCGACCAAACGCACCATCCGAAAATAAACCAATAAACCGCCAAAGTGCCAATGAAAGACGAAAAAACCATTTTCAGGCTGTAAGAACGCAATTTGTACATCCCAATCCACAAAAGCGGAAGAAACCAGAGAAGGTACGCCCATAGCAAACTGCCTAATCCTATGTGCCAGCCTGCATTGAAAGCCCTGTTCCGCGCATTTGGATTGTGATATGAAATGAAAAGCTGGTAAAGTGCCATCACGAAGAAGAAAACCCCGAAACTCGATTCGCGAATAGGGAAAAAATCCGAGTTTGTGCTTCCGAGGAGGAAATAAATCCAAAACGGCATCATGGTGCGCTCCCTCAAAAGTATCAAAGCGTAATTTGCGCGTTGTACGAAAAATCCACCTGCAACCAAAAGCAAAAATCCGAGTATGTAGGCTGTTTCAATGTTCGGGATGTGCCTCAGCAAAATGTTCCAGATAATTGTAGAATCGTTATCTTCCGTAATAGGATACCCGACCGACTTCAAATATCCTATAATCCAGCACGCAATGCTTACGGCAATAAGCAGGGCGACAGACAGCGGCGTAATTACAAATTTCCTATTGTATGTTCTTTGCATAGATATTTTATTGGTTGGTGCAAATTTACAGATTTCTTGATATTCTACAGATTATTCGCTGCGTGTCCACTTGCGTTTATTCCGCAAGCGATAAGCTGTGACTGTATCTTGGACTGTGCGATTCATCACACCGACAAAGCGAAGGCTTTCTTCAGACGGCATAATTACGTTAGAAGATTGCGCAAGCAGTATTATTTTGTCGTAAGTTTTCGCCAAACGCGCACGGATTTGTTTCGGCGGTTCCTTTTGGCTTTCTTGCTGTGATTTGATGCGTTTTATGTACAGGGATTCGTATTCTTGATTCAGTTTTTCCAATTCGTCGATGTGCGAAGTGAGCTGCAATTCATTTACGTAAGGTTCATTCTCTTCTTTCCTTATATCTTGAATAAATGAGTTGATATGCGCGAGTAATTGTGTGCCTGGCGACCACACTGTCTTCCTTACCGGGCGTGCAAAGCGGTCGAGCATGGTCCCAGCCTCATGTTTCGCGCCTTTAAGGTTGCGTTTCGCGGAGCGTATGGCTTGCAGGATGAATGAAAACAGCCTTCTCCGCTCCATGTCGATACTTGTCAGCCTTGGAGTTTCGATTGCCGCCTTCGTTTCGGATAATACATCGAACAGCAAGTCCAAATCCTTACTGAATTCGTCCAATATTTCTCCAGGAATATTGAGCGCAGGGCATCCGGACGTATTTTCATCATCCGAAACACCCTTGTTGGCCTCAAGAATGTGGATTAAAGTATTTGACATATGCGAACTGAACTCGGAATTTGAGAGTACGCCCAAGCTAATATGTTTAATTCTCTGGAAATTGTCCATACACTGCCGGAATTTGGTTTATCGTC
>CAYZTO010000002.1:31164-51434 GCA_964481365.1 uncultured Parabacteroides sp. | reverse complement strand
GAAGACTTGCAAACCGCTTTCTTGACCTCGTTAAGCCGTTTTGCACATCTGTAAACCGAGTTACCGATGCCGATATGTATATTTTCATTTCTGAAAACACATATCCCGATGTAAATAAGGTAATTTCACAAATCAGATGCCGTTATCAGAAAAAATTTTTAACTTTGCAGCAATCAAAATCTACTTAAACGATGTCGTTCAAACTAATTGCAGATGATATGAAAAAGACAACTTTTTTATGCCTTTCTTTCGCTACGTGCTACGGGCTTGCATCATGCAGTGAAGGAAGAAACGAAGAAAAACCTGTGAATGTCGTGTTCATTTTGGCAGATGACTTGGGTTACGGTGATGTCGGATGTTATGGGCAGCAAATAATACATACGCCTAATATCGACAAAATGGCGAGCGAGGGCTTGCTGTTCACGCAGGCTTACTCCGGGTGTCCGGTAAGCGCACCTTCACGTTGTTCATTAATGACCGGGCTTAATACGGCGCATACGCAGGTTCGCGGAAACAAAGAAATTCTTCCGGAAGGACAACAACCTATGGAGGAAGGCACTTATACAATCGCGAAGCTAATGCAATCTGCCGGATATTCGACAGGAATGTTCGGGAAATGGGGTTTGGGTTATCCGGGTTCGGTTTCCGTACCCAATACGATGGGTTTCGACGAATTTTTCGGGTATAATTGCCAGCGGCAGTCACATACATATTATCCAGACCACTTATGGCACAACGGAGACACTATTTATTTCCCGGAAAACGCAAACAATGCGAGAAAGACATATTCTTTGGATATAATCCACCGCCACGCTCTCGATTTTATAAAAGAAAACAAGGATAAGCCTTTCTTCGCTATGCTTACCTATACGCTGCCGCACGCAGAGCTTAATCTTCCGCATGACTCTATTTACGACCAGTACAAGGACAAATTCAAAGAAATACAGTACATCGGAAAGTTTGATAATCAATACGGCGGATATAATACCTCCGAAAAACCTTACGCATCGTATGCGGCAATGGTTAGCCGGCTTGACAAATATGTAGGTGACGTCCTCGATGAGCTGAAGGCTCTTGGCATCGAAAAAAATACGTTGGTTATTTTCACGAGCGACAACGGGCCTCATGCAGAAGGCGGGGCAAACCCGGAATTCTTTAATAGCGCCGGTCCATTACGCGGAATAAAACGCGATGTCTATGAAGGCGGGATAAGGGTGCCTTTTATCGCATGGATGCCGGGTTCAATCGATAAAAATAAACGTACCGACCAAGTTTGTGCATTTTGGGATATTTTACCTACGCTTGCCGATTTGACGGGGACAGATTTGCCTGTTGAAACCGACGGAATTTCTATTTTACCGACTTTGCAAGGAAAAGGAAAGAAACAACAACCTCAACACGACTATTTGTATTGGGCATTCAACGAAGGAATAGAACGCGAGGCACTTCGCATTGGCGACATGAAGCTCGTAAGGCAAAATATTGAAGGTGCGACTCAGACAGAACTTTTCGATTTGAGTAAAGACATTAGCGAGAAAAACAACCTCGCAAACGAACAACCGGAGACAGTCGGAATGTTTGTAGCCAAGATGGACAGCATTGGCGGGAAATTGAAATAGGAGGGAAGTGCTTCATATATAATGAATACAAAAAATCAGGCTTGCCTGACCATTATAAAATAGTTTCGGCAAACCTGACGACTACTAACAAAAAACATCAATTTTTTTAGGTGTTATGAAAGCATTTTATTGTACTACAGGCAAATCGCTGTCGTTATTGTCATTTCCATCATTGCCGCCATCATCAGGATTGTCATCCACAGTCTCGTCGGTTGTGCTGCCGGATTTCCGCATCTTGTTTAATGTCAGTGTACGGGAAATCAAACGGTTCATCTCATTTACGAACTTTGCAGATACATCCGTCCCGCTCATGATGTTAAAAGATTGGGCTTCAAGAATGAAATCGTCATATTCTTCGTCAAGGCGGGAACGAATAGACGTTCCGCTTTCAATTTTGTTGGCTTCCTGCGATTGCAAACGCTGCACCGTAAGCTGTTGGTAAGCGTTGTTTTCTTTTTCAAGCTCATCGAGGTAAGAATCCAAACCTAAACGAGTGGTATATTCGGCATATTGCGAACTTTTCAAATCCCGTATCATCCCCTTCACTTGCGCGGTTTCTTGCTGGACTGGAATCCGTGTGATTCCGGCATACGGTTTTATGACAGGGATTAAAATTTGTCCGGCTTCCTGCTCGTCGGCAAGAGGCAAGGAACTCGAACTGTTAATGCGCATCATGATGTAATTGATTAAGTTGTCACGGTTTTGCTCGTGTACGGAAACTTGTGCGGATTCTATCGAAGTCCGCGTTCCATTTACAGCATTTTCGAGCGCATTCATGTCGTCAGAAATTCGTTCCAATAAATCCGGAGACACTCCGATAAGAGAAGGATCCATCTCACTAATCAAGCTGGACAATGACTGGATGTCAGGATACCCTGGCTCTCCTTCATCTGAAGATTTTTTCGGCACAAGGTCGAGTGCCGAAAGCATAAACGTAAAATACTCGGCGTTATTAAGCCGGCTCAAGTTAAAAGTTTTAATTCTTACATGTTCACCCATAGAATGAAATGATTTATAAATTACCGAGTGCAAAAATATGAATATATTTCATACGAACGAACTTTTCGCCATTAATATGCAGCAAAATTTTTTTTCTCCGTAAATTTTTCAGTTGATATTGCACGGAACTGTTTGTATTACAATATGAAACGTTGCAATGTCAATTTTACGCCATTGATGGTTATGACCACGGCTGTATATTGATTTTTGCGCCTTCCTCCTTTTTATGCCGGTTAGCCAAGACGCTTGCCGTCAGAAGATTTCATTACATTTTCCTACGTTTTACTTTTTATTGCTACCTTTGCAACTCGGAAACAAACAAGAAGCTCCTTTAAACAATGATCAATAGAACTTTGATTCGAATTAAAGTCCTGCAGATAGTATATTCATACTATCATAACGGAGGCAAGGACTTGAATATCGCAGAGAAAGAATTTTTGCGCAGCTTGGAAAAATCGTATGATTTGTATATCTCATTGTTGCTAATTGTCGTTGAGGTGACGGATTACCACCGTCGAGACATTGAAGACCGGAAACAAAGATTAAATCCCACCGAGGAAGACCTCAATCCCGACACACGTTTTATTGACAACAGGTTCGCAGCACAATTAGCGAAAAACAAAAAACTGAACAGGTATGCAACCGAGCATTCTCTTTCGTGGAAAGATGATGAGGGATTCCTGAAGATGATACTCGACACAATCTTATCTTCAGACATTTATTCGGAATACATTAAGAATGAAAATGATTGTTACGCTACTGACAAGAGCTTTTGGCGTGCGGTTTTCAAATATTTGATATGTGGAAACGAGATAATAGATGAACATCTGGAAGATAAGTGTATATATTGGAACGATGATATAGATGTGGTTGAAACCTTCGTTTTGAAAACCATAAAGCGTTTCAAAGAAAATTTCGACGAGCAGCTGGGTATGGATAATCCCGTATTGTCCATGTACACGGAAAATGAATCGCGGATGTTCGCCATACAACTTTTCCGGAGGACATTGCTGAAAGGAGATGAGCTTCGCGAACGCATAAACCGACATCTAAATAATTGGGAAACGGAGCGCGTGCCGGCTATGGACATGATAATCATGCAAGTAGCATTAGCGGAAATTTTAACGTTCCCGGCAATCCCTCTATGTATCACCTTAAATGAATACATCGATTCGTCAAAATATTACAGCACTTCAAAAAGCGGGGTATTCATTAACGGCGTGTTGAATTCGATTATAAGCGAATTAAAGGCGGAAAAGCTTTTGTTTAAAGATTAATTGTTTTACATTTGCCGTGTTTCAAGCCAGATATCGGAATAATAATTTAATGTAAAAAATAGACACAATGGAACTGATGAGCATTTTGTTACAAGCCACCGGGGATGGCGGACAATGGTCGGGAATCCTCATGATGGTGATAATCGTGGCGATTTTCTATTTCTTCATGATTCGTCCGCAGCAGAAAAGACAAAAAGATATCCAAAAAGCCCGTGAAGCCCTTAAAGTAGGCGACAAAGTCATTACAGCCGGGGGAATCTACGGGAAAATAAGGGAAATAGGCGACGTTTACATGATTATAGAAATTGCCAATGGCGTAAACATACAGATTGACAAGACTTCCGTCTTTGCTTCCTCGGAAGATGCCAAGCAGAAGTAATAAGTGAAAATGTAAGGCGATGTAGAAGCCCGATTAAATTATGTCACGACTTGAAAAATTTGAACAAACATTCAAGGCTGCTGTGACAGAGATTAAAGCTTTTTTGTATCGGCAGCGATGGAAAGAAGCTTTAATTTTTTCAGCCTTTGTCCTCCTATCTTTCGGACTCTGGGTTTTGCTCAGTCTTCAGGAAGAATACGAGACGGCAGTGTCTCTTCCGGTTGTATATCAGAATGTTCCGCCGTCGATATCTTTTCAAGGAGAAAAACCTGATAAAATAATCGTGCGAATCAAGGATAAAGGGAGTGCATTGTTGAATTATACTTTTCGGCGTAACTTCAAACCCATTCAAATTGACATGAAAGGGGTATCAGCCGATGACGGCTTTTACACAGTGCCTTTAGAACAGATAGAAAGTGCTATATCGAAGCAATTATATGCCACAACTTTGTTGCAGGGCTTTGAACCCCGGAATATTGATTTAAGATTCAGTGCAGTCTGCCAAAAGATTGTCCCGGTGCGTTTCGACGGAAAGGTGAGGACTGTCCCCGGTTTTTTACCATCAGAAGATATTACAATTGAACCTGCACAAATATCAGTTTATGCCACACAAGAGGTTCTTGATTCCATAAACGAGGTAAAGACGGTTTATACCGAATTGTTGGATTGCAACAAAACAATCTCCCGCAATTTGAATCTTCAGGCAATTCCGGGAGTAAATTTTGAAATCTCAAAAGTTTCAGTGACCATTCCCGTAGAAGAATACACAGAAAAGACGTTGGTCGTTCCTGTTGTATGTGAAAATATCCCTCCGCATTATACAATCCGTATATTCCCTCAGGAAATAAATGTAACATGCCATCTTCCCATGTCACGTTTTAAAGATTTGGAAGAAGAAGATTTGGAAATCCATGTAACCTATGAAGAACTGGAAGATAGAGGAGGCGAGCCTCTTTCTATTGACCTCACTAAAAAGCCTGATTGGATTCATACCTATGCATTGGAGCCGGGTAAGATAGAATATATCTTGGAGAAAAAAATATCCGAATAACATGATTAAAATTGGAATTACCGGAGGCATAGGGAGTGGGAAATCAGTTGTAGCATCTCTTTTCTCACTTTTTGATGTTCCGGTTTATATCGCGGACGAAGAAAGCAAGAAGCTGGTGGACGTACATCCCGGGATTCGTTCGCGCCTTGTCGGATTGTTTGGGAATGAAATTTATACTTCGCAGGGGTTGAACCGGAAGTTGCTGGCATCGTATATTTTTGGAGATGCGGGTAACAACTTGTGCAAAGTGAATGAAATTATCCATCCGGAAGTAAACCGGCATTTTCTTTCATGGGCAGAAAATTTATCTTCACCTGCCTGCGCGATAGAATCCGCCATTCTTTTTGAATCGGGATTTGACAGCATTGTAGATGTCCGTCTTATGGTTTACGCTCCTTTGGAAGTTCGGATTTGCCGTGTGATGGAACGAGACCATATTGAAAGAGAATCAGTTGAACGGCGAATAAAAGCCCAGATGTCTGACGAAGAGAAAAAAGACCGTTCGGATTATGTCATATTTAACGACGGGAAGAAGGCTTTGATACCGCAAGTGGAGAACTTTTTGAGAAAGTATGGCTTGACTTGTTTCTGAACTCTATTAATTTTGCAACTCAATTAAATTAAACACCATAAAAAGTAAAGGTAATTATGTTGAAGACTATCTTATTTATCTCAGGAAGACCTGGATTGTTCAGATTGGTCGCTCAGGGAAAGAATATGCTAATTGTTGAGTCGGTAGCTGACAAAAAGAAAATTCCGGCTTATCATAATGATAAAGTAACTTCGCTTGGCGATATTTCTATTTATACAAATAGTGGTGAAACGCCATTGTACCAGGTGATGACAAATATTCAAAAGAAGGAAAATGGGGAAAAAGCGTCTATCCCGACTTCTGCCACAGCCAATGAATTGCGGGATTATATGGCTGAGATATTACCAGATTTCGACCGGGAACGTGTTTATCCAAGTGACATTCGGAAAATAGTCAATTGGTATAATATTTTAATAGCCGACGGATTTACGAGTTTTGCTCCGAAAGAAGAAGGCGCGCCGGCTACAGAAGAGTCGGAAAATAGCGAGACAACCAAATAAGGAATGGATATATTTGTCGGAGGAGAAAACGCAAAGGGAGAGCATCTGGAATATTTTGGCTTTCCCTTTATTCTGGATTTATGTTGATAGTCCGTCTCTTATTTGAGAATATGTTTGTATTTATTTTCTATAAGGTGCGGGAATGGGCAATACCTTTGCATTAGCATTTTTGCGCGTGGTGTACTTTTAACATAAATATGTTCTGCCCTCTGAAATATATTATTTACATTCGCTGCAACAGATTTAAAATTAAAATCAAATAAGAATACAGATTTATTATGGACAACGCTTTATTTAGGTTTGGAAAACCAAACAATGAGCCGGGGAAAAGTTATGCGCCCGGAACGAGTGAAAAAACAGCCTTGAAGCAGGCTTTGGCACAATTATCTTCTGAGAAGTGGGATATACCGTTGGTAATCGGTGGAAAAGAAATCCGTACAGGTGATACGGGCAATGTGGTCATGCCTCACGACCACCATCATATCCTTGCAACATACCATAAAGCAGGAGAAAAAGAAGTACAAATGGCAATTGATGCAGCGATGAAGGCGCACAAGGATTGGTCGGAATTGCCTTGGGTTGAGCGTGCGTCAGTTATCCTTCGCATTGCTGAACTGCTTTCGACAAAATACCGTTATATTCTCAGCGCTTCTGTAATGTTGGGACAGAGCAAGAACCCGTTCCAAGCAGAAATTGATGCTCCTTGCGAACTTATCGACTTCCTTCGTTTCAGTACATTCTATGCAAGTCAGGTGTATGCAGACCAACCCTATTCTGAAACAGGTACTCTGAACCGTATGGAATACCGTGCATTGGAGGGATTTGTGTTCTCGCTGACGCCGTTCAACTTCACTTCTATCGCATCGAACTTGAATATGGCACCGGCAATGATGGGTAATGTGGCAGTATGGAAACCTTCTACAACTGCTTTGTATTCGAATTATCTGTTGATGAAAGTCTTCAAAGAGGCTGGCTTACCTGATGGAGTCGTGAACTTTATTCCTGGTAAGGGTAGTGTAATCGGGAAGGTAATTACGTCAAGCCCGGATTTGGCTGGATTCCATTTCACTGGTTCGACGGCGACATTCAATGCCCTCTGGAGACAAATAGGGGAGAACCTCGGTCATTATAAGTCCTATCCTAAGATTGTAGGCGAGACAGGAGGTAAGAACTTCATCTTTGTGCATCCGTCGGCTTGTCCGCTTGAAGTGGCTACGGCTATTGTCCGTGGGGCGTTTGAGTACCAAGGTCAGAAATGCTCTGCTGGTTCGAGGGCTTACATACCGAAGTCTTTGTGGGGTAAAGTCAAAGATTATGTAGGTGATATGTTGAAAGAAATCAAGATGGGCGATGTGCAAGACTTCACAAACTTTATCAATGCAGTGATTGACGAGGCATCGTTCGACAATATCATGAGTTACATCAATTACGCGAAAGCATCGGCAGACGCTGAGATAGTATTTGGAGGCAACGGGGATAAGTCGGTAGGCTATTTTGTAGAACCTACTGTTATTCTGACAACTGACCCGACGTTCAAATCGATGGTGGAAGAAATCTTTGGTCCGGTTATTACTATCTACCTGTATGATGATGACAAATACGAAGAGACTCTTGAACTTTGCGACCGCACGTCTCCTTATGGGCTGACTGGTTCGATTTTCGCCCACGACCGCTATGCAATTGACAAAGCATTCAACAAATTGCGTTATGCAGCTGGTAATTTCTATATCAATGATAAGCCGACAGGAGCCGTTATTGCTCAGCAGCCGTTCGGAGGTTCTCGTGCTTCCGGTACGAACGATAAGGCAGGCGGTCCTTTGAATCTCATACGTTGGACAAATCCACGTTGTATAAAGGAAGCCCTTGTTCCACCTACAAGTTATGGTTATCCTTTCTTGGGTGAGAAATAAATAATGGAATGGACAATCGGCAGGAGGATGACTATGGCTGTTATCCGCTTGCCGGTTGTTTGTCATTAGTTTATTTACCAACCGTCAATTACGAGAAACATGTTAGACTTCAATAATACCGAAATAGCTTTCTCATCAAAATCGCAGTCCGAACTGGAGAATGCCTATCTGTTGTTCAACACCATCAAGCGTCCGTGGATAGTGAAATGCGCCAGCTTATTAAGCAATATTGCATTGAAAATACATTTCCCGCTTGCTTGGGCTGTGAAACCGACGTTGTATAAGCAGTTCGTGGGAGGCGAAACGCTTGAAGATTGCCGGAAGATAATAGACCATCTGCGGAGTTTCAATGTGCGCTCAACGCTTGACTTTTCTGCCGAAGGCGAACAGACACCGGCAGGAATCCAAGCGACATTTGAAGAGACGCTCCGTTCAATCGACTTTGCGAAGGGGAATGATAATCTGGCGTATGCCGTATTCAAACCTTCTACGATTATAACCGATGAACTGCTGACGAAAGCTTCAGAAAAGCGCGAAGAGCTGACGATCGAAGAGGTTAAGGCTTTCCGTGAATTCAAGGAGCGCTTCATGGCTTTCTGCCAACGTGCATACGACAATGATGTACGCCTTATTGTAGATGCGGAAGATTATAGCTTCCAGGATGCCCTTGATGAACTGACAGACGAGGCTATGCGCAAATACAACAAGAAGCGTGCTATTGTGTTTGCCACTTTGCAGATGTACCGTCACGACCGTATGCCTTATTTACGCAGTATCTTGGCGGATTCGAAAGAAAAAGGATATATAGCCGGTGTGAAGTTTGTGCGCGGGGCGTATATGGAAGCTGAAAGAGAAAGGGCTGCCGCTATGGGCTATCCCGACCCGATTTGCAAAGATAAGGCAGCAACTGACGCGAATTTCAACGAAGGTGTACGCTTTGCGATGGACAACCTGGAGCATTTCGAGATATTCATGGGTACCCATAATGAGGAAAGCAACTATATGCTTGCCAAGATGATTGATGAGCGAGGGATTGCCCGAAACGACACCCGCATCTTTTTTGCACAGCTCTTAGGGATGAGTGACAACATATCATTCAATTTGGCGCATGAAGGATATAATGTCACAAAATATGTCCCCTATGCAAAAGTCCGCGATGTACTACCGTATCTGATACGCCGTGCGGAGGAAAATACTTCCGTGGCGGGGCAAACGGGTCGCGAATTGAAAATGCTGAGAGCTGAGCTTGACCGTAGGAAGAAAGCAGGGTAAGTAATCTTGTCAGTTGTCCTGATCTTATAATGTCAGAAGCACTGACCTTGCAATGTCAGACGTTCTGACCTTATAAGGTCGGTTGCCATGTTAGAACAGGGCGTTCCCTGTAACCTTCCGGTAAAGGTCGAGCGCATAAACATCCGTCATCCCGGATATATAGTCGAGCACGCATTGGATTTTCCCGTAAACGGTAGGTGCTTTTATATTATATTGTTCCGGTATGCGTTGCAGCAGTAACTTACTGTATGCATGTTCAGGTCGCATCACGGCTTCTGCAAGGATGTCGATCAGATAACTGAAAATGTGGTATCCGGCAAGCTCAATATCGAGGACCTCTTTAGCGCGGTAGATTTTATTGCAAGCAGTGGCTGAACACTCGGCATACGCCTGCCGGGGTTTGTCGGAAATATGTTCTATTAACGCCCCGTTGTAAGAGCCGTCGAGCAGTCCTTCTTCATTATCAAGAAAAACACGGCAACATTCATCCACCAATATTCCTACGATGCACGAGCGGAGGTATGCAATCTGCTCGTTCGTATCATCCACCATTTGCATCACGCGGGTTACGTGCTTAAACCTCTCTTCATCGAAAAAGTTCAAGAGGAGGGATATGGTCTCTTCTTTTGTGAGGATATGGAGTTTGTGTGCGTCTTCGATGTCCATTATTTGATAGCAAATGTCATCTGCCGCTTCTACCAAGAAGACAAGTGGATGCCTGAGATACCGGTCGGTGTCGTGCGGGTTCCGCTCGATGCCCAGCTCTTCGGCAATGCGAAGAAACGATGTCTCCTCGCTTTGGAAGAACCCGAACTTCCCGTTCTTCCCTGCGAATGTTGATGCGTATGGATATTTGATTATGGAAGCTAAAGTGGAGTAAGTGAGGGCGAAGCCCCCTTTTCTTCGGCCTACGAATTGGTGTGTGAGCAGGCGGAGCGCATTGGCGTTCCCTTCGAAATGCACGAAATCATCCCACCGTCCGCCTTCCGAGCGTATTTGTTCTTCCAGGGATTTCCCTTCGCCTTCGGCAAAATAGGCAGAGATGGCACGTTCCCCGGAATGCCCGAAAGGTGGGTTCCCCATGTCGTGGGCCAAGCAAGCAGCGGAAACTATTGCCCCGATTTCCGATAAGTACTTTTCTGCCTCGGGGTATTTCTTCCCAAGTTCTTTTGCAATATGGTTGCCTAATGAACGACCCACGCACGATACTTCAAGGCTGTGTGTTAATCGATTGTGCACAAATATGCTTCCCGGAAGAGGGAATACCTGTGTTTTGTTTTGCATCCTGCGGAAAGGGGAGGAGAAGATAAGCCTGTCGTAATCTCGCTGGAAATCGGTGCGTTCATGCTTCCGTGAATGGTATTCTTCCAGTCCGAAACGCTTGTCGGAAAGAAGTTGCTGCCAATTCATCATTGGATTGATTTCGTGTTTTGCTGAAAAAACTATACGCAGGAAGGATGTTCCTGCGTATAGCAAACAAATTTATTTAATCCTCAGCTTGGTTTTGATGCTGTCAGGCAGGGCATTTTTATTCACGACTATGCTCATGGTTTTGTACTTAACGAATGTTTCGGAGGCATACCATGTCCCCTTATATTTATTGTCAGTACCCCATGAGTTCTTCACCATGTAGAACTTCTTCCCTGTTTGATCTTGGGCTATGCCGTAGATGAGCATTCCGTGGTCATCTGTTGTCTCGTAGTTGTCATACGCTTCTTGACGCATTTCTTGTGTTACTGTTATTTCCTGGCAGGGCTTCGCTATCATCTTTTTGATTTCCTGGTCCTTTTCTGCTTGCGTCAGACCCAACCAATGGTCTTGGTCAGAGCCGCTGCGCTCAAGCACTTCGATATCTGGCATGACAGCTATGCCGTCGCGTGTGAAGCCCTTTTCACTCACGTCAGATGCCCATGCGACACTATATCCATTGTTTATTGCATTGTCGAACACCTGCATCAGTTCATCTATCGGAAGATTGTAGGAGTTTGTCCACCGCCAGTTATCCTGGACTTCAATAGGGAAAGCAGTATAGAAAGGATGATGTGTGTAGGAGGTCAGGGAGATATAATTGTCTGCATCAATTCCCAGCTCCTCGGCGAAACTCTTCGGAGTATATTCTTTGCCATTGTATGTGAATTTCTCCGGGGCTTCTCCCAGGTATGCGTCTATTATGCCATCAAATCCCTTTTTCCAAGCAGTTGAGAGCTTGCGGTTGGGGTTCTCGACGATGGCTTTCAGATAACCTGATGCGGCCTGTTCCATTTCTCCGTGGACGTGCATGTTTTCCCCGTATTGAAGCCCTGTCATTTCCGATTCAGGCACGATGCCGTAGTCTCGGATAGCAGCTATGACATCGTCAAACGAACCTCCTTGCGCGAAGTTCAGGATTCCATGCAAGCGCACGTACTTCTCTGCTTTGTCCTTGTAATTTTTGCTGACAATATACATCTCCGACAAGTCGTATTCTCCTTTGCCCATGCGGAGCAATTCAGCCTCGATAAAGCCTAAGCCGGAGAAACACCAGCAAGTCCCTGTGCGGTTCTGGTTCTTTACTGATGTGATTTTAACTTCTTTGACCGTCGTGAACGTATAACCGTCGGTGTCGTTGTCCTGCGCATTTACTTGTGGAAAAGCGCATGCAAGCAGCAATGATGCTGCAATGATAGTCTTCTTCATATCTGTGAAATGTGTTGTATTTAAAAATCCTAAAGCAAAAGTACGAATATTTGTAAGCATCCCCTAACTTTTACGCGATAATTGTCACGATTGTTTATGATTTATTCCTTTTTCGCATATATTTGTACTCGATTTCTAATCATCTAATAAATCACTGTTTATGAAAATAGCAATTATCGGTACAGGCAACATTGGGAGTTCAATCGCCCGTGGATTGTCGCAAGGGAGCTACTTCAGCCCTTCGGAAATCACATGTACAGACCTCTCTGAAGAGAACTTGGAGCGCGTCAAAGGGTTTAACCCGGAAATAAATGTCACGCGAGACAACCAGTCCGCCGTGCGCGAGTCGGACATAGTAGTCGTTGCTGTGAAACCTTGGATGGTCGAATCAGTCATGAGCGAGATAAGCCCTGTGGTGGACTTCAGCCGTCAGATAGTCGTTTCAATAGCAGCGAATGTTACCTTCGAGCAATTGCTCTCGTTCATACCCAAGAAGTACAAGACAGTTCATCCCACCCTTTTCCGCGTGATGCCCAACACGGCAATCAGCGTATTAAGCAGCATGACGTTCGTCGCCTCGCACAATGCTTCGCAGGAACAGAAAGACACGGTTCTGGGTATTTTCCGCGAGTTGGGCTGTGCCATCTTGATAGAAGAACGGCTGATGGTGGCAGGGACAGCCCTTGCCTCGAGCGGTCTCGCTTTCGCTTTGCGTTATATACGCGCATCGATGGAGGGCGGCGTAGATTTAGGGTTTTACCCAAAAGATGCGAGGGAGATAGTCCTCCATACCGTGAAGGGTGCCGTGGACTTGCTGATTGCCAACCAGACACATCCTGAGGCAGAAATAGATAGGATTACCACGCCGGGAGGGACCACCATTAAAGGTCTTAACGAGATGGAGGCAGGCGGCTTCACGTCGGCAGTGGTGCGCGGGCTGAAGGCAAGCAAGTAATAATACTTATACATAATTATAATTGAGAAGAAAAGGAAAATGGGATTCTTGCGTTATGTCGTGTATTAATGTTTCGAGAGTTGTCAGGTATCCCATTCTTCTTCTCTGATTGATGGAATTTCTTCTGGTGTTTATTTAATCTTTCTTTTTGTGGACATCCTTTTGGGCTCTAGTTAATTATACCGTTGCAAACTTGACATTATAATGGTTCATGGAAAGTCCAAGCATTTCTTCTTGGATGTGTCTTTGCCTTTTGCCTCTCCGCCGCGCTTGCGTGGCTTGCGTTTGAGATGGCGGCAGCCTTTGTCGAACGTCTAAAAGAACGTCTCGTCGCTTTCGGCTATTCCCGAGAACGAACCGCCTTTATCCCGCTTCAAGGAACGCAATATCTTGTGCCGCCAGTCGAAAGCTGTTTTCTTGTCGATGTGCAATGCGGCGGAAATCCTGTCAAGGAACTTCTGCCCGGACATCAGGTGCATGTATGCCCTCACAAGCCCTTTTTTGTGGAGTTTCTGCTGCCACGTGCCGGTATATTCGGTGAATGTCCTGCCGCAATCCTTACACTTGAAGCGTTGCGTTCCGTGGTCCTTGCCGAAACGGTAGTAACGGTTGCTGCCGCAATGAGGGCAACGACCCTGCTTTTCCAGCAGGGATGACAGGCACGAGCTTTCAGGGACTGTCGCTTCGCACTGTTTGGCGGGACTCAATGCCTGTACCAAAGATTGCTGTTCCTGCTCTGACAAAGACTGTGCGGCTGACAATATTTCACTATACGTCATGATGTCCTCCTTTTTAAAATCGTTATGCAACTTATGTGTTACTTTACAACGTATTATTAAACTAAAGCTTCCTTTTGTTCCATGTCGTATATATTGCAAGAGATTATGTAAAATTTCGTTTTTTTTGCGGTGGAGAAAAGCTGCTAGGTTACACATTTCTGCTATGATGTGGTTTGTTTGTTTTTCAATGAGGAGTGCGAATTTATATTGGGTGAAAAATTTTTCAAAAAAGAATAGCTTTCGTGGTTGGGGAAAAAGAGTTTTATTTGTTATAAAAGTAAAGGATGATAATAATGGATGAAAAAGAATTACATAGGCTGTCCATAAAATACTTTGAAGGTGATATTTCTTTAGAGGAGGAGAAAATGCTATTCGCAGGTCTAAAAGAAACACCTGAATATGAAAGGTTGTTTCGTTGCTGGGAATTGGATTGGAAAAGCTATAATACTGGTGAAGGCATGGTTGCCGACTGGGAGCGTTTACAGAACAAGCTGCGGATGCGAGAATATATGGTGGAATGTGAAAAGTGGACTGTTGGGCTCCACAAGACATGGCGTTATGTCGCCGCAGCCGTGGTGATAGTTGTGGCTGTAGCAAGCCTATCTACTTGGTTTGCAATAAGAATGAATTCTTCATCAGAAGAGTTTTATACTGTTGTGACTGCCAATGGGGAACGTAGTCGGGTGTTGCTTGCCGATGGGACAAGCATATACCTCAATTCTGGGTCTACATTGCGATATAGTGGAAGCTCCGGCAGCAGCAATAGGCAGACTGTGGAGCTTGATGGGGAAGCTTATTTCGAAGTGGAAAAGCAGGGAGGAGAAGGCAACTTTTCTGTTGTGACGAGTGGCTATGAAATAGTGGTGAAAGGAACAAAATTTGATGTTTCTTCATATCTAGAAGATTCGAAAGTCACAACCAACCTGCTAGAGGGCAGCATAGATATTTATTACGATGACAAAAGTATTCACATAACCCCCGGTGAGGTAGTCCAGTTCGATAGGAAAACGGGTAGGCTATCTGTATTCAATGCAGACACGCAGAAAAGCCTTTCGTGGATGAATGGCGATTTGATATACGACCGTATATCGTTGGAAGAACTTATAGCAAGGCTCTCCCGGAAATATGACATTCCGATACAATTGGATATAGAGCTAGATGCGGCTATGGAATTTAGTATCTCGCTTCGCAATGATGAGAGCATAGAGAGTGTACTTAATGCTTTGGCACAAATCATCCCGGTACGTCCTGTAAAAGATGGAGATACGATAATGATTATGAAACGGTGACAAACAGAGATAAATAATTCTAATATTAAATCTAGTACCAAATGTATTAAATATGAACAACAATTATTTAAGGAAAATGCTGGTGTTATCATTGCTACTTTCGGAGGCTGTTTGTGTGCAGGCTTTGGAAGAATCGGGTATTACAAGGAACTTTAGCAATGTGACGTTGATAGAAGTTTTGAATGAAGTAGAGAACGAGTACCAATACTCTGTGATTTACAAGAAAGATGAGGTGAATGAAGAAAAGCGGGTTAGCCGGAACTTTGAGAATGCCACATTGGAGCAAGTCTTGTCGGAAGTTCTCGGTGACGACCTCGATTTCCGGATTGACGGGAAGATGATAGTGATTTCGAAGGCTAATTCTGGAGAGAACATTATACCGCAACAAATCCAGAGGCATACGGTAACTGGTGTGGTGCGCGATGATGATGGTGTGCCTGTCATCGGTGCGAATGTCGTGGAGAAGGGTACTGGTAACGGTACGATAACCGATATGGATGGGAAATACGTGTTGCAAGTGGCAGATGGTGCGACGTTGCAAGTGTCGTATATCGGATACAGGACTGAAGAAGTAAAAGTTGATGGGAAAGGTACGATTGACATCATGCTAAGTGAAGACTCTGAGACATTGAGCGAAGTCGTAGTAGTCGGTTATGGGGTTCAACGTAAAGTGACCACTTCGGGAGCTGTTACGAAACTGGAAGGTGAAGAAATCAATAAAATGACTGTAGTGAATGCTACTAAAGCCTTGCAAGGGCTGAGTTCAGGCATTACTGTGGTGGATCGTGGTGGTGCACCCGGAAGTGATGATCCGGAAATTTATTTGCGTGGAGTGGGGACGACAGGCGATGCTGCCCCACTTGTTTTAGTAGATGGCATTGAAATGTCGTTGAGCCAGATTCCTGCTTCTGAAATCGAAAATATTTCTGTATTAAAAGATGCCGCGTCAGCATCAATATACGGGTCGCGCGCAGCACACGGTGTTATTTTGGTAACGACAAAACGTGGTAAAGAAGGAAAGATGTCCATTTCTTATAATGGAACAATAGGTGTACAGGATCGTGCGGTAAAAGCTAAGTCTGTAACTGCACGACAATATATGGAAATGGTAAATGAAGCTTTGGTAAATGCAGGTTCGTCAATAAAATACTCGGAAGATGACATTGTGGCTACTGAAAACGGAACAGACCCGTACAACCATGCATATACCGATTGGTTGGGTGAAGTTTACCAGCCGACTTACATAACGCAGCATACCTTGAGTATGAACGGAGGTTCAGAAAGCAGCCGATACCTTTTATCTTTCGATTATCTGGACCAGCCTGGACTTACGGACAATACGAGCTACCAGCGTTATAGTTATCGTATAAATACTGATTTCAATGTCGGTAAAATGTTGAAGATAAGCAGCGACATCACGTATCGTCATATAGACCGTCTTTGGCCTGAAGGTTTAGGTTCGGCTCAATCGGATGCGTGGAGCAACACTCCTACGAGTCCTATCCGGTATTCAAACGGAGACTATGCACTGGACTCACAGAATTCCAATTCGGTTTCTTTTCTGGATTTGGATGTTGTAGGCAAGGACGAATATAACCGAGATTTGTTGGCGGGACAGTTGAAATTGGATTTCGAGCCTTTGAAAGATTTGGTCTTTACAGGCACAGTTTCGCTGAACGGCAGCTGGGACAGACGTAAAATTCATTATAAGAACCACAAATATTACGACGAAGATGGAGTGTTAATAACACAACGCAATAATCCGAACAGCGTGACAGACCAACGCAATAATGAGTACCAACTGACATTGCGTTTCCTTGCAAATTATAAAAAGAAATTCAATGATAAGCATGATTTCGCGGTGTTGTACGGTATGGAGCGGATTTCTTACAGGAATTACTATTCGATGGCTCAACGTAAGGATTTGGTCTCCGATGAGCTGCCTGATGTTTCTTTAGGTTCGGCGAGCAGCCAGTTTGCCGATGGCTACCCGACAATGTGGGGGATAAACTCTTTCTTTGGTCGAATCAATTATGGGTACATGGACAAATATCTGGTAGAAGCAAATATCCGTGCCGACGGTTCATCACGTTTCGCGCCGGGAAACAAATGGGGTGTTTTCCCTTCTTTTTCGGCAGCATGGCGTATCTCCGAAGAGAGTTTCATGAAAGACTGGGGCTTCTTTGATAATTTAAAGTTGAGGGTGTCTTGGGGTCAAACAGGGAATGAAAGTATCGATGAGTTCATGTATCTGCCTCAGTATGGAACGGAAAATGTGATTATGAATGGTCAGTTGGTTTCAGCTATCCGGCAAACCCAGATGGCAAACCCGGATGTGACTTGGGAAACTGTGGAACAGACAGATGTTGGTTTGGACTTCAGTTTCCTCAACAATACCATCTATGGTGAATTGGATTGGTATAATAAAGACACAAAAGACATTTTGTTGGCTTTGGGTATCCCGCATTTTATTGGGCTGGATGCCCCGGAACAGAATGCCGGAGTTGTTCGTAATTCAGGATTCGAAGCCTTGCTGGGATTCCGGAAGAAACTGGGAGATGTGAACTTCTCGGCATCAGTTAATTTCTCATACAATAAAAACCGTTGGATAGACCGAGGCGATGATGAAGCGAATATTGACGGGTGGACGATTAATGCGGTAGGTTCTCCCTTGAATGCTTTCTATATTTACCAAGCCGACGGGTTGATTGCCAATGAGCAGGAATTGGAAGAATATAAAGCTGCTTACGCTGAAGACCCCCGTGGAATGTCAATTTTGCAGGCAGGCGATGTCAAGCTGGTTGATGTCAATGGTGACGGGACAATTGACCCCAACGATAGGGTAATATACAACTCAAACATTCCGAAGTTCGTTTATGGCATCAATTTGAGTGCGGAATGGAAAGGTTTTGACTTGAGTTTGCTGTTTCAGGGTTCGAGCGGTTCCCACAGGTTCTTATATGGCGAATTTATAGAGGGACCGAGCTACGAAGTTTTCACGGGAGTCCATTTCCTTGACAGATGGACGGAAACCAATCAAGACCCTAATGCTTCCATGCCCCGTCTGACGGCGGCTGACAATCGCAATTCTTCCACATATAACACGTTCTTCATGCAGAACTCTTCGTATATCCGTTTGAAGAACGCGCAATTGGGGTATACATTCGCGAAGAACATAACGGATAAGTTGCTTATCCAAAAGTTGAGGCTGTACCTGTCAGGTTCGAATCTTTTCACGATAAGCAGCCTTTACCAAGGGCTTGACCCAGAAGGCAACGACGGGCGTATCTCGGACTTCCCTGTATTGCGGATAATCAATTTCGGTGTAAATATTGTTTTCTAAACTAACCATAAAAACTAAGAATATCATGAAATTATATAGTAAAGCGTTATTGTTCGGGACCTTCGGTTTGGTTCTGGGCTTAAGTGGTTGCAACGGTAACATTGACTTGGAGCCTGAAGGCATCATCACTGCCGAGAGCTTCTTCCAGTCGGTAGACGATTTCGACAAGGTGTTGAATGCGACATACGACCGTCTGAACGTCAATAATTATGACCTTTGGATGGACGGGGTGACAGACAACGGCATAGTTACCCACAGTTGGAATAATGGATATGACCTTGCACGCGGTATAGGCAATACGTCTTCATCGTTCCCCGAAAACAAGTGGGACAATGGCTATGTGTCCGTGCAACGCGCAAACAGCATTATCAATAATATCGACAATTACGAATGGCCGGGAGGGGACACGGACGAAGACCGCCTTCGCATCCTCGGTGAGGCTAAGACGTTGCGGGCTTATTTCTACCTCGACCTTGTGTCTATCTTCGGGCGCATCATGTTTTATACGGAGAACCCCGCAACGGTGGAAGAAAGCCGCATTATCGAGCAGGTGGAAGACCCCAGAGTCGTGTTTGATTTCATATTAAGCGACTTGGAAGAGGCAATTCAAGGTTTGCCCGACGAGGCGGAGAACTCTTCTAAGATAGGTAAGCCGGCTGCCCGCCTCTTACGCGCCCGCGCTGCCGCTTATGCCGCAGGCTACTTGGGCGACAAATCCTACTTCTCGATCACGTTGGAAGAAACGGAAGAGTTGCTGAAGACTGCCTCATTGGCAACCAACTTCGGGGACTTGTTCGTTTACGGGTGCGAGAGCTTGGACGAGGTCATTCTTGTCAAAACGTATTCGTTGGACGACACGAACAGCTGGGGTGACTTTTACAACCAGTCCCTTGGGGGCTACTGCGTGACTACGCCTGTGAAGTCGTTGGCCGACGCGTTTGAATACATCGGTGAGCGGAACGAGAACTTGCCTTACGTGAACAAAGACCCGCGCTTTTATGAAACGCTTTATGCCCCGGGAATGGAGATGAGGGGACGTTATTTCAACAGCATCCCGGACAATACGGTCGAAAGGGATGGCTACACCTACTTCGACCCCGATAAGGATTACGGGGCGCTGCAAGACTTGCCCGTGTGGGTGGGTGACGTCTTGGGTGAAGGCGGTGGCAGTGAATGGAACAAGACCCAAACCGGACTCTCGTGGAAGAAATATTTCACGGAAGAAGAAACGTGGACTACGTACAACGCGTTCATAGTCTTGCGCTATGCCGAAGCCTACCTTTTGCGTGCTGAGGCATTGGTAGAAACCGGCGGGAGCACCGACGAGGCCAAGTCCCTTGTCAAGGTGATACGCGACCGTGCAGGCAATACGAACGACATAGACGAAGCCGTCAATACGCTTTATGGCGGAAGCCTGCTCGACCTCATCCGCAACGAACGCCGCGTGGAATTTGCCGACGAAGGCTTGCGCTTCTTCGACCTCCGCCGCTGGGGCATCCTCCTCGAAGAGATGAACAAGCCCATAGAGGGAATAGAATACAACGACTACTCCGGCGGTTCGCCTGTCCGTGCCGTGTATGTTCCTGCAGAAAGGGTCGATTATACGGAACGCGACTACTGGTGGCCTAT
>CAYZTO010000002.1:0-31064 GCA_964481365.1 uncultured Parabacteroides sp. | reverse complement strand
GATATCATGGATACATGCAAACACTACTTTCTTTTATGCCTGTGCGTGTGCCTTGGGGCATGCGCCGGGCAACCGGGGACTTTCCCCGATATTTCCCGCACGACGCAGGGCGGGCTGTCCGTCTCTACCAACGACACTCTGCTTGCAAGCATGTTCCGTTGGGCGTCAGAACGCTCGGAATCATACGTCGGGAATGTCACCGACCCCGTAGGTCCCTGGTACGAGGCTGCGTTGCCCGGACGCGAGGCATTCTGTATGCGTGATGTTTCCCACCAGTGCATTGGCGAAGAAATCAACGGGCATCGGGAACAGAACCGCAACATGTTCGCCCGCTTCGTGGAAAACATCTCGGAGGGGAAGGACTATTGCACCTATTGGGAAATCAACAAAGACAACCTGCCTGCGCCGGTGGATTACGAGGACGATGGGGACTTCTGGTATAACCTGAACGCGAACTTCGACCTTATGGACGCCTGCTATCGTTTATACCTATGGACAGGCGACACGACCTACACGGCTTGCCCCGCATTCCTCGAGTTCTTCAGCCTTACCGCAGGCGAGTATATGGAGAGGTGGATGCTGGAAGCCGGCAGCATAATGGAACGTCGTGCGGTGATGAACGAGCGCGGCGACACGTCGCGGAAGAGGTTCAAAGGCGTGCGCGGGCTTCCTTCTTATGAAGAGTCTGTCTCGAATCTCAGGGTGACGGGCGATTTGTTGGCTGCCATATACCGTGGATTGCACTCCTACGCCTCAATCCTCCTTATGGGAGGGGAGAAGGCTAAGGCAGAACGCATGGCATCCCGCGCCGAAGCCTACGCGCAACTCTACGACTCCCTATGGTGGAACGCGGAGACCGGCAATTATTACTCTTATTGGTTAGACGACGGTACTTTTAAGGAGGGCGGCACGAACATGTTCCCGCTTTGGTTTGGCATCGTCCGTGAGCCGGAGCGGATAGAAAGCATCCTCCGCCTCATGGAGACAACGGAAACCAACGTGGAGACGATGTCTTATTATCCCGTCGTCTTTTACCGTAATGGAAGGCCGGAGCAAGGGTACCGCTTCCTTCGTGCTTTGTATGAAAACGGGCGCAGGGACTATCCGGAGGTTGCTTCGGCGATGCTGGAAGGGATTGTCAGCGGCACTGCAGGTTTGCACGTCGATGCTTCCCGGAATACCGTAGAAACCTGCCCGAGCCTTACAGGGCAGACATCGTGGCTTGCTGTTGAAAACATCCCTGTGCTGTCCGGCAAACTCTCCCTTATACATTATAATAATAAGGCGACAGCCGTAATGAACAAAACCCCTGAAGCGTTAATATGGAGGGCAATGTTCCCCGGAGATTTGGCTCGCATAGAGCAGGACGGCGTTCCTTTGGAAGTCTCCCGGACGGAAGACGTGTTGGGTAATGTTTATTCGTATGCAGAAGTGCTTTGCCCGGCAGGGGAACTGGTAAGGTTGGAAGGATTTAACTGAAAAATTAATTATAATCATGAGAAGAATCATATTGTTATTTTTATGTGCCGTTTGCCTTGGCGGATATACTAAGGCACAGCGATGGGAATTGGATGCGGACGGAGGTATCACGTGGACGGTAAAACCGGGCGATGCTCCGCATAGCGACCATATAGAAATGAGTGGGCTGGAGGTATCGACTGTGTTGCGCTACGGCGTGGACGCGAATGGTTCGTTCCAACTGGATAGGGGGATGGTTTGGCCATTGCTTCGAACCATACCTAACGATACCCACGCCAGTTTGATGCGCAGAATGGCGTGGAATCCTTTGGAAAACGTTTTAGTAGGGAATGCCAGGATTCGGGAACAGGTGCAAAGCATTTCTTTGAACGGGACGATGACCGTCAAGAGTCTTTGTTCGACACGACAAGGGAGTGTGGAACTGACCCGTGTCTTGTTCCCTTCTACAACGTTACCTGCTTTTTGCGAGAAGTATATACTGAAGAATATCGGGGATAAAGTTATTCAGGTTGAGGCAAGCGATGTCCGCACAGAGATACTGACACCGGCTGAGCGTGGTATAGCAGGTTCTTACCATTTGGTACAAACCCTTGTGGGGGGATTCAGCAAACTGTTGCAACCGGGTGGGGAAGTTTCTTTTTATGTGGTGACTGCCGGCTATAAAGGCGATGAGCCACAAACTGTCCTGGATGTAGAAACAGAGCTGCAAGCGCGGCAAATGTTGGTGGAAACATTCTGGAGTAACCTGATATTAGAAACTCCAGACCCAGTTATCAATACGATGTTTGCTTTTGCTAAGATTCGTAGTGCGGAAAGTATTTACAAAACGGCTGGCGGATTGATGCATGGTCCGGGAGGTGAATCTTACTATGCTGCTATATGGGCAAATGACCAAGCAGAATATATCAATCCTTTCTTTCCTTTCCTCGGATATGACAAAGGGAATGAGTCAGCCCTGAACTCGTATGAGCATTTCGCCCGTTTTATGAATGATGAATATAAGCCGCTTCCCAGTTCCATCATTGCGGAGGGTTTGGATATATGGGCAGGAGCTGGTGACCGTGGAGATGCTGCTATGATAGCTTACGGGGCAGCTCGCTATGCTTTGGCAAGGGGTAATCGTGCGGAGGCTGAGAGGCTCTGGCCACTCATCGAGTGGTGTCTGGAATATTGCAAAAGGCAGTTGAACGATGAAGGAGTTGTTTCTTCGGATGCTGATGAATTGGAAGGGCGCTTCCCAGCCGGGGGTGCTAACCTTTGCACATCGTCTTTGTATTATGATGCATTGAACTCTGCCGTCTATTTGGGCAAGGAACTGAAGAAAAGGACTGGTAGTTATGCCCGAGAGGCGAAAGAACTTAGGAGAAACATTGAGTCTTACTTTGGAGCAACTGTCGAAGGCTTTGAAACCTACCAATATTACAAGGGCAATGATGTTTTACGCTCGTGGATATGTATCCCGCTCACCGTCGGAATTTACGAACGCAAAGATGCCACTATCGCTGCCCTTTTTTCTCCCCGTTTGTGGACTGAAAATGGCTTACTGACGCAAGCCGGAAGTGAAACTTTCTGGGACCGTTCCACGCTATACGCATTGCGGGGTGTTTATGCTGCCGGGGAAACAGAAAAGGCTACGGAGTATTTGAAGTTTTACTCCACACAGCGGCTTTTGGGTGAGCATGTACCATACGCTATTGAGGCGTGGCCAGAAGGAAACCAACGTCACTTATCGGCTGAGAGCGGGTTGTATTGCCGTATCATCACGGAAGGGATGTTTGGTATTCGACCGACGGAATTCCGCTCTTTTACATTAACGCCCCGACTGCCGGAAACTTGGAATCACATCCGTTTAAAAGCTATCCGGGCTTTCGGTTCCACCTTCGATATCTCTGTTGAAAGGGATGGTGATAAATTGTCTGTCCTCGTCACAGTGGGGGATAAAGTTTGTCTGAGGAAAAGGATAAACAACTGTGAAACGGTGAAGGTTTCGTTATAGGAAAAGGATGGGTGCGTTCCTATTACGTGTTTGTGGAGCGTAGGCTGTGGATGCGAATTCGATAATTTATGACTTTGAACAGGCATGGACAAAGACCGATTAGTTGTTGGTTCATGAAACCGTTAACAACGTTCAGTCCCCATGCCTTTACATCTGAAATCTGGATAGTTCGTTGGACCTTGTGAGTCCTGTTGGCGACGATAGGTTATAGGATGTATTCAACCAAATAAGAGGACGTTATGACTTACATTGGAATCGACATCAACAAGTATAGCTTCGTGGCTGCTTTCCCGACAGTATCGGAGTATCAAATCCGTACTTATCCGAATACCCTAAAAGGTATTAGGAAGTTCATTTGTCCGCTTTCCGTAACCGAACATCATTGCGTGATGGAAGCACTGGTTGCGGCAGACATGCAGCGGAATGGAATCCACTGAGCTGATGCCTGTGTATGCACCAGACAGGACTTGCCTGATGAAAATGGAGACGGTGGCAACAGGCCCTCTTTTTTCCCAGTTCCACGAAACGATTATAGGGCACATATTTTGGAAAAAGGAGTACAGATAAGAACGTATTCCTTGTATAATGTTTAAAACATCTGGAATCTCCCGAACTGGATAAGGATGGCCATGATTTCCGTATAACCCGTCCTGTTTTGTTTGTTACGATGATTATGAATCTTGTCTTCAAGCTTATATTTTTTCCGCCCTTTGGCAAATTCCTTGTAAAAATAATCCGCCATATAATAAATCTCTATAACTTTAGCCTCTGGGAGCATAGTGGCAATCGTTTAAATGTTATGATTCAACATCTATAAGTTTAATGTTTCTATTGTATGTTCCTAATTTCTCAGAGAAATAATTCATTTCTTATCCAGACCCGAGCTGATTTATTGAATTATTAACCAACGTAAATAAACGACGACAAAAATAGGATGATGTATGGACGACGTATTTTGGGCGGAGGAATTTGCCTACCACTTCTTTGAAGTTGTTCCGAAAAAGCAACCCGAACTGCGCGTGCGGGATGTGTTTTCTTTGATTTATGTTTGCCGTGGGAAAGGGACGATGTGGTTGGACGACCAGCATTTCCCTTTCGACCGGGGAGAGGTTATATTGGTATCGCCTTGCGTGCCGTATAAGTTTGTGTTCGACCCCGACGGTGCCGATGCCAAGGGGCGCGTGTGCCTTGCAACGGTCTTCCTCACCCCAGCTTTTCTTGAAAATGTGGCTGCTAGTTTCGACGAGCTGCAAGCCCGCGTGTGGCGGATTCTTTCCTTGCGGGGCGGTTGGGTCTTCGACGCGCCGATGGCACGGCGTATCATTTCGATTTTGAATACAATGCGTTGCTCTGATTTGCACAAGGTAGAGGCGGTGTTCGACCTGTTGTTGCTGATTGGGGAGCGGTCGCCCGAGCGGGTGGTTGGCTACGACCACAAGGTGTCTGTCGGCCGGTTCCTCACCCGGGTACGTGCATTCCTCGATGCCCGCAGGGTGGAAGGCATCAGGAAAGAAGACTTGGCACGTCATCTGGGGATGAGCTGCGCGACGTTCGACCTTCACCTCCGCCGTCACGCCGGAATGGGGTTCTCCCGCTTCTTGAACGACTACCGGTTGCGCCACGCAGTCCGCCTCCTAACGGACGGGGAGTTGCCCGTCTCCGAGGTCTGTTTCCTCGCCGGGTTCAACAACATCTCCCACTTCAACCATCTTTTCAAGGCTTATACGGGGCACAGCCCCTCCAAGTTCAGGCAGGTCTGCCTCATGCGGGAAGACTGAGTCGTGAAGCTCCTCGCTTTTGCGGTATTCTTTGGGGCTTACGCCGACTACCCGCTTGAAGCTCCGGTTGAAATGGGGAATATTGTTGAAGCCTACCTTATAACAAATATCGGATACTGGCCAGTCCGTCTCATGCAACAGGCGGCATGCAAGTCCGATGCGGTACTCTTCAAGATAGGTGAAGAAGCTCATGCCGGTCTGCTTGCGGAAGAAAGTACAGAAGGTGTAACGGCTCATGTTCACCTCGCGCGCCACGTCTTCTAAAGTGATTTTGTAGTTCGCGTTGTGTACCACGTAGAGTTTTATCAGCTCGATTATCTTCTTAGCTTGCCTGTCTGATGGGAAGAGGATATTGTCGGCGGTCCGGGATAGTCGTAAGAGCAGCTTCAGCAGGACCGAGATACGTTCTTCTTCCTGAAGGCTTTTCATCATTCGGAGTGTATTCAGAATCTGGTCGGCGGTGTGTGGCAGATACGATATGATGCATGGATGTCTCCTAAGGTTATCCATCCGCTCTTTGAGTTTTGGCAAGATAGTGACGAGTTTGTCGATTACTGCCTCGTGGAACAGCACACGTATCCGGCTGCCTGCCCCCGTTTCGAACCTGAATTCTCGGCTGAGCTTCGGCGGAATCAACAACACTTCGTTAAGGTGGAACCGCCTTTGCATCTTACCCGAGGATACCCATCCTGAGCCGGAGGTAATGTGGCAGATTTCCCAACGGTCGTAGCCGTCTGTCGGGATTTGTGTTTGCGGCGTTACGGTCTCAAAGTGGTAATGAAGTAAACTTGAATGTGTCATTTCATGGTCATTAAGATTGTCTGCATTGATAATTAATTAACATTAGTCTTTTCTCTCACCGTAAAATTAATTCTTTACCGTTTAGAGCTTCCACTCCTTTTCTATTTTTTAGGATACTTTAGAACAGTCTTTCCAGGAAAGGATGAGTTTGTAGGTTTTTGTGAATCGCGTAAGAAGGTGAAACTCAGGGTGTATTGTTTTAACTCCCTGGATTATAAAAAATAGGCAAGCATTTCAAAAATATCAGACAAGTTTTTTGAGTAATTCCACAAGTGCGAGGTGAAGTTATCAGTTTACTTTGCCTCGAAGGGATAATATAGAGATAAGATTCCTGTTTATTAATAAATCATTAACATTGCATCATTCTAACATTAAATCTTTTATTACCATGAAAATGATTTTATTGAAGAATTCCATGAAATTATGTGCGCTTCCTTTGTCGCTCGTCGCGATTTCTCCCGTATGGGCGATAGGTGGAGGTGAGAGTAGTGTTTACGAGGTGAACCGAGCCCAGCAGGCGGGGCGTACGGTTCGCGTTACTGTTCTCGACGAAGTTGGTGAAGTTATTGGCGCGAACGTTCTGGTCAAGGGGACAACAATCGGTAATATAACCGACATGTCGGGTGTGGCTGTTATCCAAGGTGTTCCGAACGGGGCAGTACTTATGGTGTCCTACGTCGGTTATACAACGATGGAAGTTCCTTTGAATGATAATCAAGATTCTATAGTGGTTACTTTGAAGGAAGATTCCGAGGCATTGGAGGAAGTCATTGTTGTCGGTTATGGTACGCAGGCCAAGAAAGATATTACCGGTTCTGTGTCAGTTGTTTCCCGTGAGGATATACAAGTACAACCGGTGGCTTCTTTCGCGGAGGCTTTGCAAGGACGGGCACCGGGTGTTTACGTCAATACTTCCGGAGGTCCTGCTGGTGAGACGACAATACGTATCCGTGGTGTCGGTTCTATGAGTGGCTCGGATCCTTTGATTATTGTGGATGGCGTGCAGGATGTGGACATCAGTTCGGTGAATCCTAACGATATTGACTCTTTCCAAGTCTTGAAAGACGCGGCAGCTACGGCGATTTATGGTGCGCGTGCGGCGAACGGTGTCATCATCATCACCACGAAACAAGGAAATAAGTCGGGTAAGGTCCGCATCACTTATAACGGCTATGTCAGCGCGTCTCGTATGGCAAATAGCGGTTATCCGATGATGGGCGCGTGGGAAACAATGGAGGCTGAGGAGCAATCCCAGTGGAACTTAGTGAATTACCGTGGCTATACGTTAGACCAGGTGTCTCATGCGCAGTTCGGCTCCATCGCCAATGGTAGCCTGCAAATGCCTTATGCTATTGTGCCACAAGGCTATTCAAGGCAGCAGATTATTGATGAATTTGGCTCCATCGAGAACTGGGTTAATTCTTACGACTCGGAGAATGGTCCCTATTATGCGCGTTCCGCTTATTATCAGATGTTGGAAGATGGTTATTCTGAAGAAGAAGCCCGCGAAGGTACCAATTGGTTCGATGAGGTGACGCAGACCGGTATCTCCCAGAATCATGAATTGTCCGTCACGGGTGGTAATGATAAAGGACAACACGCTTTCTCAATGGGCTATACGAATCGTGAAGGAACAATCAAGAACTCCTCGTTTGAACGTTACAATATGCGTTTGAATACCACATTTACCCCGACGGAGCATTTCGTCATCGGGCAGAACACGAATCTGGCGACCATGAAGATTGTGGGCGAGCGCGGTCGTCAAAGTGACGATAATACATTTGGTAAGACATACACGATGGCGTCGTGGGTGCCTGTTTATAACGTTTCCGGACAGTTCGCCGGATCTGTAGGCGGCGGTGGACGTAATACTTCAGCCGTGTCTAATGCCATTAATTCGGCCGACGACTGGATTCGTTTCTTCCGCTTGCAATCGGCAGTATTTGCGGAGATTAAGGATCCTTGGATAAAGGGCTTGTCTGTCCGCACGCAATTTGGTGCGTCTCTCCGGGCTGGATGGACCGCTACGATGTACGAGCGCACAATCGAGTATGACAAAGAGGGTCGTTCGGAAAATTATTTCTATGAGACTGCCAACTGGTATTTCGATTGGCAATGGACCAATACGGCAACCTATAAGACCACCATTGCGGATGATCACGACTTGACGGTTATGATTGGTACCGAAGCCTTGAAACGGAACATTGGTCGCAGTATGGAAGGCTACCGTTATGGTTATGTTTTCGAGGATGACCCCAACACCTGGACGCTGGATAACGGAGGTACGGCGACGGTCTACAGCGGAGGTGAGATGGGTGAGAAATACACGATGTTCGGTTATTTCGGTCGCGCCGATTATTCATATCAAGGCAAGTATTTGGCGACTTTCACGATTCGCCGCGACGCTTCATCTAAATTCTCGGAGAACCACCGTTGGGGTACCTTCCCGTCCATCTCTTTGGGTTGGCGTATGTCCGATGAACCTTTCTTGCAGACGGCACGCCAGTCTTGGATGGACGACTTGAAATTACGTGTCGGTTACGGTACGACCGGTAATTCCAACATCGGGGCCTACAACTATGCGTTCCAATATGCGAACTCAACCAGTTATCTTTATGCGATCAGTGGTGATAACTCAGGTGCCAGCACCGGTTACGCTATGACCAATTTGGGTGACATGGATGCGAAGTGGGAGACGGTGAAGATGTTCAACGTCGGTTACGATTTCACTGCGTTCAACAACCGCTTGACCTCAAGTTTCGATTTCTACGTGAAGAATACCTCCGACATGTTGGTTGATGCGAACTGGACCTATTTGGCAGGTGGAGGCGATAAGCCGAGCGTCAATATTGGTAATATGCGCAATGTCGGTGTGGATTTCTCCATTGGTTGGCGAGGCAAGGTCGGGCAAGTGGACTACAACATCAACGCCAACGCCTCATGGTATAAGAACACGGTGACGAAGCTCGGCTCTTCCAACCTCTATACCTCAACCCGTATCTCTGAGTTGAACATCACTACCGTTGGACAACCTATTGCCATGTTCTACGGCTACCAGCTCGATGGGATTTACAAGAGCGAGGAGGATGTCCTGAATTATACGAACGACAATGGCCAGACCGTTCTCCCGTATGGTACTACCGCCGAGACACTTGACGCGACCTATTGGGTAGGGCACTATAAGTTCAAGGATACCAACAACGACGGGAAGATTGACGCGGACGACCGTGTCATCATAGGTAACCCGCACCCGGATTTGACCGGTGGTGTTAATATTGGGGTAAACTGGAAGAATTGGGATTTGAGCACCTATCTCTATTATTCCATCGGAAACGATCTCTATGCACACTACCAATACTACACCTATTGGGGTAACTTGAGCAATGTTTATTCCCGCGACCGTGTGGAAAAAGCATGGCATCCGGAAACCAATCCGGAAGGGACTTTGCCTCTGTGGGTAAGTGGAGACACGGCTCCTGAGACGACCGTTAGCCATTCAGGATACATCCAGGACGGTTCCTTCTTACGTATGCAGACTTTGACGTTGGGTTATTCTTTGCCGAGGTCAATCGTTTCGAAATTGAATCTTTCCCGTCTTCGTTTTTATGTCCAGCTGGCGAATGTATTCACCATAACGGGTTATGAGGGATTGGACCCGGAGGTTCGTTCGAATAATGGCGATAACTCCAACGATATGATGAAGGGTATAGACTACGGTTCTTACGGTATGCCGAAACAATACTTGTTTGGTCTTAATATTGAATTCTAATCGGTTAATCGTATAAAGCAGAAACATTTAATAACTTTTAAATTAAGATACACATGAAAAAAAAGATAACAGGTGCGGTATTGGCGGTTTCGCTTTTGACGGGTATGGGGAGTTGTACGGACGACTTCCTGACAGTTGATCCTGCGGGGTCGGTAAGTGAAAGTACTTTAACGACACCCGAGGGGGTTGAGATGATACTGATAGGAGCCTATGCTTCCGCTTTTGGTAACAATACTGATTTGGCAGGGATGGGCTACGGCTCGATTTCGAATTGGGTTTATGGCGATGTGGTCGGGGCAGATGCCAACAAGGGTTCCCAATCGACCGACCAGTCGAACTTCACGGAATTGGAGACATACCAGTTCAATTCCGCCAACTCTTACCTTTTAGGGAAATGGGCAGCTAATTATGAGGGCGTGAAACGTTGTAATAACGTGCTGGATCTCGCTGAGCAGATTCAGGACGAGTTGGAAGATTATGATGTGATTGTCGCCCAAGCGAAGTTCCTGAAAGGCGTTTGTATGTTTGAGTTGATCAAGATGTTCGGTGCGGCGGTTCCCTATGTCACTTTGGAGGATTATCGTTCGGCGACCGATCCGCTTGTCTCGAACGTGGATGAGAGCGGTAATTACATTTATGTATGGGATTTGGTTGCCCAAGATATGAAAGATGCTATGGAAGTCTTGCCCGAGATTTGGGGAGATAGCGACAAGGGCCGCGTGAACAAATGGGCGGCAGCCGCGATGTTGGCGAAATTCTATATGTATTGGTCGTCGCCATATAACGGTGCCAACGGTACGGAGAACCATTGGTCTGAGGCCAAGGAGTTGTTGAGGCAGGTGATTGACGAGGGTGTCGATGCCATAGGGCAGAAGTTCCGTCTGGTGGACGACTATTATTCCCTTTTCCGTCCTGAGGGTGACTGGCTCGGAGAGTCTGTGCTTGATGCCCAGACGACCATCAGCGGTACTCAGGTTGATACCAATACGCCTTACGAGGATTGGGCGGTCGGTTTGCCCGGCGCTTCAGGCGTTGGTGGTTGGGGGTTCTATCAACCAACTCATGACTTCGTGAATTCATTTATCGTGGATGAGGATGGTTTGCCGGTAGAGGATTACCATAGTTTGCCGGTTTTGACTTCCATAAGCGGCGGTGTGATTGACTCGGATTTGTCTGTAGCCACCGATCCCCGTCTCGACATCACGATAGGCCGTTTCGGTGTGCCTTACCTGGATTGGGGGACACCTACCCAGGCAGCCCTTTCATCTTGGATTCGAGACTATACGAATGGTGGCCCGTATATGAACAAGAAGCCTCAACCGCTCAAGTCGGAGATGGGTTCCACTTCTCTTGCTACGGTATCCACCTCTTCAGCCAAGAACTACCACATCATCCGTTACGCGGACGTGCTGTTGCTCTATGCGGAGTGCTGTATCCACGACGGTGATTTGGAGACGGCCCGTAACCTGATAAACCAGGTTCGTGCCCGTGCGGCGAATTCTTATGTTGCAGCTGACGATACGACCGTCGGTACGTACACCTTGGACGACCAGGTGAACGGGACCACCATCACCGGTACAGCAGCCAACTATAGGATTGGTTTGTACAACAGTCCGTTCTCGAGTGCCGAGGAGGCGACAACCGCCTTGAAGCGTGAGCGTCGTGCCGAGCTGGGTATGGAAGGTCATCGTTGGTTCGATCTCGCCCGTTGGGGAGAGGTTGGCACGGTGTTGAACGAATTCGTTTCGTTCGAGAACCAGTACCTCAACAAGTATAGTGCTTACGACTCGAATTGGGTAATGTTCCCGATACCCAACTCTGAAATCCAGACCGCCGAGGGACGGATTGTGCAGAACGTGGTATGGCGTTGATGGCATTTGCTTCAGGACGATAGGATAGGCTATGTGTATCCCCCGGACGTGACCAGAGAATGGCCGGTCCGGGGGATATTATTTTTCCGTCGGTCGATGACTGTGATGCGCCCTCTGTTTTTATGGTTATTCGAAGCGTATGCTCTTTGCCGGCTCTATCCGGGTGATAAGATAAGAAGGACCGAGGAGCATCAGCATTGACGCGGCGAGGGTTCCGATAACTTTAAAACTAAGAATCACATGAAAAAAAGGATAACAGGTGCGGTATTGGCGGTTTCGCTTTTGACGGGTATGGGGAGTTGTACGGACGACTTCCTGACAGTTGATCCTGCGGGGTCGGTAAGTGAAAGTACTTTAACGACACCCGAGGGGGTTGAGATGATACTGATAGGAGCCTATGCTTCCGCTTTTGGTAACAATACTGATTTGGCAGGGATGGGCTACGGCTCGATTTCGAATTGGGTTTATGGCGATGTGGTCGGGGCAGATGCCAACAAGGGTTCCCAATCGACCGACCAGTCGAACTTCACGGAATTGGAGACATACCAGTTCAATTCCGCCAACTCTTACCTTTTAGGGAAATGGGCAGCTAATTATGAGGGCGTGAAACGTTGTAATAACGTGCTGGATCTCGCTGAGCAGATTCAGGACGAGTTGGAAGATTATGATGTGATTGTCGCCCAAGCGAAGTTCCTGAAAGGCGTTTGTATGTTTGAGTTGATCAAGATGTTCGGTGCGGCGGTTCCCTATGTCACTTTGGAGGATTATCGTTCGGCGACCGATCCGCTTGTCTCGAACGTGGATGAGAGCGGTAATTACATTTATGTATGGGATTTGGTTGCCCAAGATATGAAAGATGCTATGGAAGTCTTGCCCGAGATTTGGGGAGATAGCGACAAGGGCCGCGTGAACAAATGGGCGGCAGCCGCGATGTTGGCGAAATTCTATATGTATTGGTCGTCGCCATATAACGGTGCCAACGGTACGGAGAACCATTGGTCTGAGGCCAAGGAGTTGTTGAGGCAGGTGATTGACGAGGGTGTCGATGCCATAGGGCAGAAGTTCCGTCTGGTGGACGACTATTATTCCCTTTTCCGTCCTGAGGGTGACTGGCTCGGAGAGTCTGTGCTTGATGCCCAGACGACCATCAGCGGTACTCAGGTTGATACCAATACGCCTTACGAGGATTGGGCGGTCGGTTTGCCCGGCGCTTCAGGCGTTGGTGGTTGGGGGTTCTATCAACCAACTCATGACTTCGTGAATTCATTTATCGTGGATGAGGATGGTTTGCCGGTAGAGGATTACCATAGTTTGCCGGTTTTGACTTCCATAAGCGGCGGTGTGATTGACTCGGATTTGTCTGTAGCCACCGATCCCCGTCTCGACATCACGATAGGCCGTTTCGGTGTGCCTTACCTGGATTGGGGGACACCTACCCAGGCAGCCCTTTCATCTTGGATTCGAGACTATACGAATGGTGGCCCGTATATGAACAAGAAGCCTCAACCGCTCAAGTCGGAGATGGGTTCCACTTCTCTTGCTACGGTATCCACCTCTTCAGCCAAGAACTACCACATCATCCGTTACGCGGACGTGCTGTTGCTCTATGCGGAGTGCTGTATCCACGACGGTGATTTGGAGACGGCCCGTAACCTGATAAACCAGGTTCGTGCCCGTGCGGCGAATTCTTATGTTGCAGCTGACGATACGACCGTCGGTACGTACACCTTGGACGACCAGGTGAACGGGACCACCATCACCGGTACAGCAGCCAACTATAGGATTGGTTTGTACAACAGTCCGTTCTCGAGTGCCGAGGAGGCGACAACCGCCTTGAAGCGTGAGCGTCGTGCCGAGCTGGGTATGGAAGGTCATCGTTGGTTCGATCTCGCCCGTTGGGGAGAGGTTGGCACGGTGTTGAACGAATTCGTTTCGTTCGAGAACCAGTACCTCAACAAGTATAGTGCTTACGACTCGAATTGGGTAATGTTCCCGATACCCAACTCTGAAATCCAGACCGCCGAGGGACGGATTGTGCAGAACGTGGTATGGCGTTGATGGCATTTGCTTCAGGACGATAGGATAGGCTATGTGTATCCCCCGGACGTGACCAGAGAATGGCCGGTCCGGGGGATATTATTTTTCCGTCGGTCGATGACTGTGATGCGCCCTCTGTTTTTATGGTTATTCGAAGCGTATGCTCTTTGCCGGCTCTATCCGGGTGATAAGATAAGAAGGACCGAGGAGCATCAGCATTGACGCGGCGAGGGTTCCGATGTTCAAAAGGATGAGCGCCATCAGGCTTAGGTCGATTGGCACGGCATCAAGGTAATAGGTTTCCGGGTCGAGGGTGATTATACGGGTCTTGGATTGTATCACGCACAGTGCGACACCGATTATGTTTCCCCACAACATCCCTTTCCCCACAAGGAAGAATGCCACGTACAGGAAAATCCTCCTGATGCTGGCGTTGCTTTCCCCCAATGCCTTCAAAATCCCTATCATGTTCGTGCGTTCGAGGATAATGATTAGCAACCCGGATATCATGGTGAACCCAGCCACCGCCATCATCAGAATCAGGATGATGACGACATTGATGTCGAGCACTTCCAACCAGCCGAAAATCATAGGGTTCAGCTCTTTTATGGAACGCACGTAAAGGTGATTCCCGTTCCTGTCCTGTTCTTCTGCCAGGTCGAAGTAGAGGTTTTCGGCGGTTTCGTCCAGGCGGTCGTAGTTTTCGACGAGCAATTCCAATCCGCTTGCCTGGTCGCTGTCCCATCCGTTCAACCGGCGCACTTGTTTTATATCCGCAATGACAAAAAGTTTGTCGTAGTCCTGGAATCCCGTTTCGTAAATACCCGCTATACTGAACTTCCGGGCACGCACATCATCACGCACGAAGTATGCAAGGAAGGAATCCCCGAGTTTCAGGTTCAAACGGTCGGCTTGATAGCGGGAAATAAGTACGTCGGTGGAAGTTTTGTCGTCCGAAAGCTGCAAAATACCGCCTTCCTTCAGGTTTTGGCTGAAAAAAGTCCAGTCGAAACCGGTGTCCACGCCTTTCAGGATTATCCCTTCATAGTCAGAGTCGGTTTTCAGGATGCCCGGTTTCGTCGCAAATGCCTCGACGTGCCTTATCCCGGGGTAATTGCGCAGTTTACCGAGGAGGGAATCGCTTACCGCAATCGGGGCGGTCTCGTATGAAGTGTTGGAATCGAGGTTCGTGACTTGTATGTGCGAACCGAAGCCGATAACTTTATTCCTCACCTCTTTCTTGAACCCGATTATTATGGCAACGGCGAGAATCATCACCGTCAGACCCAGCGAGATGCCAATCATGGCGACCCTCACGGCAGGAGGGGTTACTTCCCTCGTGCCGTCTTTGCTGCTGCGTATGCGTTTTGCGATGTATAGTTCGAAATTCATGGAACGCACCTGCCGGGATATGCTTCCAACGCCCGTCGCAACACTTCGAGTGCCTTCGCAAGGTCTTCTTTTTTCAAGACATACGCAAGGCGCACCTCGTTCTTTCCAAGTCCCGGCGTGGTATAGAAGCCCGACGCAGGGGCGAGCATCACGGTTTGCTTCTCATATTCAAATTCGCTGAGGCACCAGGCACAGAATTTATCGGCATCATCCACAGGCAGGCGTGCTACCGTATAGAAAGCACCCATCGGGATGGGGGAGTAGCAGCCCGGTATGCGGTTCAGACCGTCGATGAGGAACTTCCGCCGTTCTACATATTCGTCATATACTTCGCTCATGTATTCCTCCGGTGCGTCGAGGGACGCTTCAGCGATGATTTGCCCTATCAGCGGGGGGCTGAGGCGTGCCTGGCACCACTTCATCACGTTCTCCTTCACTGCACTGTTCTTCGTAATCAGGGCACCGATGCGTATCCCGCATTCGCTGTACCTTTTTGAGACGGAATCCACAAGCACCACGTTGTTCTCTATCCCCTTTAGGTGGAACGCCGATATGTAGGGGGCACCGGTGTAACAAAATTCCCGGTAAACTTCGTCCGAGAAAAGGAACAGGTCGTACTTTTTAACCAAGTCGCGCAGCTGCTCCATCTCTTTCCGCGTGTAAAGGTAGCCGGTAGGGTTGTTGGGGTTACAGATGAGGATGGCCTTCGTCTTGGGTGTTATAAGGGCTTCGAACTTTTCGAATGCCGGCAACGCGAATCCTTCCTCTATCGACGACGGGACGGTCTTTATCACCGTACCGCAAGAGATTGCGAACGCCATGTAGTTGGCGTATGCCGGTTCGGGGATGATTATTTCATCGCCGGGGTCGAGGCATGCCATGAAAGAAAAGAACACCGCTTCCGAGCCGCCCGTGGTTATGATGATGTCATCGGTCGTGACATTGATGTTGTACTTGGCATAGTAGCGTACAAGCTTCTCGCGGAAGCTGCGGATGCCTTCGCTCGGCGAATATTCCAGCACCGTGCGGTCGATGCGCCGCATTGCTTCGAGTCCGATTTCCGGCGTAGGCAGGTCGGGTTGCCCTATGTTCAGGTGATATACTTTCACGCCCCTTGCGATGGCGGAATTTGCCAACGGGACGAGCTTCCGTATGGGCGATTCCGGCATTTCCAGTCCCCTGTTTGATATATTCGGCATATTCAGATACTGTTCGTTTGTTGTTAAATAAGCATATTTTGGAAAAGCGGGGCAAACTTACGCAAAAAACATGGAATGAGGAAAGATTCGTGTATTTTTGCCGGGAGTGAGGCACTTTCTCACACGTTGTCAAATATGTTAAATCCCAGAAAAATGAAAACAATTCGTCTGATTTATCCACAGTGGCAGGGTGGAATCATAAGCCACTGGATTCCGGAAGTGGAAGACCCCTCGTTGTCTTCGCGCGGCTACTGTTTGGGAGCGCAATTACTGGAGTTCCTCGCACCCCGAAGCAATCAAGAAACCTATACCGTCCCGGTAGATACGGGATGGCACGAGCGCAAAATAGTCGATGGCGTAATCGACAGGGATGCGATTCTGCGCCAGACCCGCGCTGCGCTCGACATCCTCGATGTTGCACAGCCCGACCGCCTCGTCGTCCTCGGCGGGGAATGTTCCGTAAGCGTCGCGCCCTTCACTTATTTGGCTAAAAAGTACGCCGGCGACGTTGCGGTGCTGTGGCTCGACTCGCATCCCGACATCACGTTGCCGGGGGATGTATATGCCGGTTACCATGCAATGGCGGTGACTGCGTGCATGGGTCTTGGCGAGGAGCAAATCATGTCCATACTTCCTGCAAAGATAGACGCTTCGCGTATTTTGTTCGTAGGGCTCCGCGAGTGGGAGCGCGACGAAATCAAACTCCGCCAGAAGCAGTTCGGAATCCCGCATTTCACGCCCCAAGAAGTCGCCGCAAGCAGTGCGCCCGTGCTCGGTTGGCTTAAAGCCTCCGGCGCATCGAAGGTGATGGTGCATTTCGACATGGATGTTCTCGACCCGGCAGAAATAGTGACCGCTGTCGGTCCTGCCCCGGACGGTATGAAGCTGCAAGAGGTAGTCCGCCTGATAAATGACGTTGCCGCAGCCTCGGATTTGGTCGCCCTCACCATTGCAGAGCCCATGCCGCGCACGGCAATACGCATCCGCGAGATGCTGCACCATCTGCCGCTTCTGCAATGACATTTTTACGGCAGGAAAACCCCATCTCCCCGGCTTCGCTGCCACCTTTCCTGCCGTAAAACACTTCTTCCCTTCCCCCCGCATTTCCTTTACCACGGTAAAAAACCTTCCGCAAGGCTGCAAAATACCGTTTACCCGGGTAAAATACGTGCCTCACCGCTTCGGATGCCGTTTTACCGCAGTAAAGTAGTCTTCGCACTGTTGCAAGGTGTGTTTTACTCCGGTAAAGTTGCCTGTGCATG
Source organism: uncultured Parabacteroides sp. (assembly GCA_964481365.1). Classification (GTDB taxonomy): domain Bacteria; phylum Bacteroidota; class Bacteroidia; order Bacteroidales; family Tannerellaceae; genus Parabacteroides. The sequence continues at coordinate 13,480 of CAYZTO010000002.1, read as the reverse complement.
GTGTGCCGCCCGTTTTACCGTGGTAAAATGCGCTTCGCGCCGCTGTGGGATGTGTTTTACCCGAGTAAAGCCGTCCACGCACCCCCGGGGCATATATTTTACCCGGGTAAAGAAGATATTGCGCACGGAAAACCCCCGGATGACATGGACGGCATTTATTTAAGGGCTAATCAATTACCGGTTGTCTGCCGTCGCCAACCTTCTCCGGGGGCGAAACCAAAAAATTGATGACGGATATTTTATCTCCCCGTGGCTTGCAGGTATTCCCGCTTCTTGACTTCGTACCTCGCGAATGCCTCGACATACTGGTCGCGGCTTTGCTGGTAGAGGGTTTGCGCTTCGAGAAGGTCGCCCATCGTGCAAATCCCGGCGTGGTAATAGTCCGTTTGCAGCCTGAGGTTTTCCGAAGACTGTTCGATGGAGTTGAGCGCGATTCCTACCTGGAGATAGGCGTTGCGCAGGTCGTTCCACGTCTGCTGCATCTTTATCATGAGCAGTTCGCTCTGGTCGGAGAGCTGGTTTTCGGCGTTACGGACGGCAAGTTTCTGCTTGCGGATGTTGTGCGTCCCGCTCCACCAGTCGGTCAGCGGTATGCTAAGCGTGGCGAACCCCATCCAGAAGCTGTGGTCTCGGTCCATCAGGTTCTCGTACACGAATCCGCCGCCTATGGCGAGTGTCGGGAGGTTCTTTCCCACGGCAAGTTTCTTCTGGAGCTTCGAAGCCTTCAGGTTTTGCTGGAGCAGGAGGTATTCGCGGGTCTGTGGCAAAGCGTCTTCCGGCAGTGAAAACAGTTCGGAAGGGTCGGAGGGAAGGACTTCTGCCATGTCGGTTGCCACTTCCACGCTGTCGATGCCCAATCCCATGTGCTGGGCGAGCAGGGAGCGGGACAGCAGGAGGGCATTTTCCAAGTTGAGGCGGTTGCTGCGCTGTTCGTTCATGCGGAGTTGCGCCATCAAGAGGTCGTTGCGGTTCACCACGCCCGCGTCTACCGCAGCCTGGACGTCGGAGACGAGCTGTTGGAGGTACTCTTCTACGGTATGTAGCGTCCAGAGCTTCTCCTTCAGCATCACTACCTGCCAAAAGTAGTTTTCCGTTTTGAGGCGGACTTCATTTTCCGACAGCCCGTACTGCAGGCGCTGGCTTTCCAGCCCCACGTCGGCGAGTTTGTTGCTGTTCACGATTTGCCCTCCGGTGAAAACCGGGAGCGAGGCGGTAACGGAACCGATTATGCCGTCGTCGGCCATCGACATGAGCGCTCCCGGCTGGATTTCCATCTCGAAAAGCCCCTTATTGGCGATAAGCCCTCCGCCCGTCGCGCTGATGTTCGGGAAAAAGTTGGTAAAGGCGGACTTCTTGTCTTCCTCCGCCATTTGCAAGGAGTTGGCGGCAGTCTTCAGGCTGAGGTTGTTTGCGAGCGCAAGCTCGATGCATTCGTCCAAGGTGTAGGTTTGCTGTGCGAAAGGATGCGCCAGCGGTGCCATGCATAATATTAAAAGGTAAAACAGTTTGTTTATCATTCGTTCCATTGTCTTTTTCATTAAAAAGGTCATTCGTCTATTCATTGTTCCAGTTTTTTAGCAGCGGCACGCCGTTGCGTCGAGCCTCGCAAAGCAAACCAGTACATAATCGGGAGGACGGTCAGCAGCAGCACCATCGTTATTAGCGCGCCATAACATATAACGGTTCCCATCGGCATCCACAGGCTGCTCTTGCCGAGTATCATCGGGATTACACCCATCGAAGCAGCGGCGGAAGTGAGGAAAATCGGGCGCATACGGCGTCGTGCCGAGTGGTAAATTGCATCCCGCACGGGCAGTTTCTCCGTTTTACGCAGCTCTTCCGCATAGTCGAACATGATTATCCCGTTCCTTACTATGATTCCCATGAGGCTCACCAGCCCGAGGATGGACGTGATGCTGAACTGGGCGCCTTGGATTAGGATTCCCAACGCCGCGCCGAAGATGCAGAGCGCCATGCTGGTGAAAACCACTCCCGCAAGCCCGATATTCTTGAAGTGGTACAGCAGTATGAAGAAGATGATTGCGGCAGCGACGACCAATCCGCCCATGATTGGCGGCAATTTCTCGGTTGTCTGCTCGTCTTCACCGCCGTAGCTGAGCGTTACTCCCGGCGGAAGCGTAATCCCGCTGAGTTTTTCCTTCACTTTCCCGGTAATATTAGTGGCGTTCTCCCCACGGCGCAGGTCTGCCATGACGGTTAATGTTTTCACACCGTTGCGGCGCACGATTTGCCCCGGTTCCCAGACCGGTACAATGTCGGCAATCTGCCTTAACGGGACGGAAGTCAATCCCCCGGCAACGGGGATAAGCTCGTCGGCAAGGTCGAGGTTCGTTGCACGGTCGGCATGTATTCCTTTCAAGACGATTCCTATGTCGTAATCGCCCTCCCATACTTTTGCCACGGTCAAACCGCTGCCGTAGCGCATGGCAAGTGTCGTTTCCACCGTAACGTTGTTGATTCCCAAACGCGAAGCCTCGTCTTCTTTAAGCACTATCCTGGTCGAGGAGAGAGGCTCGTACTTGTCTTGTTGCAAGAGTATGAGTTCAGGCATCTCACGCAGGATTCCTTCTATCCGGGATGCTTCTACGCGCAGCGTTTCGAGTTCATCCCCGCTAAGGCGTATTTCAATAGGGTAGACAGCCTCGTTATAGCTCAGTTGTTTGAACCTGACACGTGCTTCGGGGAAATAATCCGTGTATAAAGGCGTGTATTCATCCAATAAATCCACGGTTGATTCGAAACCGGTGGTATTGACAATGAATTGCGCATAGTTCGTCCCCGCTATCTGCGGAGCGTAGGCAGTGTGGAAACGGGGCGACGAACAACCCTTGAACGAAGTAATGTTGGTGATGCGCGGGTCTTGCTGTAAAATATGTTCGAGGCTGTCGGCAATCATGGTTGTCTTCTCAATGGAAGAGCCTGTCGGCAGGTAAATCTCCACTGCGAATTGGTCGCGGTCTGCTGTAGGCAATAATTCCTGTGGCAACCGGCTGAAAATAAATCCGCCAATGATGACAGACAGCAATCCTGCGCCTAAAGTGCATTTCGGATGGGCGAAGCATACATCGAGCAATTTGTTGTAATATTCTTGCAGCATATCGAGGAAAGAAAAACTCTTGTCGGATTTCTTCTGCATCGGTTTGCGAATGAACCAAAACTGGAGGAATGGTACCAACATCGTTGCGACAATGAGAGATATGCCTAAAACTATGGTCACCGCCCACGGGAAGCTGAGTACGAAGTCGTGAATCATTCCTTTCGTTGTTGCAAGAAACGGGAAAAAGGTGATGCTTATGGCTAACGTGGCAGAGAGAATAGATTTAAAGAAGTGGGTTGTGCTCTCTATCGATGCGTGCCATCGGGACATCCCGTCGCCTATCTTTTCCAAGTAATTGTCAATAATAACTATGGAGTTGTCCACAATCATCCCGAGTGTGACGATAAGTGCAGCGAGCGTGACGGTGTTCAGCTCCAGCCCGAAAGCGTAAAACAGTCCCAAAGAGATGAAAATCGTGATTGGGATAGTAGATGCAGCCACTAAAGCCACACGTATCGGCAAAAGCAACATCACAACGATGACGACAGCTACGATGGCAATCACGAGTTCGCGCAAAAAATTATTGACACTGTCGCCTACCACTTTGCTCTGGTCTGTGATACGGTAGATTTCCACCTCCGATGGCAGTTCCTGCATATATTCATTTATGACATCATTAATCTCATTGCCCATAGCAACGATATTTTGCCCCTTTTTCATCTCTACGGAAAGGAGAATACATTTCTTACCGTTGTTGGTAATGAAACTTTCCGCATCGGGATACTCTTTCACAACGCGGGCGATATCTTTCAGGCGGATATTGTTGCCTTGCGGGTCGGTATAAACAATTTGCTGCTGTACGTCATATACTGTATTCAGGGATTTTGCAACATAAACAGGCTGGGTATATGTTTCATCCTTGACACGCCCCCCTGACGTGGAAAAACCTTTTTGGAAAAGCGTGGCGGCAATCATTTGGTCGTTCAAACCATACTTTGAAAGTTTGGCATTGTCGAGGTACACGCTGATTTGTTCTTTTTGTAGTCCGGAAACTGTCATCCTCCCGACTGAAGGAATACGGCGCAGGCGGTCTTGCAAATCGTCCATGTAATCATGAAGTTCCCGATAAGTTTTTTCCTTGCTTTCCATTGTGATGAGAAGGGCAGATGTGTCGCCGAAATCATCTTGCACAACGACAGCCATGACATTTGAAGGCAATTGTGCCTTGAACTCGCTTATGCCATGCTTGAATTTGCTCCAAAACTCATCCTTGTTATTTAAATCATCGTTCAGTTCTACCTGAATATATGTAATGCCGTCGCGCGATTTGGAAAACGTTTTGGCTTTCTTTACTTCCTTATACGTGAAGATATATTCTTCCAGAGGTTTTGCTACTTGCTCGACCATCTCTTCCGATGTGTTCCCGGGAGCTACCGCCACGACAATGCCTTGCCTGATGGTGAAGTCGGGAAACTCGTTCTTCTGCATATTCGGCAAGCTGTAGATGCCGAATGCTATCAGGCAGCATACAATCAGAATGATAATCTGTTTGTAATGCATTGCCCATTCCACTGCATTGCGTTTCATAAGCTAACCTCCGTGTTTTCGCAGACTTTTTGCTGTCCTTCTACTATAATCTCGTCTCCTGCCGACAACCCGGACACTACAGTTACCCCGTCAGCCGTATATTCTCCGCATGTGATGATGCGTTTTGTCGCCTTTCCGTTATTATTCAGCCACACGAAGGAATTATTATATTCATCGAGCTGGACAATATGCGCAGGAACAATGCAGCGTGTTTGCCTGTCAGACTTATTTTCCAATGCCACTTCAGTTACCATTCCGGGCAAAAGGGATTTATCAGTCCCTTCAATTTCTATCTTAACTTCGTAAGAGCGGGAAAGAGGATTTGCCACAACCCCTTTTTCTGTCACAATGCCGTGGAATGTGGCTCCGTTTAAAGCAGGAACTTTAATGAATGCCTGTTGTTGCAATGCCACATTTGAAATTTCGGTTTCAGGTACGGAAATCTTTACTTTAAGACGGCTGATACCTACAATTTTCCCTATCGGCACACCAGGCTTGACATTTTCTCCCACTTCAACTGATTTTTCCGAAATCACACCGTTGAATGGAGCATAAAGATTGCAGTCTTGCAGATTTTTCCGGGCTACTTCCTCCATAGAGCGGGCTTGTTGCAGTTTGCTTTGTGTTTCAATCCATTTTATTTCCGCTAAGCTGCCTTTGTCGTGGAGTTCTTTCATGCGGTTGTAAGCATCTTCTGCTTGGGTTAAACTTGCTTTTGCCGCATCATAAGTGCTTTGCATAGACGTAGTCTCAAGTGAAGCCAGCAGTTGCCCTTTTTTCACGTGGTCCCCTAACTGAATGTCTACGTTATAAATAGTTCCTGCAACGGAGAAGCTTAGAGGCGTTTCATTCGCTTCTTCAACAGTTCCGGAGAAACGGTAATTTGCATTCATTTCTATAGGTGTAATTTGCATAACCTTCACTTTAACCGGTTCTCGATAGGTATTCCCTTCTCCACTATTGCTTTGGCATCCGATTAATCCGGTCAAAGAAGCAATGAACCACGCGCTCGTCAAAAAATAAATCTTCATAATACGTTGTTTTTAGAAATCCAGATGCAAAAGAATAAAGGAAATCCGTATTACTATTAATCTGCATTTGGAAGGAAGTGTTCTTTTAGTAAACAATAAGTGAAAACTGGGACAAAATGGATATGACTACCGAATTTTTGACAACTTGATTCTTTTTAGAACTACCGTAATTTGCAGCAAATAATCAAATGGTTCTTTATGAAGGTACAGCAGGAAATATCAGAATGGATGAAAGGCTCGATTTATAATAATGGTAATCTTTATTTCTGGAATGACAATTATCTAACAATTCCGGCGGACATTCTGCAATTTGAAATGTTCTCATTTGTTTTGTGTTTAAAAGGCAGGGCTTCGGCTAATGTTAATGGTGTGACTTATGAAATATTGCCAAATGATGCGTTTATTTGTTGTCCACAGATGCTTATGAAAGACATCTATATCAGCAGTGATTTTAAGTGTAATGGTATCAGTACGACTTCCGCTTATATAAAAAGAGTCATTCCTATGACGGATGATTTCTGGAGTGCTGCTTTAATGTCTCAAAGGAATCCAAAGGTGACTCTTACAGCGCAGGAAGTTACAGAGTTTTGCCGGTATTATGAATTGATTTGCTACAAAGCATTGCATCTCCAGACAAATAAAGAAAAAGTGATTAACGCGTTGATGTTGGCTTTCTTCTATGATATGGAGAGTATTATAGGAGAAAAAACTTATGATACCTCACGTATATTTACTTCTGGAGAACAATATTTCCGGCGTTTCGTAGAAATGCTGTCTTCTGCTTATCCTAAAAACAGGAAAGTCGGATATTATGCTGGGAAGTTGAATATTACTCCGAAATACCTTTCTTCGGTATGTAAGGTTTCGTGCCAAGAAACGGCTTCTCATATCATAGATATGTACGTTAATCGTGATATTGAGTATCTGATGAAATATTCCACAAAATCAATAAAAGAAATAGCTATGGAACTAGACTTTCCCAACCTGTCTTTTTTTGGAAAGTATGTCAAGGAACATTTCGGATTTTCTCCGAAAGCCTATCGAAGGCAACTCTTAAATGACAATAAATAGTGATGTTTTGCAGCCTTGCAAAATCTTTCTATTTTCATTGAAAACTCTGGTTTTTGCTTAAGATAAGCGTTGTTTTCATCATTGTTTGATGAAAATAGTAGTATTTTTGCGCCTCGATTATTCCAATGTATTATTTCAAATTCTAATTACTCGCTATGCTGATAACGATTTTAATATTGGTTGTGGCAACTATATTCTTCATGAGCGGAAAAGTTCGTTCAGATTTAGTTGCTATTTGTGTTTTGCTTGCTTTGTTGATTTTTCAGATTCTTACTCCGGAAGAAGGGCTGTCCGGTTTTTCCAATTCGGTTGTCATAATGATGGTCGGATTATTTGTTGTCGGCGGAGCTATTTTCCAAACGGGTCTGGCGAAAATGATAAGCAGCAAGATTTTAAAGATGGCAGGAAAAAGCGAGTTGCGTTTGTTTTTGCTTGTTATGTTGGTGACATCTGCAATAGGAGCATTCGTAAGTAATACCGGAACTGTGGCATTGATGCTTCCAATTGTAGTTAGTATGGCAGTGAGTGCGGGGACTAACCCCAGCCGTTTGCTGATGCCGCTTGCTTTCGCCAGTAGCATGGGTGGAATGATGACACTGATTGGTACGCCTCCTAACTTGATTATATCCGACACATTGGAAAATGCAGGTTATTCGGCTCTTTCTTTCTTTTCTTTTTTTCCTGTAGGTTTGATTTGTGTGTTTACGGGTTCATTGGTTCTTCTTCCATTGACAAGACATTTCCTGTCGAAAAAGGAGCAAGGTGATGATAACATACACAGGGGTAAGTCTCTGAATCAATTAGTAAATGAATACGGTTTGGCTAATAACCTTTTTCGCCTTCAGGTTCCTGCCAGTTCCCATGCAATAGGATGTACGGTGACAGAACTTAATGTCCGTCAGAAGTATGGTGTAAATATCTTGGAAATACGCAGAGTGCCTGTTACACAGAACCGTTTCCTCCATACGATTAAACAAATATCCATTCCGGAATCTATCCTTCAGGAAGGAGATGTTATTTATGTTTCCGGGTCTTTTGATAAAGTTGAGCAACTGAGAGCGGATTTTGCGCTTACCCTTATGGATGAGCATACTACCGAAATTGCCGGTAAAACGAATGCTTCTTTGGATTTTTACGATATAGGTATAGCGGAGATTGTATTGATGTCTTCTTCGCGTATCATTAACCAGCCGGTGAAAGATGCCGGTTTCCGTGATAAGTTCAATGTGAATGTCTTGGGAATACGGCGAAAGAAAGAGTATTTGCTGTATGATTTAGGGAATCAGAAAATGCACGAGGGCGACGTATTGCTTGTTCAAGGTGAATGGAAGGATATAGCGCGCTTGTCGAAAGATGAAGATAATTGGGTAGTTTTAGGGCAACCATTGGAAGAAGCAGCGAAGGTGACATTGGATTACAAGGCGCCGGTTGCAGCTTCCATTATGTTGCTTATGATTGCCATGATGGTGTTTGATTTTATTCCTGTAGCACCTGTTACTGCTGTGATGATAGCTGCAGTGTTGATGGTTATCACCGGTTGCCTCCGGAATGTCGAAGCAGCGTATAAAACCATCAATTGGGAAACAATTGTACTGTTTGCTGCAATGATGCCGATGTCTTTGGCTTTGGAAAAAACAGGTGCATCGGAATACATATCCAATGCTTTGGTACAAACTATAGGAGGATACGGTCCTCTGGTGTTGCTTGCCGGGATTTATTTTACCACATCTATGATGACAATGTTCATAAGCAATACGGTAACAGCACTCCTTATGGCACCCATAGCTTTGCAAAGTGCAATACAATTGGGAGTAAGTCCGGTTCCGTTCCTGTTTGCCGTCACCGTTGGAGCGAGCATGTGTTTTGCTTCTCCTTTCTCCACCCCGCCCAATGCCTTGGTGATGCCAGCGGGACAATATACTTTTATGGATTATGTGAAAGTAGGTCTTCCGCTGCAGATTATCATGGGATTAGTCATGATTTGCGTGCTGCCGCTGTTGTTTCCGTTTTAATATTGTACCGCCGTTGTGCCTTCTTCCTGTCGTGCATGATTGCATCGCTGTTTTCTTTTGCCCAATTTAGCAGGGCATAGATATGCGGTAAGAGAGAATAAGTCCGCTCCGTGAGTGAGTATTCTACGCGGGGCGGGACTTCCGGGTAGGCGGTACGCTTCACGTATCCGTCTTCTTCGAGAGTGCGGAGTGTGACTGTCAGCATTTTCTGTGAGATATCAGGCATCTCGCGTTGCAGCTCCTTAAACCGCACAGCTTCCTTTTCTGATTTGTTTAGCGTGTAGATTACCAATAGCGACCATTTGTCACTGATACGTGCGAGTATGTTTCGTATCGGGCAGTCAGGGAATAATCCGTCTTCTATCGTATTTCTTTTCATTTTATGGATATATTATTTTGTCGTTCAATATACTCTACAAAAGTAAGCAAACCTCTTTTTATCATCAAGTGAAAAAAATATCAAGAAAATGCATTTTGTAACCTCCTTTGTTTCAATAATGGTTTCAAACAGGTAAGTATCTGACTTCTAAGTGCCTACTTGTATGCGGTAAAATGTCTTCCTACATTTGCTGTGTAAAAGAAAAAAGGTTTTATTGTTTAATCTATTAATACTTATATCTATGGCACAGACTAAAGGACGTTTCGAGGTACATGACTTCGACGGTTTCAAATTGCATGTTTATTATACCAATGATGTGATGGCTGATGCAAGTTATATCATTGAGGGAAAGGATGCGCTTGTGACAATGGAGCACCCGCTTTTCAAAGACAATGTAGCGGAATTCAACAGTTATATCGAGAAACTCGGTAAACCTATCGAGAAAATCATCTCCGACTACCACGTGGGAGGTAGCGGCAACCACGACCAAATCATGGCTGAAGGCATGGAAGAATTCTCCAAAGGTCCCATTTATGGTGGAATGATGAAGGGTTTCGAGAAGATGTGGGGCGACACCATGACCGAAATGCCGACAGGACCTGTTACGGAAGTACCGTTCGGCACAACGCAGACTTGGGCAGGGGTGACGTTTGAGTTCCGTCGCGGGGCATCAAGTGATTTCCCTGCTGCAAGCTTACTGATTGGCGGAAAAGCTTATTACACCCATTGGACTCCTGCCCGTACACACGTAAGCCATTTGCAGGTATCTTTGCCCGAAGCCATTGACGCGGAGATTAAAGAAGCAGAAAATTCTCTCGCATCCGGGGCGGTTATTTTCATCGGAGGTCACGGGGGCGCGACTACTTCCGAGAGTGTTCAGTTCAAGATTGATTATCTAAAGAAAATGAAAGAAATCCTGAATTCGAGCAGCACGGCAGCAAGTTTCGTCGAAACGATGAAGCAGGCATATCCCGGTTTGCCCGGAGAAGGAGGATTGGGTGATTTGGCAAAGGCGCTGAAGCTTTCGGATTGATTTTCGCGAAGTTGAACTTAGAGGAGGTCGAAGTTCAACATTGTGTTTGTCGATGTGGCACTTCGAGCTTCTCTATATGGCATATTGTGATTGTCAATATACTATATTGCGAAACTGACGTACTGCTAAAGAGATTTGAACTTCATCCAAGTGAGCCGGTGCCATACGGTCTCTAACGGTCCACGCTTGAAATGTCGGAACCACCAATCAGCAAAAGTCAGTTGTAAAGTAAAGAATGCCAGCCCTATCAGGAAACTGAATGTCGTTCCGCAATATTGGTACAAGGCAAGCCCGTAACCAAAGTAAAGGAAACTGCCGATGATGGATTGCGAAACATAGTCCGTCAGGCTCATTTTCCCGTAGGGGATAAGCAACTGCAACACTTTCCCATTGTTTACCATGTAGATAAGCAGGAATGCACTCACGATTACAAGCATGAAGGCAAGATTGTACCATGAGTTCAATATGGTCTGCATCGTGGAGAGGAGGAAAGGATTTTCTATTGTTGAAAAGATGAATTCCTTAAAGAAATAAAGAAGCACGGCAGAGAAGAGGGAATAAATGCCTGTGCGCATCCAGAAACGTACCACATGGCTTTGGTTTTCACCCGAAAGGATGAACAGTCCCTTCCGTCCAAGCAGCATTCCTGTCATGAAGAGTGCGGCTGTCTGGAAAACCCTGCCGTAGCACCAAGCCCAATTCAGGCTGGCAAGCACACCGGTAGTCAGATTGACTTTTATCATCTCCCACAGTGAAGTGCCGTACAGTTGCGGGTACACATCCACAAGCGAATAAACCATTTGTTGTGGGTTGGCTTCCGGGAAAACTAAAGCATAAACGGCCTTGCACCACTCGGCAGGCTGCAGCATCAGTATGAAGGCAATCCATGCCACTGCCTTGTCGGAAAGATGCCTCACGGGAACAAGCACGAAGCCTAAAATCGCGTAAAGCACAAGTATTTCTCCCGGGAAGAAGGAAGAGTTGATTAAGCCAAACCCCAGCAGCAGCACCAGTCGCCACATATATCGGTTGCGGAAGTCTTCCCCGCGTTTTTCACAGTTGCGGCTTTGCAGGTAGAACGTGAAACCGAACAATAAAGCAAAGATGGCGTAAGCTTTTCCGGAGAAAGAGAAGAACAGCATGTCCCAGATTTGTTTGTCCAGGCATCCCAGCAGGCGGGAGCTTTCCTCGGGGAAAGCATAGAAGTTGAAGTGCTCGATGTTGTGCAGCAGGATGATTCCCATCACGGCAAAACCTCGCAAAGCGTCCACTGCGAGGACGCGCCCGTTGGCGTTTGTAGAAGTTATTTCCATTTCTGAGTTCTGATAATGTAAAAGTAGTTTGTCGGAGAAGTCAGGATTTGTCTTTTTGATGCCGGTATCACTTCGTGAATTTCATTAGTTCTTCTATCACATCAGCATCGTAACCCAACTCGAGAGCTTTCTGGAAATCATTGGCGGCTGATTCCCTTTCAAACTGTGCGAGCTTCACCTTCCCGCGAAGGACATACAGGGAAGCAGTCGGGGTTGATTCTGCAAAAACCCTGCTGATGTCAGCCATTGCCCGCGCATTCTTTCCCATGAGGAAATAAAGGTCAGCCCGTTCTTCGTAGAGAAGCCACTCGCGCGGTAGCTCTTTAATCAGATAATTGAATATGCGTTCACTGTAATCGTAATTGCCGCGCAGCTTCTCGAGTATGGCGTGCCCGAGCCTTCCCCTTACAGACTTTTCATTTACCTCCAGGATTTTGTCGAAGTCCTGTTCAGCCCAGAGGTAGTTTTTCTTTTGTATGAAAATCATGCCACGGCAGAAGAGTGCTTCCTGGTCTTCGGGTTCTATGCTTAACAGTGTGTTGTAATCGGTCAGGGCTTTATCGGTTTCTCCCATTTCGGAATAAAGGGATGCGCGGTTCTCAAGGATTGTGATGCTCCTTGGATGGCGGCTTAATGCCGCTGTATAGGAAACCAAGGCATCGTCCATTCGTCCTTGGCGGCGTTGCAGCGTACCGAGATTGCTGAGGAGGGCGAAGTTCGCGGGGTTCCCGGGTTCGAGGCGCATGGCAGCCTTCAGGCTTTCTTCTGCAGAGACCAAATCACCTTTGTCGATATAATCGCAACTCTTCTCTACCCATTCCTGGTATGTCTGCGCAGGCAAATGAGAGGAATACAGAAGGAGGATACTTAGTAATGTAACTATAGCTTTCATTCGTAGCGTTCGTTTAGAATCCGGCGCAAAGCTACGGATTTAAATCAGTAGTTGTGGAGGAGGAATACCAAAAGGCCGATGCATTAAACATTATTATAGCTTGTGCGGCAGGCTTTCTGATTATAAGGTAAAAAGCCCGGAATGCAATATAGAGAAAACAAGTTAGGCGTTCAGACGGAACTTTTATAATTTTGCGGGCACAGCCCGGCAGGTTTTGGATAGGTTTACAATCAAATTATTATAGAATATGATGCTGCTAAGTGTTTTTACATGGGAAGAAAAGCTCCCCGAGGTTTTAGATTCGTTTGTCAAATATGGGACCCAATTGGGGTGGACGTTGCTGAAAGCCGTACTTGTTTTCATAGTCGGCCGTTTATTGATTAGTGCCATCAGCAGTATGGTGAGGAAGATACTTTCGAAGCAAAACATCGACTCTTCGGTCAAAAGTTTTGTAGGAAGCCTGGTAAATGTGGTGCTGATTGTCTTACTGATAATCTCGGTGATAGGTGCGCTGGGTGTGCAGACCGCTTCTTTTGCCGCGTTGCTTGCTTCTGCAGGTGTGGCAATCGGTATGGCATTGAGCGGGAACCTGTCGAACTTCGCGGGGGGCTTGATTATCCTCTTGTTGAAGCCCTACAAAGTCGGGGACTACATCGATGCCCTTACGGAAAGCGGTACGGTGAAGGAGGTGCAGATTTTCCACACTGTTTTGAATACTTCGGACAACCGCTTGATTTACATCCCCAACGCATCATTGAGCAGCGGGATTGTTGTTAATTACAGCAAGCAAGATTTACGCCGCGTGGACTGGGTTTTTTCCGTGGAATACGGAACAGACTTCCAGCGGGTGAAAGAAGTACTTGAATCGATAATAGCAAAAGACAGCCGCATACTCTCCAAACCAGCCGCACCTTTCATCGCACTGAACAAATTGGCAGAAAGCAGTGTAAACATCACTGTCCGCGTCTGGGTGAAGAGCGCGGATTATTGGGGAGTCTATTTCGACATGAACAGGAATGTCTATGAAACCTTCAACAAGGTAGGAATAGGGTTCCCGTACCCGCAAGTTACCGTCCATCAGGCGAAAAATTAGTTCCGCAGTTC
>CAYZTO010000001.1:23368-76350 GCA_964481365.1 uncultured Parabacteroides sp. | reverse complement strand
ATAAGCCGTTTTATAACTTTTGAATTGGGACGTGGAGATATCGAGAAATTGAAAAGGATATTTTCTACGAGCCTGATTATTCAAATAGGAATATCTGTTATTGTATTATTGGTTGCAGAAATTGTCGCAGTATGGTTTATTGAAACGCGAATGCAGATACCTGCCGGAAGGATGGAGGCGGCAAAATGGGTATTCAATGTACGTTGGTAACATTCTGTATTAATTTGATAAGTATTCCGTATAATTCATGCATTATCGCCCATGAACATATGAAGGCGTTTGCTTATATCAGTATTGTTTATGCTTTATTGAAATTGGGTGTTTGTTTTTGTATATATATTTCTCCAATAGATAGGCTGGTATTTTATGCTGTTTTATTAATGCTTTGCGCGATACTTGTCAGGTTGATATATTCTATATATTGTCATCGATATTTTGAGGAAAGCCGGACTGGTTTTGTTTTTGACAAGGATATATTTAAAGACATGTTGGGCTTTTCCGGGTGGAGTTTTTTTACCAATACCAATAGCATCATAAATACCCAAGGTGTAAATATGCTGATAAATGTTTATTTTGGGGTTGTGCACGGGAAATAGCTACGCAAGTAGAAGGAGCCGTATTGCAATTTGTCAATAGTTTTACGATGGCTATAAATCCTCAAATAGTGAAGAGCTATGCAGCAGGTGAGAAAGAATTTTTATACACATTGGTATGCCGTGGTGCCAAGTTCTCTTATTTTGCTATGCTCTTAAGGGCCTTTCCTATAATTTGTGAAACCCGAAAGATATTGGAAATATGGCTTACAGTGGTTCCTGATTATACAGTGATATTTGTTCAATTGTCTTTGATATTGGGGATTTTTGATTGTGTTGGTTCTTCCGGATATACAGCTTGTGCAGCAACAGGAAAAATAAGACGATATGCTTTAGTCCTTACACCAATTGGTTTGTTGGAATTTCCCTTAACATGGGTGTTCTTCTTTTATGGAGCTTCCGTCGTATCAACTTATTACTTATATATATTTATTAAAAGCCTAGTGGTTGTTGCCTGAATGTATTTGCTACGCGATATGATTGCTTTAAAGCCAATAATATTTGTGGAAAATGTATTTCGCCCTATTATTTTGACAACCTTAATTGCAATTATCCCATCTATTCTGATTATTTACTCTATGCCTCCATCATTTCTTCGTTTATTCATATCTATCATTATAGACGTTTTATCGGTAATGATATCATCTCTTTTTATTGGAATGGATAGTGATGAGAGGAATATGGTATTTACACGTGTGGAAAGGTTACTTGAAAAGATGAAATCATGAGTAAAGATTTGATATTTGGTTCGGGAGCTTCGGCTCATAAAGATTTTAAAGGGACATTGGAAGTTTGTCGTGCTGCATTAAATCATGGAATCAGATGGTTTGATACTGCTCCCAGTTATCATACAGAAGAAGTACTCAGTCGGGCTGTGTATGAAGGTGCAAAGGAATTGGGCATATATCGGAATGAATATTTTATTCAAACGAAAATCGACCCAATACAAATGTATAATGGTCTGATAGAGGAATATTTCAAGAAAAAGCTTGATTCGATGCAATTGGAATATGTGGACGCATTGTTAATATATTGGCCGGTATGGAAATATTTCCCTGCAGCGTGGGATAGTTTACTAAAACTAAAAGATAAAAAACTTACTCTTAGGATAGGTATTTGTAATGTACGGATATTCCATTTGAGGCAATTATTTGAATCGGGTATTATTCCGGAGATAGTTCAGATAGAGAGGCATCCATTAAATACATTTGAATTGGAAACACAATTTTGTAGAGAAAGGAGCATTGTTCTTCAAGATTACTCGCCTCTTTGTAAAATGCATCCAAGAATAAGAGACAATCAACAAATTCAAGAAATGGCATCTAAATATAATCGAAGCATTGGGCAGATTATATTCAGGTGACATTTAGATACAGGCGGAATTCCGGTTTTCACCTCGACTAAGCCGGAAAGAGTAAGACTGTATTCGGAAATAGATGGGTTCTCTCTAACTTCTAATGAAATAGACGTTATTTCTGCTTTAAATTGTGATCATAAACTATATTTGGAATCCTTAGTATGCCCCGGTTTTTGAAGAGTAAAAAGAAACTTGTGGTGAGTGTTCTAATACTCATTTTTGTAATTTCTCCGTTTACTCCCTTTTGGTATCTTTCCATAGTATCCTTGATTGGATTGTGCGCATTATATCTCAATCATGTGGTATTGAAGAAAACAAATAAAAGCGGATTGTTTTCATCCAAGAGAGAAATAAAGAAGTATAATTCTCTGGTAATAGGCGATGTGTGTTCTAAAGATGTTTTAAAATCTTATTTGCCGGAACACGGGAATTCCATAGAAATCATGATGTATGGACGAAGTTTGGATGCTTCGTTTCAGATACTGCTCCATACATTTTCCATACTTGAAGAAGGTGGTGTATGCGTTATCATTCATAATGGAAAGAAAAAGCAGAATCAGTATAATTTGTTTGATATACCATATTTTAATTTGATAACTTTAAAAGAACTGGATCTTGAAAACATGATTCGTAAATCTAAAATGCCCTTGTTCTTTGAACCAATAAAAAGCGTTCGTTCTCTTTTGTGGAACTGCAATCCTCATTATAAATTGGTTGATTGTCCGGATAAAAGAATAATGAAATTTTGTGTAAATAAAAATATTAGGCTGGAATATCTTCTTTTGTCTAATTAATAAGATAAGTTTTATTTATAATAACAACTGATTATGAGCAAGGAAAAATTTTACACTACGGAACGGAACGTCCAAATCGTATTGTCTTTATTGAAAGCAAACGGAATAAAGAAAATAATAGCATCTCCGGGGGCAACCAATTACACTTTTGTAGGTAGTGTACAAAATGACCATTATTTTGAAATCTATTCATCGGTCGATGAGCGTTTTGCTGCATATATGGCTTGTGGAATGGCAGCAGAAAGCGGGGAACCGGTAGCCCTTTCTTGTACCGGGGCTACGGCTTCACGAGATTATTATCCCGGACTGACGGAGGCTTTTTATCGGAAATTGCCGGTACTTGCAATTACTTCACATCAAGGAGCAGACAGGATTGGGCAATTGATTTTCAAAATATTGACCGTAGGAATCTTCCTTACGATATAGCAAAGTACTCTGTTGAACCTCTCATAATCAAAGATGACAGGGATGAGGGCTATGTAACGATGGAGGCAAATAAAGCAATCCTTGAATTGCGCAGGAACGGCGGAGGTCCGGTCCATATCAATTTAATCACGACTTACAGCAAAGATTTTTCAGTCCGGGAATTGCCTCCGGTCCGCGCCATGCGGAGATTCCAGGCATGGGATGGGCTTCCTGAAATGCCTAAAGGGAAGATTGCTGTTTATGTGGGTTCGCACAATCGTTTTTCCGGGAAGCAGGCACAAGCAATTGACCGGTTTTGCGCGACTCACGACGCCATAGCTATTTACGACCATACCAGCGGTTACTACGGGAAATACAAATTGCTCCCGACCCTGGTACAGCTGCAGACAAATGCAGCCTCGCCATTTCCGACCTTGGATTTAATGATCCATATCGGGGAGGTTTCAGCAGCGACATTTGCCGGGACGATACCGGCGAAAGAAATATGGCGGGTAAGCGAAGACGGTGAACTGCGCGACCCGTTTAAGAAATTGACGACAGTTTTCCAGATGTCGGAGGAATCATTCTTCCTTCATTATGGCAGGGACGGGGAAAAGCACCATGAATTTATAGACTGTTGCAAAGGACTGTTTGACAGCATTTATTCCGCAATCCCAGAATTGCCGTTCAGCAATATATGGACGGCCATGCAACACTCTTCGCGTTTACCAAAAGGCTCGTTGTTCCACATGGGAGTCTCCAACACCCTGCGTTCTTGGAACATGTTCCATTTGCCGGAAGGTGTGGAATCGGTTTGCAACGTAGGTTGTTGCGGGATAGACGGTTGTGTAAGTTCTCTAATCGGTGCATCATTGGTAAATCCCAACCGCTTGTGCTTCGGAGTGGTCGGCGATTTGACCTTCTTCTACAATTTGAACTCTTTAGGGAACCGCCATATCGGGAAGAACCTGCGGCTAATGCTTATTAATAACGGCATTGGTGCGGAATTCCGCATATATAGCCATCTATGCTACGCCTTTGGCGAAAATGCCGACAAATACATGGCGGTAGGCGGGCACTTTGGCAATAAGTCCCACACATTGGTAAAACATTACGCGGAAGACTTGGGTTTCCGCTATTTATCCGCAAACAACAAGGAAGAATTCATGGAGGCATTGAAGGAATTTGCAAGTCCGGAATTACCGGATAAGTCCATGATATTGGAAGTGTTCACGCGGCATGAGGATGAGAGCGAAGCACTGTCAAGGATGAGCAATATAGAAGTGGATGCGGTAGTGAAGGCGAAGGTATCGTTGAAGAATGCGATGAGAAACATGCTGAATGATGAGGCGAAGGCGATGATAAAGAAGGTGATTAAGTAGAGTATGGTATGAAGATTGGAATATTGACGTTCCACAGGGCAAACAATTATGGAGCATTCTTGCAGACATTTGCCTTGAAACATTATTTGGCAACTAAAGGGCATCAAGTTCTGATTGTGGATTATTGGCCGAAATACCATGCCGATGTTTACCGGCTGCTTAATCCGAGATGGAAACAACAGACTCTCTTGAAGAAGATGAAAACATTGCTTTCGTTCGCATTGGGATATTCCCGTCGGAAGAAGCGCAAAGAAAAAATGGAGAGTTTGGTACGGAATTGTTTTGGTCTGCCGGTTGTGCCGGAGTATATCAAGCCTGAAGACTTGAAGGATGTGGCTTTTGATTGTATCATATATGGCAGCGACCAAATATGGTGGAAATCACCTTTTCATGAACATGAAGGGTTTGATCCTGTTTATTGGGGAGAATATATTAATCCCAAGATTAAAAAAGTCGCTTATGCTCCAAGTATGGGGATAATTGACCTTACACAAGATGACAAATTGCATATACAGAAATGGTTGAAGAATTTCAGTGCTATCTCTGTTCGAGAAACAGAATTATACGACGAGATAGAAAAACTAACAGAAAAGAATATATCAGTTGTTCTTGACACGGTATTTCTATTGCCAAAAGAAGAATGGGAAAAGTATTGTGTGCCTGTAAAGAGGAGTAAGTATATATTGTATTACAATTTGTTGTCATCAAAAGGATCTGATGATTTAGTAAAAAGACTGCAAGATAAATGGGAATATGATGTTATAGAGATAACGTGAAGTGTAAAAATAGGGAAGCGTTATATTCAGACGGCAGATGCGTTTGAATTTATTTCATATATAAAGAATGCTGAATTTGCGGTAACCTCTTCTTTTCATGGTACGGCGTTTTCGATTTTGTTTGAGAAACAGTTTTATGCAGTAGGGATGGGTAATAAAGTTGGGAGAGTGAAATCGTTGCTTGAGCTATTGAAGATAGATGATAGAATTATAGGTGTTGGAAATTTGTGGTTTAAGGTCTTGAATTATATTTCAGTCAACAGTATTATGTCAAAAGAAGTACAAAAATCTTATTCATTTCTGACATTAATATAGTAATATGCAAGCCTTTCGAGTATCGGATGTTATATATATAGTTTATGCATTAGCTGTGTTTCTGATGTTTTTAAACTCGATGTATCCTTGGTTTAGTTGGAATACAGAGATTAGAAATGTGATACGTATTGCAAGTGCAATAGTAGGTATTTTGTCTATAGTCTTTTGCCGAAGTTGTTGTATAAAGAGCAGGGAAAATATTCTATTTGTCGCAATTATGCTATTTGTGATGTCATGGGAAGTTTTTACGAATACTGAATCATTGGCTGATAATATGCTTGTTTTATGCGAAATAGCGACGTTGATATTCTTAAAAGATAATATAAAGGTATATTTGCTGAATCTCTATACAAAGTTGTTTGCTATTTTAATTATTGTTTCGCTATTCTTTTATATACTATTTTTGATTGGTTTTCCTTTAGATTCCGTATATATTGAATTTTCTGATGGACAATATAAAGCTTTTAATTATTGTTTTTTATATTGCCAGCTTCTATAGATGAGCTTGGCTCGTTTTATAGATTTAGAAGCGTGTTTGCAGAACCTGGACACTTGACTATGGGTATAATACCTATGATTATGGCAAATAGATTTGATTTGCGTAATAAGTATGTCATAATTTTAATCGTGGCAGAATTATTTACATTCTCGTTAGCTGGGTATATAACTTTGTTTATAGGCTATCTTTGTTCTATTTTTCTGAAAAGATTTTCATCTATTTGTTGAAATTCTCAATATTTATATTGGTATCTGTTTCTGGAATAAAGAAATATTTAGTTATGCATGGAATAATAGGAGCAATTCTTATTTTATCTTTTATATTAATAAAGTTGTTTTTTGAAGCAATATGCAGTTTTGGCATTTATCCATTATTCTGTTATTGCTTTTATGTCAAAATGCATATCCTTTTTGGATTTGCATTTTGTCTATGTATATTTTAAGTGTGGCTAATTTGAAGAAAAAGGATGTATAAAACTTTATTTATTCATCCAGTGGATGATTTTACAGGAAGCACAAGGGTATTAGCTAATGTGATAGAATCCAATTATGCAAATGATGAAGTTTGGATTGTAACAAGACCTTCTTCTGGATTTCTATCTGAATTGACTAATGTAAAAATACTGCCTGTGGCTTATCCAACGTTCAGGGAAAGGAAGTGTTTTCTTTCACCGTTGATATCTCGCATTAGCGCTTTTATTTTAGTCTTGATATATGGGGTTCGTTTTGATGTTTTTCACATTAATACCATAGTCCCTTTTTATGCTGCCATAATTGGAAAGTTGTATAGGAAGAAGATAATTTATCATATTCATGAAAAATTCATAAGTAGAACTTTTGATAAACGTATATATGCGTGGTTCTTTAATAGAACTCGAGCAAAACGGATTTATGTATCTGAATACTTGAAGAAACAATATGAGGATAGAAGCGATTGTGAATCAGTAGTTGAATATAATGTTTTAGCCAAGTCTTTTTGGGATAAGGTTAGTGTAGTACCAATAGAAGAACGGTATCTAAATACAATTATAATGATTGCTTCATTATCAAAAGCAAAAGGCGTATTTACTTATGTCGATGTCGCTCGGAAGATGCCGAATTATCGATTTGTATTAATCCTAGGTGCCAACAATGAGAAGATTGATAGCTTTTTTGCTGAGAGATTGCCGGATAATCTCACGGTGTATCCTTCGCAAAGAGATATACGTCCTTTTCTTCAAAAGTCAGATTTGATGATGAATTTGTCAGTTCTTTCTTTGTGGATGGAGACATTTGGTATGACAATATTGGAAGCGATGGCATACGGCATACCTTCGATTGTACCTAATGTTGGTGGACCAACTGAATTGGTTATTAATGATTTTAATGGATATTGTGTAGATGTTACTAATGTGGATTTATTGATGAATACTATAAGCAGGGTCTTGGAACAGAATAATTATAAGAGGCTATCTATAAACGCGATAGATAGATTTAAAAGTAAATTCTTAATTTGATTTGGTAATATGATTTCTGTATGTGTATTATTGTCTACATATAATGGAGAAAGATATTTAGAACAACAACTATCTTCGATAATATCACAGAAAGATGTTAAGGTTGAAATAAGAGTTCGAGGTGATGGTTCAACTGATGCAACTTGTGATATTTTAGATAAGTGGCAAAAAATCATTTGCTTATTTGGAGTAAAGGCAAGAATATAGGAGTAGGGCAGAGTTTTATGGAATTATTATATAATACCTCTGGTTTTGATTATTATGCCTTTTGTGATCAAGATGATGTTTGGCTTCCAGATAAGTTGCGCATTGCGGTTTCGGAGTTGATCTCTCATGTAAATGAACCTGCATTATATTTTTCTCGACGAATTATTGTAGATGCCTCTCTAAAACCTATAGGGATAGATGACAATGAATATTGTTACACATTAGGAGAATCTTTCTTACGTAATCCAGCTGCAGGTTGTACAATGGTTTTTAACTCTAAGTTGCATAATATACTTCTCCTTTATAAATGTTCGACAGTTTATATGCATGATGCCTGGGTGTATAAGATATGCTTATGTCTTAATGAATATTTATATCCAGATACTAGTTCTTATATATTATATAGATTACATCGAAATAATACTAAAAGCGAGGAATATATTCTCATTATGGCTAAGGCGCTATGTATCTTTTGTGCGAAAAGAAGGATTGAGAATTAGAACATTGAAAGAAATTTGTAATGGCTACTCAGCGATAATTCCTGAGGAAAATTTGGAGTTGCTAGAAAAGGTATTGGTATATAAGAATAAATTTTCGACACGTTTTCCGGTAATTGGAGATAACCGGATAAAGACATCAAATAAATTCATTACACTCCTTTTTCGTATTATGGTTTTGACGGGTAAATACTAAGCCTCTATGAATTATAAAAATGATAAAAACAATCAACGCGTTTTTTTCGTATTGAAACTACTCAGATGGTGTCCTGATAATATAACACTCTGTCTCTAAATCCTTCTAATGGTTATTTTAATCCTGTTTCGTTTGATTTTGAGTTGGGTCGTATGTTTGATTTGAGAATATAATAATTTATGCAGACATTATTTCTTGTCATGAACGAGGATTATTTCCTCCTTTCCCACCGCAAAAAATTAGCCCTTGCCGCCCAACAATCCGGTTACGATGTAACTTTAGTGGCTAAGAATACCGGCTTATGTCCAAAGGTGGAAGCCTTAGGATTGAAAATGATAGAGCTTCCTATAAATCCGACAGGCGAGAATATCTTTGAAGAGTTTAAGACTTTCTTGTTCCTTTACAAATTATATAAGAAGCATAAGCCGGATATTATTCATCATGTTGGTTTAAAAGTGATTTTGTGAGGTGGATTAGCAGCTAAATTTGTAAAATCGAAAGTAGTTGTTAATGCAATAAGCGGCATGGGTGTTTTATTTAATCAGGAAAATTTGTCCTTGAAACTAAAAGGGATATTGGCTTTATTGAGATTCTCAAATCATCGGAAGAATCTTCTTGTTATCTTTCAAAATCATGAAGATGAAAGTTTATTTATCAAATATCATGTAGTGAATGAGCATCAAGTTCGTTTTATAAAGGGTTCCGGAGTTGATTTAAAACTGTATCCATATACGCCGGAGTCAGAAATTCGACCTTTGAAAGTTATTTTTATGGCTCGAATGGTAAAAGAAAAAGGAACTTTGATATTAATAGAGGCTGCGGAAGCATTACGAAAGAATTATGAAGGTAAGGTTGAGTTTTGGCTGTGTGGCGGATTATCGAAGAATCCAAATGCAATAACCGAAGAAGAATTGCGTGCCCGTTGCGATGGGCATTATATTCAATGGTTAGGTTTTCGGACAGATGTGAAAGAACTATTACAACAAGCCCATATTGTTGTTTTCCCAAGTTATTATCGAGAAGGTGTTCCCAAATCGTTGATGGAAGCTACAGCCATAGGACGACCGATTATAACAACCAATTCCATCGGATGCAAGGATACAGTAGAGGATGGTTACAATGGATTCTTAGTTCCGATAAAAGACAGTAAGGCAGTTGCAGATAAGTTGGAAATCTTATTGAATGATGAAACGCTCCGAAAAGAAATGGGGAAGAACTCACGAAAAATAGCGGAGCGGGATTTTTCCTTAGAAAATGTGATACAAAAGCATTTGCAAATATACAAGGAAGTAATAATAGGCTAAGTATATGAAACTTCTCCTCACCGGCTCTGCCGGTTTTATAGGTTCCTATGTCGCCTTACGCTTGTTGCAACGTGGCGATGAAGTCGTAGGTTTGGATAATCTGAATGATTATTATGATGTGAATCTGAAGTACAGCCGTTTGGAAGAGGCCGGTATTAACAAGGAACAAGTGGATTGGTATCGGTTGGTGCAGAGCAACCGCTTTCCGAATTATCGGTTTATCCGTATGAAATTGGAGGATAAAGAGGCTGTAAAAATGCAGTTCGCCAATGAGCGCTTCGACCGCGTGTGCAATCTGGCTGCACAGGCAGGTGTAAGGTATTCGATAACAAACCCGTATGCATACGTGGAGTCGAATATCGATGGTTTTGTAAATGTATTGGAGGGTTGCTGGCACTATGGCATTGAACATCTGGTGTATGCGAGTTCTAGCAGCGTATATGGGTTGAATACCAATGTGCCGTTTTCGGAATCGAGCAGTATTGCACATCCGGTGAGTCTCTATGCGGCATCGAAAAAGTCCAACGAGCTGATGGCGCACGCTTACAGCCATTTATACGGGATTCCTTCAACAGGCTTGCGGTTCTTCACGGTCTATGGTCCGTGGGGACGACCGGACATGAGTCCTTTCCTGTTCACCGACGCGATTCTTCGTGGCAAGCCAATCAAAGTTTTCAACAATGGTAATATGTTGCGCGATTTCACCTATATCGATGATATTGTGGAAGGAGTGATACGGGTGATAGACAAAATTGCTGAAACGGATAAAACGTGGGATGCGAAACATCCGAACCCGGCAACATCGAGTGCGCCTTATCGGGTTTATAACATAGGTAACTCCCAACCTGTCCGTTTAATGGATTTTATCCAAGCAATAGAGGAAGCTTGCGGACGGGAAGCAGAGAAGATATATTTGCCCATGCAGCCCGGTGACGTTTACCAGACGAATGCCGATACGACTTTATTACAAAGAGAGTTCAGCTGCAAACCCTCGAAAGACATCCGGGAAGGCGTAATGGAAACGGTAGAATGGTATAGGAAGTTTTATGGGCGTTAGGTGGATATTGCAGAAAAGATTCTTTACCTTTGCCTCGAATTTATGGGTTATGAGCATATTAGAACTGAATACATATGGGAATACTCGCCGTAATCCTAGGCTTTTATCCCGTTATTTAAAACAATAATAATAGTCAATTATATATATGAACATAGCAATAGTGGGTACCGGTTACGTCGGTTTGGTATCGGGTACGTGTTTTGCCGAGATGGGTGCAAACGTAACGTGCATAGATGTGAATGAAAGCAAGATTAAAAGTTTGCAAGAGGGCAAAGTCCCAATTTATGAACCGGGATTGGATGAGATGGTACTCCGCAACCAGCGGGAAGGCAGGTTGCATTTTACAACAGATTTGACATCGTGCTTAGACAGTGTAGAAGTCGTATTCAGCGCAGTTGGTACACCTCCGGATGAAGATGGAAGTGCTGATTTACATTATGTTTTGGATGTGGCACGGACTGTAGGGCAAAATATGAACAATTATCTGGTGTTGGTGACAAAATCGACAGTACCTGTTGGGACTGCAAAGAAAGTGAAAGCGGCAATTCAGGAAGAGTTGAAAAAGCGTGGGGTGGATATCCTGTTCGATGTGGCTTCAAATCCTGAATTTTTAAAAGAAGGCGCGGCGATTAAAGACTTCATGAGTCCTGACCGGGTTGTTGTAGGCGTGGAGTCGGAAAGGGCAAAAGAGATATTGTCCCGTTTGTACCGTCCTTTCTTGCTGAACAATTTCCGTGTAATCTTTACAGATATACCTTCAGCAGAAATGATAAAATATGCAGCAAATTCAATGCTTGCCACCCGCATATCGTTCATGAATGACATTGCAAATCTCTGTGAGTTGGTTGGGGCGGATGTGAATATGGTGCGCAGAGGCATCGGTTCGGATACCCGCATCGGCAGCAAATTCCTCTATCCGGGATGCGGTTACGGTGGCAGCTGTTTCCCGAAAGACGTGAAAGCATTGATAAAGACGGCAGAAAAGAACGGATACAAAATGCGTGTATTAAAAGCCGTTGAAGAGGTGAATGAGCGTCAGAAGACTGTGCTGTTTGAGAAACTGAAAAAGCATTATCCTTCTCTGGAAGGCAAAACTATTGCTTTATGGGGATTGGCATTTAAGCCTGAAACAGATGATATGCGCGAAGCGACATCGTTGGTAATCATTGATTTGCTGAAGAAGGAAGGAGCAACGGTTGTCGTTTATGATCCTGTAGCTATGGACGAATGTCGTCGCAGGGTAGGGGATAAGGTTTCGTACGCAGAAGATATGTACGATGCCATTATGGATGCCGATGCCTTGTTACTTCTTACAGAATGGAAGTTGTTCCGGTTGCCAAGTTGGAAAGTGTTGTTGCGGGTCATGAAATCCCCGTTGATTTTAGACGGACGCAATATATATGATGCCAAAGAATTGGCCGACATGGGATTCTGCTATGAATGCATAGGGCAGAGAAGTGCCCGGTGAAGGCTTTCGGCAACCTCTTCAAATTCAACATAGCAAGATGCGTTAAAAAAATCGTTAAAGGTTTTCCTACTGCAAAGGAAATGTTACCTTTGCACACTGATTTAGATTTTTAGAGAACAGAATATGATTAAAATAACATTTCCAGATAACTCCGTAAGGGAATATGCTGAAGGAACAACTGCTATGCAGATTGCGGAAAGCATCAGTTCTCGTTTGGCGCAGGAAGTCTTGGCTGCAAATGTGAATGGTGAAGTCTGGGATTTGACTCGTCCTATTAATAAAGATGCCAGTGTAAAATTGTTGAAGTGGGAAGACGATGAGGGTAAACATACGTTTTGGCATTCAAGTGCTCACTTGATGGCTGAAGCTTTGCAGGAGTTGTATCCCGGAATAAAATTCGGTATAGGGCCTGCCATTGAGAATGGTTTTTACTATGACGTGGATCCCGGTGAAGCAGTGATTAAAGACGGGGATTTTCCTGTCATTGAGGCAAAAATGCAGGAGTTGATTTCCAAAAAGGAAGCGATAGTCCGCCAGAGCATTTCCAAAGCAGATGCATTGAAAATGTTTGAAGAACGAGGCGAAGAGTATAAAGTTGAGCTTATCAGTGAATTGGAGGATGGCAAGATAACGATCTACACTCAGGGTGCGTTTACTGATTTATGCCGTGGACCTCATATCCCTAATACATCTTATATAAAAGCGGCAAAGATTTTGAGCGTTGCCGGTGCTTATTGGAGAGGTGATGAAAAGCGGAAGCAATTAGTCCGCTTGTATGGTATATCTTTCCCCAAAAAGAAGATGTTGGACGAATATCTGGTTATGTTGGAGGAAGCCAAAAAGCGAGACCATCGCAAGATAGGCAAGGAATTAGATTTGTTCATGTTCTCGGACACCGTGGGCAAGGGTTTACCGATGTGGTTGCCAAAAGGGACCGCATTACGTCTGCGTTTGCAGGAATTTCTACGCCGCATACAAGCGCGTTACGACTATCAGGAAGTGATGTGTCCGCCGATTGGAAATAAACTATTGTATATTACTTCCGGGCACTATGCTAAATATGGAAAAGACTCATTCCAACCGATTCATACACCTGAAGAAGGCGAAGAGTACTTTTTGAAACCCATGAACTGCCCTCACCACTGCATGATTTATAAAAATTCGCCACGTTCGTACAAGGATTTACCTTTGCGAATTGCCGAGTTTGGTACAGTTTGCCGTTATGAACAGAGTGGGGAATTGCATGGTCTGACACGTGTTCGCAGTTTTACGCAAGATGATGCCCACATTTTCTGTCGTCCTGATCAAGTCAAAAATGAATTCTTAAATGTAATGGACATTATTTCCATTGTGTTTAAGTCCATGAATTTTGAAAACGTAGAAGCCCAGATTTCATTGCGGGATAAAGAGAATCGAGATAAATATATAGGTAGTGATGAAAATTGGGAAAAAGCAGAACGTTCGATTATTGAAGCTTGTGAAGAGAAGGGCTTAAAAGCAAAAATAGAATATGGGGAAGCTGCTTTTTACGGACCAAAATTGGACTTTATGGTGAAAGATGCCATTGGTCGTCGTTGGCAATTGGGGACTATTCAAGTGGATTATAATTTACCGGAACGTTTTGAATTGGAATATACAGGTGAGGATAATCAGAAGCATAGACCAGTGATGATACATAGAGCGCCGTTTGGTTCAATGGAACGTTTTGTCGCTGTGCTAATAGAACATACAGCAGGCAAATTCCCATTATGGATTACTCCGGATCAGGTGGTAATTTTGCCAATTAGTGAACGCTTTAATGATTATGCCTGGAATGTAGCTAAAGAACTAAAACAGCAAGATATCCGAGTGCTTGTAGATGACAGGAATGAAAAGGTTGGGCGCAAAATCCGTGACAATGAACTGAAGAAAATCCCATATATGCTTATCGTGGGTGAAAAAGAAGCAGAAAATAATGAAGTTTCCATAAGAAAGCAGGGAGAAGGAGATAAAGGTTCAATGAAAATTTCTACCTTTGCTGCGCTTTTGAAAAGCGAGGTTGATGCAATGATGAATCGTTGGTAAAAATAAATACTAATATAAAAGAGGACAGAAAATCATTTTAATGAAAAATGACAATCCGAAAGATCAGTATAGAATTAATGAACAGATACATGTTCGTGAAGTTCGATTAGTGGGTGATAATGTGGAACAAGGAATATATCCTATTTCTCAGGCATTGGAAATAGCGGAAGAACAGGATTTAGATTTAGTTGAAATATCGCCAAGTGCTGCGCCTCCGGTTTGTAAGGTGATTGATTACCAGAAGTTTCTTTACCAGCTCAAAAAGCGGTTAAAGGAGCAGAAAGCGAAATCGGTAAAGGTGGTGGTTAAAGAAATCCGTTTCGGTCCACAAACTGATGACCATGATTATGATTTCAAACTTAAGCATGCAAAAGGATTCCTGGAAGAAGGCGCTAAGGTAAAAGCTTATGTGTTCTTTAAGGGGCGTT
This sequence comes from uncultured Parabacteroides sp., assembly GCA_964481365.1. Classification (GTDB taxonomy): domain Bacteria; phylum Bacteroidota; class Bacteroidia; order Bacteroidales; family Tannerellaceae; genus Parabacteroides. Next base: position 61,513 of record CAYZTO010000001.1, on the reverse strand, counting down.
CAATCCTATTTAAGGAGCAAGGTGAAGTTTTGTTGTTCCGTTTTGCTAACGATTTAGAAGATTATGGGAAAGTGGAACAAATGCCGGTTTTGGAGGGGAAACGGATGATTATGATGATATCACCGAAAAAAGGTGGTGGAGTTTCAAAAGCGAAAAAGCTGGCATCTGCAGCCAAACAACAAGAAGGTACAAAAGAAAATAAGTAAATCGGTTTAGGATGGAAACCCTAAGCCTCTATGTTTAATTCATAAAAATATATTCTAAAATGCCTAAGATGAAGACTAATTCCGGTGCCAAAAAAAGATTCGCTCTTACCGGAACAGGTAAAATCAAAAGAAAGCACGCTTTTAAGAATCACATTCTAACAAAGAAGACCAAGAAGCAAAAGAGAAATTTGACACATACCGGTTTGGTGTCAGCTATCGATGCGAAAAATGTAAAGAGACTTCTTTGTATGAAGTGATTTTCTATCAGTGAGTTTTAAACGATTTTTATTAACAGAATTTTTAGCTAATAAGTTCATTATTAAAGGTGGCGCTAACATTCAAAACATTTAGAAATTATGCCTAGATCAGTAAATCATGTTGCTTCAAGAGCAAAAAGGAAACGGATTTTAAAGCTTACCCGTGGTTATTATGGTGCTCGTAAAAATGTTTGGACAGTAGCCAAAAACACGTGGGAAAAAGGTTTGACTTATGCTTTCCGTGACCGTCGTAACAAGAAACGTAACTTCCGTGCTTTATGGATTCAGCGTATTAATGCTGCTGCACGTTTAGAGGGTTTTACTTATTCCCGTTTGATGGGGAAATTGCATGCAGCGGGTATTGAAATAAATCGTAAGGTATTAGCAGACTTAGCGGTTAATCATCCCGAAGCATTTAAGGCTATTGTGGAAAAAGTGAAATAGGAAGTGACCATATAAAGAAAAATAAAAAAGGCTGTGCATTTGTACAGCCTTTTTTACGTCTATATTATTATCTTTGCCGTTGTGAAAGAAACGACAAATAAGAAGAATACGAAACAAATTATCCGTTTTATCCTTGTTGGAACATTAAATGCTGCTATTATTGCATTGGTTATCTGGTTAGGAGATGAGATAGGATGTAATTATTTGTGGGCTAATGTTGCCGGATATATAATAGCTTTGATTAACAATTTCTTTTGGAGTAAATATTGGGTATTTTCTGCAGGGAATGGTTTTTACGGGAGGCAGGCGATTCTGTTTTTACTTGCATTCGCTTGTGCTTATAGTGCGCAGTTCCTCGCGTTGCTGACAATGGTCGAGGTAGCAGGGTGGAACGAGTATATCTCCCAATTCATCGGTCTTTTCATTTATGGGGCTGTCAATTTTTTAATGAACAAGAAAATAACTTTTGCCCGTGCAGATTTTACTGAAATATAGTCATGGATGAAGGATTGAAAACTTTGCTGAAAGAATGGGCTGCAAAGTATCATAATAAGGCTTTTATACGAAATGACCCCGTGCAATTCCCACATCGCTATCAAAGTAAGCAAGACATAGAAATTAGCGGATTGCTTACGGCCCTTATCAGCTTTGGCAATCGGAAAATGATAATCCGTAAAGCGGAGGAGCTTGACAGAATTATGGAATCGTCACCTTATCAATACTTGCTTTCAAGGAAGTGGGATTCTGATTTTCCTGTCGGCAATAAAGATAGTTTCTACCGTATGCTTTCTTTCGCTGATTTTCATGGTTATATGCAAAAGCTCTATGATGCCTACTTGCAATACGATAGCCTTGAAGATGCCCTTGCTGTTTTTGCCGGTTCGCCGATGGAGCGCATTTGTACGTTTCTTTCCGTTTCATCCAAGAGTCCTCAAAAGAAACTCAACATGTTCCTCCGGTGGATGATACGACGTAATTCGGATGTTGATTTCGGCATTTGGCAATCATTCTCTCCTTCCGATTTGATTATTCCCTTAGATACACACGTCTGTCGCATGGCTTGCACACTTGGTCTGACAGATTCCCTGACGTTTTCTTTAAAGAATGCCCGTAGAATAACCCGGGCATTGTCGGAAGTTTTCCCGAACGACCCCTGCATGGGCGATTTCGCATTGTTTGGTTATGGTGTCAGTCAGAGCAGGGTGACTTCAACCGGACAATGGTCTGAACCATAAATTTCCGTATGTATTTTTGCCCCTGCTAATTTATCTTGTAACCTATTAGACACCAAGAAGTAATCTATGCGCCACCCTGCATTCTTCTCCCTTGCCTTAAACCTGTAAGACCACCATGAATAAATGTCTTTTTGTTCAGGGTAGAAGTAACGGAAGGTGTCTGTAAAGCCGGCATCGAGAAGTGCCTGGAATTTCCCTCGTTCTTCGTCGGTGAAGCCGGCATTGCGCCTGTTGGTGCCGGGGTTTTTTAAGTCTATTTCTTTGTGCGCCACGTTTAAGTCGCCACATACGATGACAGGTTTGCGGCTGTCGAGAGCAAGCAGGTAGTTCCGGAAGTCATCATCCCATGTCATCCTGTAATCCAGGCGTTTCAGTTCATCTTGCGAGTTCGGTGTGTAAACCGTAACAAGGTAGAATGCCGGCATCTCGAGTGTAATGACCCTTCCTTCCCGGTCGTGGCCGTCAATGCCCATCCCGTATGATACCGACAGCGGTTCATGGCGGCTGAATATCGCTGTTCCGGAATACCCTTTCTTCTCGGCATAGTTCCAATAAGAACTATATCCATCGAAAGACAAATCCAATTGTCCTGCCTGTAGTTTTGTTTCTTGTATGCAGAAAAAATCAGCATCAAGCGTGGAAAATGCTGTGTTGAATCCTTTGTTGCAGCAGGCGCGGAGCCCGTTCACGTTCCAAGAAATGAATTTCATCGTATCTTCTGTGTTATTTTGTGAAAATGAATTATTTCGCACAAAGAAGCGAAAAATAATCTTTCCGGACAATTAAATCCTCAATTTTTCTCTCATGGAACCTGCCGGGTTCGTCCAAACATTTTGCAATATCTATACTTTTAAATGAAGACATTAACGGGAAGAAATTGCTTTCATACACAAGATATGAGACCTCTGCTTTTCTCCTTATTATTTAATACAATTTGACACAATAATCCCCGGGATGCGGTAAAGGTTGTAAGCATCGGCATAACAAAATAAGTTTAAGTTAGACATATCCTTATATCTTCAGTATGAGGGCATTGACACTTAGCACAAGTGTCAGAGATACTTAGCACAAGTGTCGGGGATACTTAGCACAAGTGTCGGCGGTGTGCTTGGGAAGCCTCCTCATCCATGCCAAGGCTGTACCATTCTTTCTCGTTTCATGCAATACAGACACAAAATCTCACCTGAACTACATGCATATTACGAGACTGAGTTTTACAGAGGTTACGATATATAGAATAACACAATGTCTTTGCAATCATCATGCACGATGAAGGTTGGTTGAGTTAGTGACTTGGCATTGTCAATATAATGACTTGACTTAATAAAGTAACTGAAGCGTGCATTACAAGAAACAGAAAATCGGGGACGCTATTTTTATGCAGAAAGGATGATAAATGTGCGGATATGATTAATTTTGCAGCTCGAAAAATATGAGAAATGGCTTGTATATTGGCAATTGAAACATCTGCGTCAGTCTGTTCTGTCGCTTTATCCGCCGACGGACAGGTGGTTTGCAACAAAGAATCGTTCGAGGGGCATTCACATGCATCGTTGGCAGGGGTTTTCGTGGAAGAATGTTTGTCGGAGATGAAACGGCAGGAGCTGAAGCTCAGTGCCGTGGCTGTGAGCAGCGGTCCGGGGTCTTATACCGGTTTGCGCATAGGTATGTCTGTGGCGAAAGGACTGTGTTTCGGTTTCGGCATACCGTTGATAGGAATACACACGTTGGACATAATGGCGGGAAGTATCTTGTGTAAGGCTGGCGATGAGGCAGAAGGTTTCTACTGTCCTATGATTGACGCGCGGCGTATGGAAGTATATGCGGCAATATATGATAACAAAGGCAGTGTGGTCAGGCCTGTTTCGGCAGATATTGTTGATGCCGGGGCGTACTCGGAATACCTTGAGAAAGGGAGGGTTACATTCTTCGGTGACGGCGCAAAGAAATGCAAAGCAGTGATTACTTCACCCAATGCGGTGTTTATCGATGACGTATATCCGTTGGCTTCCGACATGATACCATTGGCAGAGAAGGCATTCGCAGAGGAGAGATTTGCAGATGTGGCATATTTCGAACCTTTCTACTTGAAAGAGTTCCATACAACGATAGCCAAGAACAAGGTACTTTCAGGCTTATAGTTTCTTGCCATGAATAGTTGGGCTGAATGGTACGCGCAAACGCTTTACCCTATTGTTTCGAATGCCTTGTCGTGGGTTTCATCTTTTTTCCCCTTTTCCATAAGCGATTGCTTTATTTGCATCAGTATAGCGGGGATGTTGGTGTATGCGGTTCTCCATATCAGAAAGTCCCCGTGGAAAACTCTCGGGAAGATTGGCTTGTATTTTCTCGGGGTTTGCTTATGGTTTTATCTGGCATGGGGGCTGAATTATTTCCGGGAACCGTTCTATAAACGTGCGGGCATTGAGCCGCTCTCCTATGATTCTGTTGCGTTTGAAGCTTTCCTTGCAGAATACACGGAGCAGTTGAATGCCTCATATATACCCGACATAAAGGTAGATACGTTGCGTTTCGCGGAAGAGATAAAGGAACAATACCGTGGGATAGCTTTGAACTTCGGCATGAAGTTACCCCAAGATTTCCATAAAGCCAAGCCTATGTTGGTTTCGTCTGTGATGAGTTCTGCCGGAGTGCTGGGCTACATCGGTCCGTTCTTCAATGAGGCTACGCTGAATGCAGACCTCCTTCCCGTACAGTATCCTTCGACGTACGCACATGAAATGGCACATCTCCTTGGGATAGCAGGCGAAGGAGAGGCTAATTTCTATGCATGGTTTGTGTGCTCTTCCTCTTCCGTTCTGGAGATACGTTTCGCGGGATGGTTCTCGCTTCTCCCTTACTTAATAGGGAATGCCCGACGCACTTTACCCCGGGAGAAGTTCGAGGCGTGGGTAGCGGGCATCCGCCCTGAAGTGAAAGAATTATATAATGAAAAGAATGCGTATTGGAGAGACCGGTATAGCAATTGGTGGGGAAGCATACAAGACTGGGTGTACAACCTATATCTGAAAGGAAACCGAGTATCCGGCGGGACTGCAAACTATTCCGAGGTAGTAGGGATGGTGATGGCGTGGGATGCGCAACAAAAGATTCGCGATTAAGGGATGCTTTTTCGCTTTGGTTTCCAAGCACAATCCCCGTTCTGCCGAAGCATTACTTTTGCAATACTTTTAATAAGCAGGAATATATGGATAGCATAAAAGAAACGCAATCGCTAAAGTCATTCTTCTGGTACTGCCTTGGTGGTGTTTTCATTATTTATACCGACTTGTTGTGCTTGCCGTGGCAGTTGTCGCGTCTGGAGGAATCACAACACCTTGAATACTTCGTCATCTTGTTCTTGCGTTACCTCTTCTTTGTCTTTCTGATATACGGGTTAGTCCATTACAACATAGGGCGGGGGTTGAGGAGTACGTCGCAACACCGTTTTTTACTAAACTTCGGTGCTTGCGTTTTGGCTTATGTGGTCTATGCATTTGCATTATACAGCTATCAGGGAAATACCCACGGTCTAGGTACGATTGTCTTTTCCTTCTTTGCTCTGTGCGTGACATGCACGTTGATAGGACACGTTGCCAAGCTCTATCGGGAAGGATACCAGAAAGAACTTGAGATAGGCCGTCTGCGTTCGGAAAGCTTGCAGAGCCGCTGCGATGCGCTTGCCAACCAGATAAACCCTCACTTCTTCTTCAATTCCCTGAACAGCCTTGCCGCCCTTGTGCGCCGTGGAGACGAGAAGGTGACGCTCGACTTCATCGACAAGCTGTCAGACGTTTTCCGTTACATTCTGCAGAGAGACAAGAACGGGTTGGTTACCTTGGGCGAGGAACTGGAGTTTGCCGAATCGTTCAAATACATGATGGAGGTACGCTTCGCCAACAAACTCCGATTCATCATCGACGTGGAGCAGGAAGACCGTAACCGCCGCCTCCCGGTATTGTCGTTGTTGCCGCTCATCGACAACGTGGTAGTCCACAATACCATCGACAGCGAGCACATAATGACCGTATCCATCGCAATGAACGATAAGAAAGAACTGGTAGTGAGCAACCCGATATACCCCAAGCTTATACCCTCGCACACCAATGGCACCGGACTGAAGAACCTTTCCAACCGCTTCGAGCTTTTGGTGGACAAGTCGGTGCGTGTGGAGAACGACGGCAAGCGGTTCGAGGTTTTCCTGCCGTTGGACGGACACAGTGAAAAATAATGCAATTATGAAAGTACTGATAGTTGAAGACGAAAGTGCCGCTTACGAGAACCTCTCGCGGATACTGGCACAGATATCATCCGACATACAAGTGGTGGGGAATACGGAAAGCGTTTCCCAAACAGTCAAATGGCTTCAGAACAACCCTCTGCCGGACTTGATATTCATGGACATCCACCTTTCGGACGGTCTCGCCTTCTCACTTTTCGAGCAGGTGGTGGTGGAAGCACCGATAATCTTCACCACGGCATACGACAAGTACGCTATAGAGGCGTTCAAGGTGAACAGCATCGATTACCTCCTCAAGCCCATCAAAGCAAGTGAGCTGGAACGTGCCCTGGCGAAATTCTCCAAATGGTCTTATCCGAACTGGAAGACGCTCCTCGAGCAGATAAGCCAAATGAGCCAGTCGGTATCGTCCCGCCAGTGCTACAACCCAAGGCTGCTAATCCCGTATAAGGACAAGCTTCTGCCTATAGAAATGGACAACGTGGCATGCTTTTACACCACCGATAAGAGCACGTCCATCTTCTTGCGCGACGGTCGCTCCTTTGCTTATTCAAAGACCCTTGACCAGATAATGAACAACCTCGACCCCGCTAAATTCATACGTGCCAACAAGCAGTTCATCATTGCAAGGCACAGCGTGCAGAACCTCACGATTTGGTTCGACAGCCGTTTGCTTGTGACGCTAGACGTAGAGACCCCCGAGCGCATATACGTAAGCAAGAACAAGGCAGCCGAGTTCAAGAATTGGATTGTATCGTAGTTATAATAACAGAAACCCTGTAGCGGGGCACTACAGGGTCTTTGTTATATTCCCGCGTGGGGGAATCTTTTCAGAAAAGGTGCGCCGGATACATGCCCTCGTCCACGAGGTGTTGAATCTTGTCCACCACGCTTTGCCGGTCTTCCGGGTAAGTTACGCCGAACCATTTGCTTGTCGTGTCGAGGACTTCAACCGTGGCTGTGTTGTCCTTAATCAAGCGGTCTACCATAAGCGGGATGAAGAACTCGCTCTTAAGGTTCGCCATGTTCTTGGGGTCGCGGAGGAATTCCTTGAAGAAATCTTTGCTGTAGGAGAAGTAATCAGGCGTGAATCCCCAGAAGTTCATGCTGACGGGCGTGTTCTCCGGAGTGGAAACCCACTCGTCATTGTCGTCGAGGTATTTCACCACCCCGTCAATGCGCTGTATCTTTGTCCGCTCTACCACAGAGGTGAGGTGCTTATGCTCGTCTGTGCCGCATATTCCTCGGGAGACCGTACCGCTTTCGCTCAGCGTGTTGCCTACCCTGAAGCCTACCATCGCGTAGGTGTTTTCCGACTTGTCGGGCAGGGCAGAAAGGAATTTGCCCATCACATTGAACGAGTCCCTTCCGTAGAAGTCATCGCAGTTTATCACTGCAAACGGCTCTTTGATTACGTCGGCTCCCATCATCACGGCGTGGTTCGTCCCCCAAGGCTTTACACGCCCTTCGGGGCAGGTGAATCCTTCGGGCAGATCGTCTATTGACTGGAAAACCAGCTCGCACGGTATGTGCCCTTCGTATTTGGAGATTATTTTCTCGCGGAAGTCCTTCTCAAAATCTTTCCGGATGACAAACACCAGCTTCCCGAAGCCTGCGTGTATGGCATCATAAATGGAATAGTCCATGATGGTTTCACTGTTCGGACCGAGTCCGTCCAGCTGTTTCAATCCACCGTAACGGCTGCCCATTCCGGCAGCCAGCAAGAATAATGTTGGTTTCATCTTTCACTATTGATTAAATGAGTATGTTCTGTGGCAAAAGTACGGAATAAAGCATAAAACTTGTTGATGCCGCATCCATTTTTTGCTACATTTGCCCCGTTTTTAGGTAAAGTAATACAATGGAGAAAACTAAAAGACTTTTACTGCCTTTTTTAGCTGCCGGAGCGGTGGCTTTGGCAAGTTGTACCTCGACGCAGCAGAGCGACGAGGCAAGTAACCTGGCAATCGACGCAGCCAACATGGATACGACGGTTTTGCCCGGAACTGATTTCTATCAATATGCTTGCGGCGGTTGGATGAAGAATAACCCGTTGAAACCGGAATACTCAAGCTACGGTGTGTTCAACCAGCTGAGGGAAGACAATCAAGAACAGATACGTACACTAATCGAGGAACTGGGGGCTAATCCTCAGGAAACAAATAGCGTGGCGCAGAAAATCTCGACCATGTACTCGGTGGCTTTAGACAGCTCCAAGGCAAATGAACTCGGATACGAGCCAATCAAGCAAGAACTCGAATCGATTCGTTCGTTGGCTTCGAAAACCGAGCTGTCGAAGATGGTTGCGAATCTTCAGAAAGAAGGAATTTCCCCGTACTTCGCGTTGTTCGTCGGTCCGGACGATAAAAATAGCGAAATGAACATCGTGAGCATCTATCAGTCCGGTCTGGGAATGGGGGACCGCGACTATTATCTACAGAAAGACGACACAATGGAGAAAATCAGGGCTGCATATAAAGATTACATCCGACAATTGTTCGAATTCATTGGTGCCAGCCCGGAACAAGCCGAAGCTGCGGTAAATTCGGTAATGAAGATTGAAAATGCCATTGCGAAATCCAGTTACAGCCGCGAACAATTACGCGACACGCAAAAAAATTACAACAAAATCACTGTCGATGATTTCAAATCGAAAAATTCCATCCTCGACTGGGATGCGTACCTTTCAGCGATAGGGCTTTCGGGATTGGCGGAACTGAACGTTTCCCAGATTGATTATTATCCCGCGCTGGACAAACTCCTGAAAGATGTATCGCTCGATGACCAGAAAATTTACCTCGCTTTCCATCTCATGAACAGGGCTGCGAATTATTTGGGCGATGATTTTGTAAATGCTTCGTTCGATTTCCACGGCAGGGTGATGTCCGGCAGAGAAGAGCTGCAGCCCAGATGGAAACGCGCAGTGGACATGGTTAATTCCGCCCTGGGTGAAGCGGTGGGCGAAATCTATGTAGAAAGATACTTCCCTGCTTCGTCAAAAGAGAAAATGCTTGAATTGGTGAAGAATTTGCAGGTAGCGTTGGGGCAGCGCATATCTTCGCTTGAATGGATGGGCGATTCGACGAAAATGAAAGCACAAGAAAAGCTCTCTTCGTTCACCGTCAAGATTGGTTATCCGGACAAATGGCGCGATTACTCCGCATTGGAAGTTCGCGAAGATTCTTACTGGGCAAATTACCGGCGCGCGCAAATCTTCGATTTTGATTATATGCTTTCCGACGTCGGCAAGCCCGTGGACAAATCCCGCTGGTACATGACGCCGCAAACGGTAAATGCCTACTATAGCCCGAATACAAATGAAATTTGTTTCCCCGCTGGGATACTTCAACCGCCATTTTTCAATCCTTCTGCCGATGACGCCGTAAACTACGGGGCGATTGGCGTGGTTATCGGACATGAGATGACTCATGGCTTTGATGACCAAGGGCGCAACTACGACCGAGCAGGAAACCTCGTCGATTGGTGGACCGCCGAGGATGCCAAGCAATTTACCAGCCGCGCCGACATCCTTGCGCAGCAGTACAGCAATATCATCGTTACAGATACCGTGCATGCCAACGGCCGCTACACTTTGGGCGAAAATATTGCCGACCAGGGCGGATTGCTGGTTGCCCACCAAGCATATTTGAACAGCCGCGAAGGAAAGCCCGTCCCGGAGCCAATCGACGGCTTCACCGACGAACAGCGCTTCTATTTGGCATACGCAAGCCTCTGGGCGCAGAACATCCGGACTGAAGAAATAATCCGTTTGACGAAAACCGACCCGCATTCGCTTGGCAAATGGCGCGTAAATGCCGCGCTCCGCAATATCGACGATTTCTACACGGCATTCGGGATAAAAGAAGGAGACCCGATGTTTTTGGAGCCGGAAAATAGGGTAAATGTATGGTGACGAAAGATTCGTGGAATTTTTTGTGGTGTTTTTCAAACTTCTTACTTATATTTGCCCTCGAATTCGGGAGGTAATATAGTATCAACAAAAATAGGAAATACGTTATGAACAAATTTTGGTTGTTGGGAGCAACTTTCTGTATGATTCTTGCATTTAGCTCGTGCAAGTCTAAAGAGAGCGCGTATAAAGCGGCATACGAGGCTGCTAAGGAAAAAGTAATGTCTGCTCCCGTAGAAGAAGATGATTTTTATGCATCGGAACCGGAAGATTTCACACCCGTGGAAAAGCCGCGCCCTGAGGCACCTGCAACTGATACGCGCATGGAAAATATTTCTGCTGCCGAGGGGGAAGATGCCAACCGCCTGAAACGTTACAGCGTTGTCGTGGGAAGTTTCCAAAACCGGACAAATGCGTATTCTTTGAAGGATAGGATGATTAATGACGGCTACAACGCAGTTCTCGGAGAGAACGAACAAGGGATGCTTCGCGTAATTGTCTCAAGTTTCGACAACAAATCCGACGCTGTGCGGAGCCGCGACAATATCAAAGCTATATATGCCCCGAACTTCCAAGATGCGTGGATTTTAGAAAAAGCGTACTAGTTTGCTTCATAAATTATAGTATTTTGTTTAAGGACGTCTAGGAAATTTCTTAGGCGTCCTTTTTTTGCGCAAACAATAGCCTGTGGCTGTTGCTTTTCAGAATTTATGGCTAAAAACAATGTTATTGCACCACAGGGCGGTCGTCTTCTACCGGTTTGTCATCCGCGTCGTCGTCGTCCCCGCCATCTTCATCGTCGCGGCTACCGCGCTTGTTCCGTGCCGCCTTCACCTCTTCGAACAATTTGATAGTTTCGCGGATGAAAGCCGAAGCCTCATCGCAAGGTTCCAGCAAGCTCGTCGCATTGGCTAATGCATTCATGTCGTCAATCAAATTCTCGGCTTCTGCCGCCAAATCTTTGATGGTTTGGCGTTCCTGCTTGATGTCGCGCTGCGAAGCACGTTGGGTTTGCAGTTCGCGGTAACGGTTGTTCATCTGTTCCAGCTGATTGAGCGATTCTTCCAGATTCAGCGTTTTCACGTGCGCGGAATACTCAGATTTGCGGGCATCCGTCAATAATCCGTTTATGACTGCCGATTTTTGCCCCATCGGAAGCCGGTAGATTCCTATATATGGCGAAATTTCCGTCGCCATAGCCAATGCTGCATTACGTTCAGCCGCAAGCGGCAAAAGTTTGTAATTGCAAATGCGGTTCACGATGTATTGCGCGATGCGCGTCCGTTCCTTGTCGGCAGATTGCAATTCCTGCGTCTGGTTACTTGCCCGCGTCTGCATTGTCAAGTCCTGCATATCCGCCAGGATTTCCTGCAAACGCAGGAGCTGCTCTTCCTTGATGTTCAGCACTTCGAGGTTATATACATCCGCACTTTGCACCGCCGGGCCACCAGGTTCTTCCGAACCGGACGTTTTCTTTGGAATGTTCCCGATGTAGCGTTCAATCAAATCAACTTTCTCGGCTTTATTGAATCCGCCGATGTAAATTTCAGGAATTAATGTGTAAGTACCCATAATCCTCTATTTTAAAATGATTTTTCATTATTTGTTTTATCAATGTCACAATAGACTCTCATCTTGCCTGCAAGTTATGATAATATTCCGAGAGAAACAATTTTTCTGCCGAAATTCAACATTTGTAGCAAAACTTTTGTTAGTCGTTTTAATTTTGGAATACTTCTGTTTTTAGGATAACCACGTCTTCGAGCGGACGGTCATTTTCATCGGTCGGAACGACAGACATTTGCTCCACTATGTCAAATCCGTCGGTCACTTCTCCGAAAATTGTTACCGAACCATCCAAATGTGGCGTACCGCCAATGGTTTTGTAAACTTCCCGGTGTTCCTCCGGAATCGAAACGCGCGGCAGCACGGCAAGCGTGTCTTGCAGCAGCCGGTTTGCTTCTTCCTGCAAAATTCCGTCATTTTCAGGCTTCGATAATTCGGGTTGCTGTTCCTGCAGGCGTGAACGGAACGTATGGAAAAGCCAATTTTCGCGAATTTGGTTGATTCGCCGCTCCATCGAGTCCAATCCCGCGTCGTCCCACACTTTTCCTTGTACAAAACAGAATTGCGTTCCCGCCGATTCACGCAGAGGGTTCACGTCGTCGGTTTCTTTCGCATCTATCAACGAGCCGCGTTTGTTGAAGTATTTTTCAAGAATTTCCGCAGGAACAGTGTATCCGCCACCATTTTCGCCATACAAAACGCCCGGTTTACGCTCACGGCTGTCGGGGTCTCCGCCTTGCACTACAAATTCCTTGATGATTCTGTGGAAAATTACCCCGTCGTAGTAATTGCTACGGCACAAACGGATAAAATTCTCCTTGTGCAGCGGAGTGTCGTCGTAAAGTTGCACGGTAACGTTGCCTTTCGTCGTTTCAATCCGTACAAAAACAGGTTTAGATGAATCCAGCTTGTTCTGGTTGCATGATGTTCCAAGCAGCACAGCAGCTGCCAAAAAACATAGTCCGGTTTTCTTTTTTGTCATAATTTTTTGTTGATTAATTAGTGAATATACTATTCTTTCCAAATTTCCATTTGGCATTTCTTGCAATCAAATTCCAATCGTAGTGAAATGTTATTATATACAAGGTAAAAAGGCTGGCGGTACTGCATTTCTTTTGTTTTATTCTTCAAACATAAGCCCAGGCTGAAAAGCAGGCAAAACTTCGTCTGCATTACAGGAATATTCTTTTGCGCTTCTATTTCGTATGCCATTGAAATGGAATCAGCACCGCATTTCTTGTAAAATTCCAATGATTTCTTGTTGCTGACGTTATAAAGGCAATTTATACTCTTTCCTTTTAATGGCAATTTGTGCATTTTGGTTTTTGGAGTGTAAGTTTGCCTCTGCATTGCCGACGTTTTCCATATTGAAAGAAAATTATTTACCGCAATCCGACGAAATTCGGCAATTTTAGATATCGGGACAAACGTTTTTGTCGGATTTACCTTGATTTCTTTCGCGATGAAAGGAGAATTGCCAAGTTTCGACAATTCTTCGCGTATTTTCTCCGATTGGTCTTGCTTCGCAGCTTCTCCATTGTGATTTCTTTCAAATTTTGCCGAATTTCCAAATTCGTCTTCAATAAAAAGGGAAAATCTGCCGGAATTCTCGGAAAATTCCATTCGGATTGGTATTCTGCGCGGAAAAATACATTTTTTAATCGTCGAAATAAAGGAAACGTCCAAATTCCGGTACAACGGCGTGTCTTTTTTCAGGGATTTATGCTCGCGCACTATTATGCTGTCTTTTTTTACCCGGTTTATCCGGAATCCTTGCAATTCATTCGTCTCGTCGAAGAACGTTATCCCGTCCCCGTTGTTCAACCGGACATCCGTGTCAATATCATAAATGATATTATGTGCTTTCCTTACTTTTCCTATGTACTCGCCCTTCCACTTTGGCGTATCCATAGAAGATATGTCTTTTTCCCGTTTCTTTAAAAAATACTCCGTAAATCCACGGTTGAAGCTCTTTTTCGGGTCTGGTTCGAAATTGAAATTGAAATGCCCGTGCGACGCACTGCAATATTCGCTCCTTTTTTCGAAAATTGCGTCCAATTTCTTCCTGTAATAGGCGGTTACGTTTTTTACGTAGTCGATGTCCTTTAACCGCCCTTCAATTTTCAGGGATGTGACACCCGCATCAATAAGTTGCTCCAAATATTCGGAACGGTTCAAATCCTTTAAAGACAAGTAGTGTTTTTTGCTGGAAATTTCCCTTCCCTCCGAATCGAGCAGCCTGTATGGCAGGCGGCAGCACTGCGCGCATTCCCCACGGTTCGCGCTCCTGCCCATTATCGCCTGGCTTAAATAGCAGTTGCCGCTATAGCAAACGCACAATGCACCGTGTACAAAAACTTCGGTTTCCATGCCCGTCTTTTGTGAAATCCGGCTGATTTCGTTGAGCGAAAGCTCACGGGCAAGAACGACGCGCGAAAATCCTGCGTTTTCAAGCAATTTTACTTTCTCCTCGGTTCTATTGTCGGTTTGTGTGCTGGCGTGCAGCGGAATTGGCGGAATGTCCAGCTCCAAAATGCCCATGTCCTGAATTATCAGCGCATCGACGCCGATTTCATACAGTCGCCAGATGAGCCGGCTAACTTCATCCAGTTCATTGTCGTACAGTATCGTATTTAGCGCGACATACACCTTCGCGCGGTAAAAATGGGCGTAGTCGCACAATTCTTTTATGTCTTCAAGTGAATTTCCTGCCGCCGCGCGTGCGCTGAACTTCGGAGCGCCGATATACACTGCATCTGCTCCAAAATCGATGGCAGCTTTGCCGCATTCAAGGTTTTTTGCGGGAGATAATAATTCAACAGGTCTTTTTTCTTCCATATAATCATTCCCCGAGGTCTTTCAAGCCGGCAATGTCAGAAGGATTGAAAGGCGTCTCTTGATATACATAATAGTTAAGCCAATTGGTAAAAAGAAGGTTCGCATGGCCGCGCCACCTCACCACCGGCCCGAGCGACGGGTCGTCGTTGCGGTAATAATTGCGGGGCACTGAAATGGGCAGTCCTTTTTTCAGGTCGCGGATGTATTCGTCATTCAGAGTGTACGGAGAGTATTCCGAGTGCCCTGTTATGAAAAACTCCCGTCCGTTTCTCGCCATTGCCATGTAAACGCCGGATTCTTCGCTCTCGGAAAGCAAAACGAGCGACGGTTCTTTCAAAATATCGTCACGACGGACTTCCGTGTGGCGGCTGTGCGGAACATAGAACTCGTCGTCGAAACCACGGAAAATTGGCAGGTAATGTTCGCGTAAAGTATGCCGGAAGACTCCGAACATTTTTGCCGGAAGCGTATATTTTGGTATCCCGTAGAAATGGTACAATCCTGCCTGCGCTGCCCAGCAAATGTAGAGGGTGGACGTTACATGTACGCGTGCCCAATCGAAGATTTCGGAAATTTCATCCCAATAACTGACTTCTTCGAACGGCATTTGCTCTACCGGCGCTCCGGTGATAATCATTCCGTCAAAAAACTCGCTTTTCACCACATCGAAGTCTATGTAAAACTGGCGCATGTGCTCAACGGGCGTATTCTTCGGGGTATGGCCCTTTATTTTCAGAAATGTCACCTCAATCTGGAGCGGAGAGTTACTCAGCAGACGGACGAGGTCAGTTTCCGTTGTAATCTTCAGTGGCATCAAATTCAGGATGATTACACGCAACGGACGGATGTCTTGCGACGATGCCCGCAAAGAATCCATCACAAAAATGTGCTCTTTCTTGAGGAGTTCTATTGCCGGAAGGTTTTTTTGTAAATTCAGCGGCATTTTATTATTTGTATCGTTTATACATTATATAATATAGGGTTTTTGCCAAAAAGCCGGCTCCGGCAGACGGGGTGCGCGTCAATTTGCCTGTTCCATCGTTTGCCGAAGCCTGTATCATGGCAGTTTATTGTAAAGTCCCGGCTTTTGCCTGCTCAATCATTTCGTCGCTCGGTAAAATCAGTATTTCAACCCGGCGGTTCAAAGCCCTGCCTTCTTCAGTGTAATTATCTGCCACCGGTTCGTGTACTCCCTTTCCTTCGTATTCCATTCTCTTGCTGCTGACGCCTTGGTCCACCATCATGTAGTCGTAAACACTTTTGGCGCGCTTTTCGGATAATGTTTGGTTATAATCTACGCTCCCTGTGTTGTCTGTGTGTCCTACAATCTTGATGTCGGTACCGGGGTTCTTTTCGAGGCTTTCGGCGAGTTTGCGCAATGCGCTTTTCGACGCGTCGCCCAATGTACTGGAATTAGTGGCAAACAGGATGCCAGAATCGAATGTCACACGCAACGCTTCTCCGTTATTTATCGTTTCAACTGTTGCTTCTTCGGGTAAAGTAGCCTCCAGTTCCTGTTTTTGCTTGTCCATCTTCTTCCCGATAAGCGCGCCGGCAGTTCCGCCAAGAGCTGCGCCTATTGCAGTCCCGAGCCCGGCATTTCCGGCTATTGCACCGATTCCTGCTCCGAGAGCTGCTCCTCCACCTACACCAATAGCTGTTCCTTTTGCAGTATTTGACCACGTTCCGCAACTTGACAGGAGCAAAGAAGCGGAAAGCACGGCAACTGCTGGTAATGTCAATGATTTCATATCTTTAGTAATGCGTTTATTCTTTTGTGTCAAAAATATGGATAGATTCGCAGTAAGCCAATTCGCCCTGCACGATGAAAATAATGTCAGCAGGCTCGAATTTGCCTATCCCGTCTTTTTCTGCAGTTTTCGTAACGAAATCCGCCAATTCGTCTTCATCAATTTCAACATCGTCATCATCGTTGCCTTCTTCACTTGTATAACCTTTGGAATCGTAGAATTCGTAAATCAAATCAACGATATAATAGATGTCGTCGTCACTGAATTTGCCTTTCAGTTCCTGCGGGAGGTAATTCTTGATGAAATTCAATGAATCTACCTCGTCGTATTTTGAAATCTCTTTTTCTCCCATAATTCTTTCTTTAAAAATTTCAATAATGCAAACGTACGAAAAAAAATATAGATGAGAAAACATAAACAAGAAATTTGTCGGCGTTTCCGTACGGTATTTTTCATGCTTGCGCTGGAAAATAATCAATTAGGTGCCGGCGGATTAATACAATTTTGTAAATTTGCGACTTGTAACATTGAAATAAGACAGACAAATGAAAAAGAATTTGATTGCGGCAGCAATTTGCATGGCATTGGCGGCATCTACCGATTCTAACGCTTGTACGGGGCTGCTTGTTGGGAAAAAAGCATCTGTGGACGGTTCTGTGATGATTAGTTATGCGGCGGACTCCCACATGCTGTACGGAGAGCTTTACCGCTGGCCGGCTGCCACTTGGCCCGAAGGAAGTATGTTGAAGGTTACGGAATGGGATACCGGAAAGCCCTTAGGGGAAATTCCCCAGGTTGCGCAGACATATTCCGTGGTAGGAAACATGAATGAGCACCAGGTTGCCATTACGGAGAGTACTTTTGGCGGGCGCATGGAATTGGTAGATACTACAGGTATCATTGATTACGGAAGTTTGATTTATATTGCATTGCAACGCTCAAAATCGGCGCGCGAGGCTATCGATGTGATGACCGGACTGGTAGAAGAGTACGGCTATTGCAGTGCCGGCGAAAGTTTTTCGATTGCCGACAAAAATGAGGCGTGGATAATGGAAATGGTCGGCAAAGGACCAGGGAAGAAAGGCGCTGTGTGGGTTGCTATCCGTATTCCCGACGATTGTATCGCTGCGCATGCAAACCAGGCGCGCATCCAACAAATTCCCTTCGATGACAAAGAAAATTGCATTTATTCTCCCGATGTGGTGGAATTAGCACGAGAAAAAGGGTACTTTTCCGGCGACGACAAGGATTTTAGCTTTCAAAAGGCTTACTGTCCATACGATTTCGGAGCGCTGCGCGGTTGTGAGGCTCGTGTTTGGTCTTTCTTCCGGAAATATGATAAATCAATGGACAAATACGAGAAATTTGTGATGGGTGATGTAAATGAACAGCCGATGCCGCTGTACATCAAGCCCGACAGGAAACTTTCCGTGAGGGATGTCCAAGCTGCGATGCGGGACCATTTCGAGGGAACAAAAATGGATATGACGCAAGACGCCGGAGCCGGTCCATACAAAGTTCCATACCGTTGGCGTCCGATGTCGTTTAATGTAGACGGACAAGAATATATTAATGAACGCGCGATAGCAACTCAACAGACCGGATTTGTGATTGTCCCGCAAATGCGGTCTTGGCTACCGGACGGAATAGGCGGCGTTCTGTGGTTTGGCGTGGACGACGCGGACATGGCGGTGTTTACGCCAATTTATTGCTCTTCGACTGATTCACCAGAATGTTATCGTGTCGGAAATGGAGATATGATGACGTTTTCTTGGACTTCGGCGTTCTGGATTCATAATTGGGTCGCTAATATGGCTTATCACAAGTACAGTTTCATGATTCAAGACATACGAAAGGTGCAACGTGAGCTTGAAGACCATTTTGAAGAGATACTTCCGGCGGTGGACAAGGCTGCGTCGGAATTGTACGCGAAGAATCCTGACGAAGCGAGGAAATTCCTCACTTGGTTCAGTACGACAACTGCGGATAATGCAACCGAACGTTGGAAAAAGCTCGGTGAATACCTTCTTGTGAAATATATTGACGGGAACGTGAAGAAAGAAGCTAATGGAAAGTTTCTCGACAATGGTTACGGTCTTTCTGAAATGCCGGATTTCCCCGGATATGATGAAGCATACTATCGCAGCATTGTTGAAAGTGCCGGAGAAAAGTTGAAAGTGAAGAAGTAAATCTTTGTTTGGATTTTACATACGTATTCCGGCAGGCGGCGCGTGTTCTGCGCGTATGCTTGCCGGTTTTCTTTTTTTATTGCGACTGTGTGCCGCGCTTAAAAAAGTTCGCACAATGTTGCGCCAGTTTCGCGTATCAGGTCTTTGGGAGAGAGTTTTACCTGCAAACCACGCACTCCGGCACTTACGAAGATGTAATCAAACTTTTCTGCTGACTGGTGGACAAATGTAGGGAAATGTTTCTTCATCCCGATTGGTGAGCAGCCTCCGCGAATGTATCCTGTGAGCGGCAGGAGTTCTTTCACATGAATCATCTGGCAATTTTTATTGCCGGAAATCTTCGCGGCTTTTTTCAAGTCCACTTCTTCAGAACCTGGGACTACGCAAACAAAGTAGCCGTTTTTATCACCATGCAGGACAAGTGTCTTAAAAACTTGCTCGATGTTTTCTCCGAGTTGCTGAGCCACATGTGTCGCACTGAGGTCGTTTTCATCCACTTCGTAAACTACTAATTCATACGGGACTTTTGCCTTATCCAGGAGGCGTGCCACGTTTGTCTTGTTGATTTTTGCTTTCATCCTTCAATGTTTATTGTTTTGAATACAAATCAAACTATTCCCTGCAAAGAAGCAAAAAATAATCTTGCCAGTCAATTGGAATCTGTATTTATTCGTCTTTCCGGCATTGGCAAAAAGCATTCATTATGCAGTCGTGCTTGTTTGGAAAAGCCGTAAAAGGAAATTTATACGTGTGTGATTTCCTTCTCTTTTTCTTTCGGAATATTGAATACCGACAATATTATTGTCAAGTACAATTACATAATAAACATAAATGGCAGAAAATATAACGTCAGCATTAATAAAGAATAAATATCAGTATTATTTTTGCGCGGAAAGAAATAAAAATGTATACCTTTGCGAGTAAAATATATAAAGATAATCTTGAAATAGGGAATAACTATGATTAGGAAAAAATTTAGAACCGTTTTTGTCCGTTGGAACGATGAAAACAAATTGAAAGCTATTGAAACAATAGGTGATGATGAAATGAAATCTGTCGTAACTTACGATAGGGCACGGGCTTACGAAATGTTTAAAGAAAGATTGAACGATGAATCTTTCAATGAAGCTTTCGGAGCATATTACAAGCCTATTCGTGATGCAATTGATGAAAGGAAAGCTAACATGAAAAGGCGTGTGATGAAGAATCCTTCAAACAGAGTTGAGGAAATAGACAATGCCATTAAAACATTGCAAGACCAGATTGCTCGTTTGCAGATAGAACGCGATAGGGCTGAAGAAGTTGAACGCGAAAAGGCATTGCATGACGTAAAGAAGATGATTGCAAAATTATCTCCCGAACAGCGCAATGCTTTGTTGTCGTCTTTGCAAAATTCATTATAGTGTAAGACGCAGTATTCTTTTACTGCTTAATCGAGAGCCTGTCTGAAAAATGGATGAGAACACACCAATGTTCTGTCCCGGTTTCAGGCAGGCTCTTAAACTTATACGGTGTTTCTTTGAAAAAGCCGTCCTGCCGATAGGATTCATACAGATAAATTGCAAAGCGGATGTCATTCCGTCTGAAAATAAATGCTACTTTTGCCAGGATATACGGTGGAAAGCATATTCCGTTTAAATGAACAATGTGGTGATTATAACGCAAAAAGAATAAACATGGGCATTTTTAGTTTTTTCAGCAAAGACAAGAAGGACAACTTGGACAAGGGTCTGTCTAAAACCAAAGCAAATGTATTTTCCAAAATAACACGTGCCATAGCCGGAAAAAGCAAGGTGGACGATGAGGTACTTGACAATCTGGAAGAAGTCTTGATAACTTCGGATGTGGGAGTGGAAACAACTCTGAAAATAATAGACCGGATAGAAAAGCGAGTGGCGCGCGACAAGTATGTTACAACGTCTGAATTGACTGCAATCCTTCGAGATGAGATTGCCAGTTTGCTTACAGAGAACAACACTGAGGACGGCGACGGGTTTTCATTGCCCGAAGACAAGAAACCGTATGTCATCATGGTTGTGGGTGTGAACGGCGTGGGGAAAACTACAACCATCGGGAAATTAGCTTATCAATTCAAGAAAATAGGAAAGAGCGTGTACCTTGGGGCTGCGGATACATTCCGGGCAGCTGCCGTCGAGCAGCTGGTCATTTGGAGTGAGCGGGTGGGAGTTCCCATCGTTAAGCAAAAGATGGGGTCTGACCCGGCGTCAGTAGCGTTCGATACATTAAGTTCGGCGAAAGCAAACGGTGCAGATGTCGTAATTATAGATACGGCAGGGCGCCTGCACAATAAAATCAACCTCATGAACGAATTGACGAAGATTAAAAATGTGATGAAAAAGGTTGTGCCTGATGCTCCTAATGAAATTTTGCTGGTACTGGACGGCTCTACGGGACAAAATGCATTTGAACAGGCGAAACAATTCACCGCAGCCACCGAAGTGAATGCTTTGGCGGTAACAAAACTCGACGGCACTGCAAAGGGCGGTGTTGTGATAGGAATTTCCGACCAATTCCACATTCCGGTAAAGTATATTGGTCTGGGTGAAGGCATAGAAGATTTGCAGGTATTCCGGAAACGTGAGTTCGTTAATTCGTTGTTCGGGGAATGATTTTGGAATATGTTTTGCGGAATACCGGAAATCCAGGCAGGAGAGAGTTCCCGCAAGGCATATTTATGGAAAGTTTCATTTAAAGCATGCGTAAAAACAAAGTAGATATCATCACTCTGGGATGTTCGAAGAATCTGGTGGATTCAGAACAATTGATGAAGCAATTCGTTGCAAATGGTTATAAGGTAGAACACGACCCGCACAAAATAAATGGGGAAGTGGTGGTGGTAAATACCTGCGGCTTCATAGGCGATGCACAGGAAGAATCCATAAATATGATTCTGGAATTGGGCGAAGCGAAGAAGCGCGGGCAGATTGGCAAACTTTTCGTGATGGGTTGCCTTTCAGAGCGGTTTATGAACGACTTGATGGAAGAACTCCCGGAAGTGGACAAGTTTTATGGCAAGTTTAACTGGAAAGAACTGATTTCAGACCTGGGAAAACCTTACCATGCGGAACTTTCGCACGAAAGGATTCTGACAACCCCCCGCCATTACGCATATTTGAAAATTGCGGAAGGGTGCAACCGCACATGTTCCTATTGTTCCATACCTATTATTACCGGAGCATACCAATCCCGCCCTATGGAAGAGCTGGAACGTGAGGTGCGTTCGCTCGTGAAGCAGGGAGTGAAGGAATTCCAGGTCATAGCGCAAGACCTGACCTACTACGGAATGGATTTATACAAAAAATTGATGTTGCCGGACTTGGTGAAACGTCTTTCAGATATACAAGGTGTGGAATGGATACGCCTCCACTATGGTTATCCCACACATTTCCCCGAAGAATTGCTCACTGTGATGCGCGAACGCGACAATGTCTGCAAATATTTGGACATAGCGTTGCAACACATCAGCGACAAGATGCTGAAATTGATGCGGAGGAACATAACGAAGGAGCAGACTTACGGGTTGCTCGAAAAGATACGCAGTGAAGTGCCGGGAATCCATCTCCGCACCACATTGATGGTAGGCCATCCGGGTGAAAATGATGAGGATTTTGAAGAATTGGTAGCTTTCGTCCGCAAAGCAAGGTTCGAGCGGATGGGGGCGTTTGCATACAGCCACGAAAGCGGGACGTATTCCTATATTAATTATGAAGACAACATCCCGGACGATGTAAAATCGGAACGCTTGGAATATTTGATGCGCGTACAGGAAAAAATTTCTGCCGAAATAAACGACGCGAAAGTCGGCAAGACTTTCAAGGTAATGGTTGATAGGGAAGAGAATGATTTTTACGTTGGGCGGACGGAATTCGATTCGCCTGAAGTAGACCCGGAAGTCCTCATCGGGAAAGAATCAGTAATCCCAAAGACGGGAGAGTTCTACAATGTGAAAATAACAGGGTCTTTGCCATTTGAACTATATGGAAAGCTGGAAAAATGACAATTTTCACGACCGCAAATATCCATATATCACAAAAGGCGTGTGTTTTCATTTCCGCAAAAAGCCATCCATTGCGATGGGAGACAGTTCCCACGGCTGAAAACACTCATTCATTCCGATAGATGAAAACTTTCATGACTGAAAAATATCATCAATGCGCATTTATTAGTACTTGCAGCCCTGAAAACACTCATCCATCACGATGAATGACTATTTTCGCAACAGAAAACACCATAAATGCGCATTAATTAACACTCGCGCCCATGAAAGCTGTCATCCATTGCGATGGATGACTTCCCGCATCCGTGAAAACTGTGATTCATCGCGATGAATGGTCATTTCCGCCCATAAAACCTTAAAAATATCTTTATAAGCACCATTCCCTTTGCTGGAAACCGCTGGTTTTGGTCGCCCGCCGTTTTTCCAAATGCAGGCAAATGCAAAAAGATTGGGAGTAGCCATCATTTTAGGATAAGATAAAGGAAAGGTCTGCGGGAGTTATGTTTATTTAACTGCGAAAGTAAAAAGAGAAGGATTTAACATATCTAATTTTGCGCGAAAAGAAAAAACAAGTGAGACAAAAACATAAATTGCTATGAGTCAGACTATAGATATTCGAGAATTGAACGAACGTATTGAAAGCAAAAGCTCATTCGTGACCATGCTTACGATGGGTATGGACAAGGTAATTGTGGGTCAGAAGCATTTGGTGGAATCATTACTGATAGGTTTGCTTTCAGACGGGCATATCCTGCTGGAAGGTGTGCCGGGTTTGGCAAAAACGTTGGCAATAAAAACATTGGCATCTTTGATAGATGCGAAATACAGCCGTATCCAGTTCACGCCGGATTTGTTACCTGCCGACGTTATCGGTACGATGATATATAGCCAGAAGAGCGAAGAGTTCCAGGTGAAACAAGGACCAATCTTCGCTAATTTTGTATTGGCAGATGAAATAAACCGTGCCCCCGCAAAGGTTCAAAGTGCCTTGCTGGAAGCCATGCAAGAGCGTCAGGTGACGATAAGCGAGAGTACTTACAAATTGCCGCAGCCTTTCCTCGTGATGGCAACCCAAAACCCGATAGAGCAGGAGGGAACCTACCCGCTTCCTGAGGCTCAGGTGGACCGTTTCATGTTGAAAGTCATAATTTCTTACCCGAAGAAGGAAGAGGAGAAGTTGATAATCCGGCAAAATATTTCGGGCGAGAAAGCCGACATAAAACCAATCCTCACAAAAGAAGACATTCTGGAAGCACGGAAAATTGTACGCGAGGTTTATCTCG
Organism: uncultured Parabacteroides sp.; assembly: GCA_964481365.1. Lineage (GTDB taxonomy): Bacteria > Bacteroidota > Bacteroidia > Bacteroidales > Tannerellaceae > Parabacteroides. The sequence continues at coordinate 37,576 of CAYZTO010000001.1, read as the reverse complement.
ACGAGAAGATAGAACGCTATATTGTGGACATAGTTTTCTCCACCCGTTTCCCGCAGGAGCATGGATTGCCTAATTTGGCTAACATGATTTCGTTCGGATGCTCTCCCCGCGCGTCAATTAACTTGGCGTTGGCTGCAAGGGCTTATGCTTTCATAAAAAGGAGAGGTTTCGTAATACCGGAAGACATAAGGGCAGTCTGCCACGATGTCCTGCGGCACCGCATCGGGTTAAGTTACGAGGCTGAAGCCAATAACCTGACTACGGAAGAGGTAATCAGCGAAATATTGAATAAAGTAGAAGTTCCTTAAGCAAATGGAAGCGAGCGAACTATTAAAGAAAGTACGCCGGATAGAAATAAAAACCCGTGGGTTATCCCGCAATATTTTTGCAGGGCAATACCATTCGGCTTTCAAAGGAAGAGGAATGGCATTCAGTGAAGTCCGTGAATACCAGTATGGTGATGATATACGGGACATAGACTGGAATGTCACGGCTCGCTACGTTCGCCCCTATGTAAAAGTGTTTGAAGAAGAGCGTGAACTCACAGTGATGTTGCTCATCGACGTATCTGGCAGCCGTGATTTTGGTACTGCCAACGTGATGAAGAAAGAAATCATCACCGAGATAGCAGCGACATTGGCATTTTCGGCAATTCAGAACAACGACAAAATCGGTGTCATTTTCTTTTCTGATAAGGTGGAGAAATTCATACCGCCTCAGAAAGGAAGAAAACATATATTGTATATAATCCGGGAATTGATAGATTTTAATCCTGAAGATAAACGGACTGATATTGCAATGGTTTTGAAATATATGACCAATGCCATCAAAAAACGCTGCACGGCATTTCTAATATCGGACTTTATCAATAAGGGAGGATTCAAAGATGCCCTGACTATTGCGAACCGGAAGCATGATATGGTCGCTATCCAAGTTTACGACCAGCGTGAAACGGAACTTCCTCCGGTTGGCTTGATGAAGGTAAAAGATGCAGAAACAGGATATGAGCGATGGGTGGATAGTTCATCGATGCGTGTGCGCGAAGCATATCGTAATTGGTGGATAAAACGTCAATCAGAGATGGATGATACATTCAATAAGTGCCAAGTCGATTCTGTTTCTATCCGAACGGAAGATGATTATGTGAAAGCTTTGATGACTTTATTTGATAAACGGAATTAGCATGAATAATGTAAGGGATATATTATTCTCTATTTTTATTATTGCCTGTTGCTCGTTGGGTGTGCAAGTGAAAGCACAGCAAACCCTTATTGACGTGTCGATTGATTCGGCGGCAATACTGATTGGGGAGCAGACGAAGCTGCATCTTGTGCTGACAACAGACAAAGACAAGAAAGTCCAGCTACTGCTGCCACAAGATACATTGATGCGGGGCGTGGAAGTGCTTTCTTATTCAAAGCAAGACACGTCAATGATAGAGAATAACCGTATGCTGATAAGGCAAGATGTTTTAATAACGTCTTTCGATTCATGTCTTTACTTGTTACCACCTATCCAGGTGATTGACGGTAGAGATACAATCCTTTCAAATCAGGTTGCTTTAAAAGTTTCGACCATACCAGTCGATGTTGATAATCCGGATGTGTTTGCGGATATAAAAGGCGTATGGAAACCTCCATTTGTATTGGCGGATTATTATCCTTGGCTGATTGGAATTTTGGTCGTATTTCTATTGATGGCAGTTGCTTATTATGTTTACAGGCGGATAGTGAAGCGCAAGTCATTGCTTCCTTTTGCCCACGAAGAGAAAGTTGAATTGCCGCCATATGAACAGGCTATAAAAGAATTGGACGAAATAAAGCTGGCAAAACTCTGGCAACAAGGTAAAGATAAAGAGTACTATACGTCCATAACTGATACTTTGCGCAAATATCTGGGAGGCCGGTTTGGTGTAAGCGCGATGGAAAAAACATCTGCAGAGATTTTGGATGCCGTGCGTCCAATCGAAGATATAGCTCCGGCTTATGACAGGCTGGAACAAATACTTAAATTGGCTGATTTTGTCAAATTTGCAAAGTTCCGCCCACTCCCGGATGAAAACAATTTAAGTTTGATGAATGCTTATTTCTTTGTAAACCAAACCAAGCCGGTAGAGATTCCGGTTCAGGATAAAAAAACAGATGAAAACGAAGCTGTTCAACAAACAGATAACATGAATGAGCCTAAAATAAAGAAAGAATAAAAGATGGTATTTGCAAATCCGACATATTTGTATTTATTGCTTTTACTTATCCCTATGATAGGGTGGTATGTCTATAAATTGAGTAAAAGTCAGGCAAGTTTGCAAATTTCTTCTTCGGAAGCTTTTGAATTGCCTGAAGCAAAATCGTGGAAGGTTTACTTGCGCCATGTCCCTTTTGTGATGAGAGTAGTGGCTATTGCCTTGTTGATTGTTGTTTTGGCACGTCCTCAATCGACAAACAGTTGGCAAAATTCATCTACAGAAGGTATAGACATAATGCTTGCAATGGATATATCATCCAGTATGCTGGCAGAAGATTTAAAGCCTAACCGTTTAGAGGCATCCAAGGATGTTGCATCGTCTTTTATAAACGGCCGTCCGAACGATAACATAGGTTTGGTTGTCTTTTCTGCCGAAAGTTTCACGCAATGCCCCTTGACAATAGACCATGCAGTGTTGCTGAATCTTTTTAAGGATATACAACCGGGAATTATCATGGATGGTACTGCTATCGGATTAGGTTTGGCTAATGCTGTGAGTCGTATCAAAGACAGTCAAGCAAAGTCTAAAGTAATAATACTTCTGACAGATGGCGTGAATAATACCGGTGAAATAGCCCCGGTTACGGCAGCTGAAATAGCAAAAAGTTTTGGAGTCCGTGTATATACGATTGGTGTAGGGACGATGGGTCAAGCTCCTTATCCAATTCAGACAGCATTTGGAATCCAATACCAGAATATTCCCGTTGAAATAGATGAACCTTCGTTGAAACAAATAGCAGCTACAACAGGAGGACAATATTTCCGGGCAGTAGATAATACGAGCTTAAAGGAAATATATTCAGAAATAGACCAGATGGAAAAAACAAAGATAAGCGTGCAGGAGTTTAGCAAGAAACAGGAGGAATATAAAAACTTGGCACTTCTTGTATTTGTTTTCTTGTTGGTGGAATTTTTATTGAGAAATACCATTTTGAAAAGTATCCCATAATATAAAGTAAGGAGTATGTTTCGTTTTGCACATCCAGAATATTTATATATGTTTTTATGCCTTCCTGCATTATTCATATTTTATATTTATGCGAGAAAATGGAGAAGGAAGGCAATAAACCGGTATGGGAATCCATCCTTGCTTTCAGAGTTGATGCCTGATGCTTCATCTAAACGGCATCATTTGAAATTCGGATTGATGTTCGGTGCAATAGCGATGTTGATTGTTGTAATTTGCGGTCCACAATTCGGCTCGAAATTAGAAACAGTTAAACGCCAAGGAGTAGAAATTATGGTCTGTCTTGATGTTTCTAACTCGATGTTGGCAGAGGATGTTTCACCTAATCGTTTGGAAAAAGCCAAGCAAATGCTGTCAAGATTGACGGATGGTTTTACCAATGACAAAGTAGGATTGATAGTTTTCGCAGGTGATGCTTTTACGCAATTGCCTATCACTTCTGATTATATTTCTGCAAAGATGTTTCTTTCGTCGATAAATCCATCTATGGTTTCTTCGCAAGGTACCGCTATTGGTTCAGCCATCAATTTGGCAACCCGTTCTTTTACTCCGGATGAAACATCCGATAAGGCTATTATATTGATAACAGATGGCGAGAATCATGAAGATGATGCTGTCGGAGCTGCGAAAGCGGCTGCCGGGAAAGGAATCCATGTTTATATCGTAGGTATGGGTGATCCGAAAGGGTCTCCAATTCCGATAGGCGAGAAGAATAATTTCCTGAAAGATAATTCCGGGAATGTGGTTATTACAAAAATGAATGAACAGATGTGCCAGGAGATTGCGGCGGCAGGAGGTGGTATGTACGTACATGCAGACAACACGAATGCAGCCTTGAAATCTTTGCAAACAGAAATAGAAAGGATGAATAAGTCGGAACTTGAGAGTAAGGTTTATTCCGAATATGATGAACAATTCCAGTTTTTTGCTTGGATTGCGCTATTCCTTTTGCTTATAGATTTCTTCACTCTTGATAGAAAGAATCGTGTTTTCAAGAAGATAAAATTATTCTCATAAAGATGGAAAAAATGATGAGACATATACAGAAAACAGTCTGCGTTGTAGCTTTTTTGATAGTATGTAATATGTTGTTTGCCCAAAAAGCGGAAAGAGAGCATGTGCGTGCCGGGAATGATTTGTATCAATCTGAAAAATATACGGAATCCGAAATTGAATACCGTAAGGCATTGGAAGTAAATGCAAACTCTATTGAAGGGACATATAATTTGGGAAATACGCTTTATAAACAGCAGAAATTCCCAGAGGCGGCAGAGCAATACCAACTTTTAATAGGGCAAGGTGAACGCATGAAAGAGACACCTGAAGGCACAGCAAGATTGTCCCAAGTATATCACAATGTCGGAAACATTTTTATGAATGGAAAAGAATATGCTAAAAGCGTGGAAGCGTATAAGCAGTCTCTGCGTCTGAACCCGCATGATAATGAAACCCGCTATAATTTAGCGTTGGCTCAAAAATTGTTGAATGACCAACAACAGCAAGAGCAAAATCAGGATCAACAGAACCAAGAGAACCAAGATAAGAACGATGAGAATCAGAATCAACAAAATCAGCAGCAGCAAGAACAACAGCAACAAAATCAGAACCAGGATAAAACACAGGAGCAACAACAACCCGATGAGCAGATGAGTCAAGATAATGCTCAACAGATTTTGGATGCTTTCTTGCAAGATGAAAAAGATACCCAAGAAAAAGTGAAGAAGGCACAAATGCAACAGCAACAACGTCGTAAGACAGATAAACAATGGTGATTTCTCTTGGAAGAAAAGTAAAGTAAAAAGTTTTGTAGAATAAAGACAATAAAACATATAAATAGATAGATGAGAAAATTGGTTTTCTACTTCGTCCTTTTGCTTTCGGTTGGATGGATGCAAGCAGCGAACGATATCACATTCAAAGCATCTGCACCTTCGACTGTGGCTATGGGTGAGCAATTCCGTCTCACTTACACTGTGAATGCTGAAGCAAAGGACTTACGGGTGCAGTCTATGCCTGATTTTGATGTTTTGATGGGACCTTCTCAATCCGTATCCCATAGCAGTAGTTGGGTTAATGGTGAAAGTACCAGTGAAACTACTGTTAGTTTTACTTATATATTGATGCCCAAGAAAGAAGGCACGTTTCAAATAGCACCTGCAACAGTAAAAGTAAATGGAGCGAACTACACTTCTAATGAATTAACTATTAGGGTTCTTCCTGAAGATAAAACAGCAAAGTCTAATACCTCTGATGGGGAAGATAATGCAACATCTATTGGAAAGGATGACTTTTTTATCCGTATGATAGTCTCCGACAGGGATGTTTATGAGCAAGAAGGTTTATTGGTTACATTTAAACTTTACGCAGCCCGTCCGTGTAATTTGAGTAGGGCTAAGTTTCCTGATTTTGCTGGATTTTTGGCGCAGGAGGTTGATTTGCCGGAACAAAAGCAATGGGAAAAGGATAATTATAATGGGAGAAACTATTTTACTGTAACGCTAAAGCAGACTGTTTTGTATCCGCAACGATCAGGTGAGATAAAAATAGACGGTGGTGAAGTAGATGCAGTAATACCAGTTGCAACTCAACGAAAAATACGTAGCATATTCGATGATTTCTTCGACGCTTACCAAGAAGTGAATAAGAAATTGACAACATCTCCTGTAACAATTAATGTAAAGCCACTGCCTTCTGGTAAACCAGCCTCATTTTCGGGGGCTGTGGGAACATTCTCTATGTCTTCAAATATTAGCACAAATAATCTGAAGACAAATGAAGCTGTTACGGTAAAAGTTACAATAAGTGGGAGTGGTAATCTGAAGTTAGTAAAGAATCCGGAGGTTCAATTTCCGAATGATTTTGAAATATATGATCCTAAGGTTGATATTAGCAGCAAGACTACTACGTCCGGTGTAAGTGGTACGAAGACCATAGAATATATGGCTATTCCCCGCTATGCGGGCGACTTTGAGATACCTGCAATAGAGTTTTCTTATTTCGATGTGAAAACAAATTCTTATAGAACAATAAAATCTGAGCCTTACCAGCTTCATGTTGAAAAAGGTGAAGGAAATGAAGGTGATGCTCCTGTTGTTGCCAATTTTTCAACTAATAAAGAGAATGTCAAATTCTTGGGCAAGGATATTCGTTATTTGAAAACGGATGGTTTCCATTTCTCTCCTAAAGGCAAAGATTTGTTTGTGGGTTCCTTATCTTATATTTTGTGGTATTTAGTGCCACTTCTCTTGTTCATAATATTTTCCGTATTGTACCGTAAGCAAATAAAAGAGAATGCAGATGTGGCACGCGTTCGTACCAAAAAAGCAAATAAAATCGCTGTGAAACGTCTGAAGAATGCTGGTAAATTGATGAAAGAAAACAAGAAAGAGGAATTTTATGACGAAGTTCTCAGGGCGTTGTGGGGTTATCTGAGTGACAAGCTTAATATTCCACAGGCGGAACTCACGAAAGATAATGTAGAAGCGGAACTCACGAAATATGGTGTTGATGAAATATTGATGAAAGAGTTTATGGACATCTTGAATACATGTGAATTTGCGCGTTATGCACCATCTCAGGCATCCGATGCAATGGATAAGCTATATACTTTGACTGTTGATGCAATCGGGAAAATGGAAAATACCATAAAGAAGTGAAGAATGAACAAATTGGCTAAAGATATGAAACATTGGATATTTTCTCTATTCATGTGCCTTGCTTTTCCATTGATGGCGCAAGATACCGCTATTAAAGAAGCGGAAGTTGCTTATACGAAAGGAGACTATAAAACTGCTATTGATTTGTATGAGGACTTGTTGGAGAATAATGGAGAGTCAGCAGCAGTTTATTACAATTTAGGGAATGCTTATTATAAAGACGGACAGATTGCTCCGGCTATTCTGAATTATGAACGGGCTTTGCTTTTGTCTCCAGGGGATAGGGATGTACGTTTCAACTTGCAAATGGCTCGGCAGCGTTCTGTGGATAATATTGAGCCTATAGGAGAATTTTTCCTTGTGGAATGGTTTCATTCATTGCAGGATTTAGCATCGGCCGACCGGTGGGGAAAAATCGGAATTGCCTGTTTTTTGCTATGTCTTGTTTGTTTAAGTGTATTCTTTTTCTCCCGGAAGCGGAAATTCAAACAAATTGGTTTCTATTTTGCCGTATTGCTAATAGTTATTGTGGTTGTAACAAATATTTTCGCTTCGAATCAAGCTAATGAATTAACTGAACGCTCTGAAGCTATTGTCTTTTCACCTACAGTGACAGTTAAAAGTTCTCCAGACAATAGTGGGACAGACCTGTTTATCATTCACGAAGGCACGAAAGTTACAATTCAAAGCACATTGGGGGAATGGAGCGAAATCTCGCTCGAAGATGGCAACGAAGGTTGGATGCCGACCAAAGATATTGTAAAAATTTAGCTGATGCTGGAACGTTTGTTGTCTTACGAACGTGAGGTGTTCCTTGCTCTTAACGGCAACCATACTCCTTTCTGGGATAATTTCTTTTGGATTTATACAGGAAAGGTTGTGTGGTTGCCGTTAGCTGTTTTTATTATCGTTGTTTTGGTCTATAAGAAAGATTGGAGAGAGAATTTGCTGATACTTTTGGCTATTGCCTTAGTAGTAACATTGTGCGACCAATTTGCGTCAGGATTTTGCAAGGATTATTTTCAACGTTTTCGTCCCACGCATCATCCGGATTTCCAGAATGTGGTGAAAACGGTCTTCGATTATAAAGGAGGATTGTACGGTTTTATATCGAGTCATGCAGCCAATGCTTTTGGCTTTGCCATGTTTATGGCATTACTGTTCCGTGATAAATTATTTGGAGTAACAGTTTTTTTATGGGCACTTCTCACGGCGTACAGTCGGATTTATTTGGGAGTGCATTTCATTTCCGACATTATTCCCGGGGCATTGTCGGGTCTTTTCTTTGGATATGTAGTTTACATCATTTATGCAAAGGTCCGTACCTTATGGTTAAAGGAAAGGGTAAAGCCGTTTGTGGATAAACCTGCGGAATTATATTCTGTCAAGCAGAAGCATATCATATCTTATGCCATTATCGTTGTCGTGCTCCTTATTGTTTTGGCAAATGATTTGTTGGTGAGATTATGAATTTTCGTACTTTTGCCCGCAACAAAAAAAATAATATAAACATGAAACACAATTTAATTGCAACTGCTTCTTTGTTAATCTTGGCAGCATGTTCGCCTAAGCAGGAAATAAAAGTTTCTTCAGAGTTCGCTCAATATGTCAATCCGTTAATCGGGACAGACTTTACCGGGAATACTTATCCCGGCGCACAAGTTCCATTCGGGGCTGTCCAGCTGAGTCCGGATAATGGGCTTCCGGGTTGGAATCGCATTTCCGGCTATTATTATCCTGATAGCACGATTGCCGGATTCAGCCATACACATTTGTCCGGAACCGGGGCAGGCGACCTTTACGATATTATGTTCATGCCGGTAACCCGCCCGTATAAAGAAGCTGAACCGCCATTGGGAATCTATTCTTCTTTTTCGCACAACGATGAATATGCCTCCGCAGGTTACTATCGCGTTCTTCTGAAAGACTATAATATAAATGTAGAATTGACAGCAACCGAGCATTGCGGTATCCAGCGTTACACGTTCCCCAAGGCAGAGTCTTCGGTTATCTTGAATCTGAAGAAAGCGATGAATTGGGATTTCACGCTTGATTCGTATATCGAGGTAGTCGATTCATGCACCATTCGCGGTTACCGCATTTCCCAAGGATGGTCGCCTGAGCAGCACGTTTATTTCCAAACCCGTTTCTCCAAGCCATTCGACGACTATACAATCGACAAGACTGACATTACAACAAAAGAAAAAGGCATGATTGGAACAGCCTATATCGCCCGCTTCGACTTCAACACAGAGAAAGATGAGCAAATCCTCGTTACCACGGCATTGTCCGGAGTCAGCATGGAGGGGGCTGCCATCAATCTCCAAACGGAAGCGCCGAAAGATGACTTCGATTTCTACTACGCCCAAGCGGTTTCCAACTGGAATGCCCAGCTTGGCAAGATAAAGGTAGAAGGCGGCTCTGCCGATGACATGGCGGTATTCTACACCGCATTGTATCATACCATGCTTGCCCCGACAATTTATAGCGACGTGGATGGTTCTTACATGGGAGCCGACCGGAAGATTCACAAGACAGCGGGCTGGACCAATTATTCTACCTTCTCCTTGTGGGACACATTCCGCGCGTCCCATCCGTTGTTCACGTACATACAGCCCGAACGTACCAACGACATGATTAAGTGCTTCCTTGCTTTCTACAAAGAGAGCGGGGCTTTGCCTCTTTGGAATCTCTATGGCTGGGAAACGAACATGATGATTGGTTATCACGCTGTCCCGGTAATCGTGGATGCTTACCTTAAAGGCATCGGGGATTTCGATGCAGAGTTGGCTTTGGAGGCTTGCGTAGCATCGGCTGAGAGGGACGATTATAACGGAATAGGCGAGTATAAGTCGCTGGGGTATGTCCCGGCATATAGCGACCCCAAACTTTGGAAGAACTGGTCGCTCTCCAAAACATTGGAATATGCTTTCGACGACTATTGCATCGCCCTCATGGCAGAGAAGATGGGAAAAGCCGAGATTGCGAAGGAATTCTACTCGCGTTCGGGGAATTATCGCAACGTTTTCAATCCAGCCACATCGTTTATGCAGCCGCGCGACGAGAAGGGCAACTTCGCCAAAGATTTCAAGGCTGAAGAATATACCGAGGACATCTGTGAAAGCAACGGCTGGCAATATTTCTGGTCGGTGCAGCATGACATAGACGGTTTAATCCGTCTTGTTGGCGGGGAGGAGCGTTTCGCCCAACGTCTCGACAGCATGTTCACCTATACGCCGGACTCCGGCGAGGAGTTGCCTATCTTCAGCACCGGCATGATAGGGCAATACGCACACGGCAACGAGCCGAGCCACCACGTGATATACCTCTTCAACAAAGTAAAGCAGCCGTGGAAGACGCAGCAGTATGCCGCCAAGGTAATGCACGAGTTGTACACCAAAGAGCCGGGAGGTCTTTGCGGTAACGAAGACTGCGGGCAGATGTCTGCATGGTATGTTTTCAGCGCGATGGGGTTCTATCCCGTCAATCCGGTGAGCGGGCAATATGAAATCGGCACGCCGATGTTCCCGTACATCGAGCTGGAGCTGCCAAACGGCAAAATATTCATTGTCGATGCCCCGGGCGTCAGCAGGGAGAACATCTACATACAATCCGTCAAGGTGAACGGGGAGCCTTACAAGAAAAGTTACCTCACCCACGACCTAATTATGAGCGGAGCAACAGTCGAATTGGAGATGGGACCACAGCCCGGACCCGTCTGGTACGAATAATACTTTCCTGATAATTATGGCTAAAGCAAAAACAGTTTACGTATGCTCCAACTGCGGGGCAGACTCCCCGAAATGGCTCGGCAAATGTCCGAATTGCGGGGAATGGAATACTTACGTAGAAGAAATAGTTTCGAAAGACCCGCCGGCGAAGTCTCGCGCAACGGCGGGTCTTCCCGTTCCAGGGGAAAAGGCTCGTCCTGTCCGTTTGCGCGACATCGCTGCCGAGGAAGAGGAACGTATCGACCTCCGCGACGGCGAGCTGAACCGCGTCCTCGGAGGGGGATTGGTGCGAGGTTCCCTCGTGCTTATTGGCGGTGAACCAGGGATTGGCAAATCCACCCTCGTGCTGCAGACCGTCTTGAAGCTCGGGGGCTTGCGCATCCTCTATGTGTCGGGCGAGGAAAGCAACAAGCAGCTGAAACTCCGCGCCGACCGCCTCGGCATGGCAGCATCGGACGCGCTTTACATCCTGTGCGAGACAAACCTCGAAAGAATATTCGAGCATGCCCGGACTATTAGCCCCGACTTGGTGGTTGTGGACTCGATACAGACGATTTACACCGACTTGGTGGAATCTTCGCCCGGAAGTGTTTCGCAGGTGAGGGAATGCAGCTCAGCCATACTCCGTTTTGCCAAGGAGAACGGCACACCCGTGCTGCTCATAGGCCATATCAACAAGGAGGGGAGCATCGCGGGGCCGAAAGTCCTCGAACACATCGTCGATACAGTCCTCCAGTTCGAAGGCGATCAACATTATATGTACCGTATCCTCCGCAGCATAAAGAACCGCTTCGGAAGCACTTCGGAGCTTGGCATCTACGAAATGCGCAGGGAGGGGCTCCGCGAGGTGAGCAACCCGTCCGAACTTCTTTTGACACAAAACCACGAGGGGCTGAGCGGCGTTGCCATTGCCGCAGCCATAGAAGGGGTGCGTCCGTTCCTGATTGAAACGCAAGGGCTTGTGAGCAGTGCCGTGTACGGCGTGCCCCAACGTAGCGCGACCGGTTTCGACCTCCGGCGGATGAACATGCTCCTTGCCGTGCTCGAAAAACGTGCCGGGTTCAAGCTCGTCCAGAAAGACGTGTTCCTGAACATCGCCGGGGGGCTGCGCGTGAACGACCCCGCCATCGACCTTGCCGTCCTTGCGGCAATCCTCTCGTCGAGTTTGGACATCACCATCGAGCCGGGCACCTGCATGGCGGGCGAAGTAGGGCTGAGCGGTGAAATCCGCCCCGTAAACCGAATCGAGCAGCGCATTTCAGAGGCGGAGAAGCTCGGATTCACACGTATCCTTGTCCCGAACAACAACCTGAAAGGCTTCGACACGTCGAAATGCCGCATCCGAATAGTGAAGGTGCGCAAGGTGGAAGAAGCTTTCCGCCAGTTGTTCGGGTAGCGGGGGGCAGGCAGGCTTCCCGGGCATCCTTCCGGCAAGAAGAGGGTCTTCTTCCGGACAGGAAAATGAAATTTCGTGACACCTATCTCCCGCGTTGTCACGGAAATGCTTTCTTTTATGACGCTGCACCACTGCGTTGTCACGAAAAAGCATTATTTATTTATATTAAAAGCATTACCTTTGCAGGGCAAAAAAATACAAAAACAGGATGGAAAAGAAGTTAGGCAAAATAACGCCGGAGTCGCTTTACACCACGCGGCTGAAGGCGAGGCTCGTAGAGGGCAACGAAGGTTGGACGCGCAGGGAAGAGATACCCGTCGAGCCGACGAAAGTGGGGGATGCGGTGCTCGACTGCGTGTCGGAACGCCTAGCCACGCAGGATGTACCATCCGTGAAAACGTTGGCGGGCGAACTTGGCATCACGATAGACGACCTGAACGCGATTTTCAAGTTCCGCACCGGGATGCTCACGCGCATCTTCCTGAACCGGTACAAAATATGCCTCGCCAATGAGCTGCTGGCATCGACAGACCTCCCGCATGCCGAAATCGCGAAGCGCTGCGGGTTCAAAAAGACAAATTCCTTCACGCAGTTTTATATCCGCACGACGGGGATGCCCCCTTCTGAATACCGGAAGCGTAACCGCCAGTCGAATTTCCGCGAACTTTATAAATGGTAAGCCGTCATGATTAAAGAAATTACCCTCCGCGTGCAGCCCGAAGTGGCAGCCGACACGCAAGCGATAAAAGAAGCTGTCTCGCGCGAGACAGGCGAACCCGCCAAGGCGATACGCGCCGTCCGTATCCTCCGCAAATCGATAGACGCACGCCGCCGCCATGTGCTTATCAACCTCAAGGTAAGGATTTTTATAAATGAAGACCCGGACGACGAGGCATTCGAACCTGTGGAATACCCCGACGTTTCGTCGCGCCCGCAAGCGGTGGTGGTCGGAGCCGGACCTGCCGGGCTGTTCGCCGCCCTGAGGTTGATTGAGCTTGGCATACGCCCCGTCGTCCTCGAAAGGGGGAAAAACGTGCACGAGCGCAGGCGGGACATCGCCCTCATCAGCCGTGAACACCGCGTGGACGGCGAGTCGAACTATTGCTTCGGGGAAGGCGGGGCAGGGGCTTTCTCGGATGGGAAGTTATTCACGCGAAGCAAGAAGCGCGGCTCTGTGGAGAAGGTCCTCCGCGTACTTTGCCAGCACGGGGCAAGCACGTCGATACTCATCGACGCGCATCCGCACATCGGGACAGACAAACTGCCGAAGGTAATAGAGAATATCCGCCGCCGGATTGAGTCGTGCGGGGGCGAGGTGAGGTTCGGCGAGCGGGTGGACGGGCTGCTGCTGGGCGGCGGCAAAGCTGCCGGGGTCTATACGGCATCGGGGATGGAAGTCGCGGGACCTGTCATCCTCGCCACCGGTCACTCGGCACGCGACGTTTACCGTTATTTATGCAAAAACAACATCGCGCTTGAGCGCAAGGGCATGGCGATGGGCGTGAGGCTTGAGCATCCGCAGAGCCTGATAGACAAGATACAATACCACAACCCGGCGGGGCGGGGCAGGTACCTCCCGGCAGCGGAATACAGTTTCGTGACGCAGGTGGCGGGGCGGGGCGTTTACTCGTTTTGCATGTGTCCCGGCGGATTCGTGGTTCCCTCGGCAAGCGGAAGCGGGCAGGTGGTCGTAAACGGGATGTCGCCCTCCACGCGCAGTTCCCGGTGGGCAAACGCGGCGATGGTAGTGGAAATCCGCCCCGAGGATTGCGGGCTAATCGTACCGGCAAAGGACTTGGGCAATCCCCCCGATTCCGTCTTGGGGTTGCTCTACCTGCAGGAACATCTGGAGCGGATGGCATGGGAGCATGGCGGAAGGACGCAGGTTGCCCCGGCGCAGCGCATGGAGGATTTCGTGCGCGGGCGCGTTTCGTCTGACCTCCCCCCGACTTCCTACACGCCCGGCGTTACCCCGTCTGCCCTGCACCGATGGATGCCGGAGTTCATCATAGGCAGGCTGCGGGAGGGATTCAAGGTGTTCGGGCAAAATTCTCGCGGATTCCTCACCAACGAGGCATTGATGATAGGCGTGGAAACCCGCACGTCTTCGCCCGTACGCATCCCACGGGACCCGGAGAGCCTGTGCCATCTCGAAATCGAAGGACTTTACCCCTGCGGTGAGGGCGCGGGCTATGCCGGGGGGATAGTTTCGGC
>CAYZTO010000001.1:20067-23268 GCA_964481365.1 uncultured Parabacteroides sp. | reverse complement strand
TTCGGATTCCTGCGGATGGGGACAAGCGGGCTGACTTCGCAGGCGTTGGGCAGGCGTGACCTCCCGGAGGTGGTGCGGCAGCTTGTGCGGGCTTCGGCGGTGGCATTAGGCATATCGCTCGTGTTGGTTGCCTTGCAGAATCCGCTGCGGATTACGGCTTTCCGCTTCATAAATGCCACGCCTGAGGTCGCAGGGATGGCTGCGACGTACTTCCACATCTGCGTGTGGGGGGCACCGGCGGTGCTTGGGCTTTACGTATTTTCGGGGTGGTTCATCGGGATGCAAAATTCCCGCTTCCCCATGTATATTGCCGTTACCCAGAACGTGGTGAACATCGCCGCAAGCCTGATTTTCGTGTTCGGCATGGGAATGACGGTGGACGGCGTTGCCCTTGGTACCCTCATCGCACAATACGGCGGTCTGGCGATGGCAATCATCCTGTGGTTTGCATACTACGGGCGCTTGGGCAAGTATTTTCGCCGGGAAGGATGCTTCCGGAAGGCCGCGATGAAGCAGTTTTTAGCCCTGAACAGGGATATTTTCTTCCGGACACTGTGCCTTGTGGCTGTATCGGTATTTTTCACGTCCACGGGAGCGGCGCATGGGGATGTCGTCTTGGCTGTCAATACCTTGTTGATGCAGCTGTTCACCCTCTTCTCGTATGTGATGGACGGATTTGCCTACGCTGGTGAGGCATTGGCAGGTCTTTACGTCGGAGCCGGTAACGCTGCCATGCTCCGCCGGATGATAAAGTCCCTTTTCGTTTGGGGCATCGGACTGGCGGGGGCATTCACGCTGCTTTATGCCTTGGGGGGCGAGGCATTCTTAGGTATCCTGACAGACGACAGTTCCGTTATACATGCCGCCGGAACTTATTTTAGCTGGGCAGTTGTGATTCCGGTGGCAGGATTTGCGGCTTTCCTCTGGGACGGGATTTTTATCGGGGCAACGGCATCGCGCTACATGCTTTACGCTATGGCTCTGGCGGCAGCGGCATTTTTCGGGCTTTATTACGGGTTCCGCGAAGGTCTGGGCAACCATGCTTTGTGGATGGCTTTCATCAGTTACTTGGCAGTCAGGGGACTGGTGCAGACTTTCATGGCGCGGACGGCGTTGCGCAAGGCTCTGGGGTTGTATTAAAAAACGAGAAAAAGGAAGCTCTGATAATCTGAGGTTATGTTTATTTTGTAATTTTACCGCCTGAAATTTAAATGATAAACTAATGCTGAGGCGATTGCCATACTGTATGTTTCTATTGGCATTACTGTTGTTCCCATTTGATTTGGCAGCTCAGGAACCTGTTCAGGAACAATCATCCCCGACAGATACGGTACGAGTGTCGGTTCCGTCCGATACAATAGCCGGCGAAGGAGGCAAACTGATTGAGGGAATATGGTTAAACGAAAGGCAATTGCAACGATATTACAAAAAGCAGAATAAAGACTCCATCCGGGCAAAGAAAAGGGTGTGGTGGTCGATTCTCGGAGGTCCGTCTTATACCCCGGAAGCCTCGCTTGGAGTTGGAGGCGCGGCATTGGCGAGCTTCAGGATTAGGAGTCGGGACTCGCTGTCGCATAGGTCCTTCATACCGGCGGGATTCAATGTTTCCCTGAACGGGACATTCATAGTAGCCGGTTCCGGCACTCTCTACTTTAACCAAAACAAATTCAGGATTTACATAAAATACGGTTTCCGGCACGAGCCGTCCCACTATTACGGCAAAGGATATGAAACGATTGAGAATACCGTCCGGAGCGATTCGACCACAAAATTCACAAAGACATACTTCCAGTTCTATCCCCGCTTCGTTTGGGAAGTGCGGAAGCACTTGTTTGCCGGTGGAATTTTTGAAATCAACATGAGTAACTCGACAGACATTAATCCC
Organism: uncultured Parabacteroides sp.; assembly: GCA_964481365.1. GTDB lineage: Bacteria > Bacteroidota > Bacteroidia > Bacteroidales > Tannerellaceae > Parabacteroides. The sequence continues at coordinate 21,383 of CAYZTO010000001.1, read as the reverse complement.
GTGATGGCAGAAGACCCGTATTTCAATAAGTTCAAATCGAAATACATGAATGTAGGAATCGGGGGGATGCTCGAATACGATACGCGGGACGATATAGCCACGCCGACATCTGGACTCTTGCTAAGCGCAATGGCTCGATATTACGGGAAGCTGTTGGGCGGCGATTACAACTACGGGCTTTTCGACCTTGAGTACCGCCATTTTGAAAATGTCTTCCGCCCGCGCAGCACTCTTGCCTGGGTTGTAAAAACGGAGATAGGAGTAGGTGATATCCCTTTTACGGAATTGCCTTCGTTCGGTTCACCGTTTGACCTGCGAGGGTATTACTTAGGACAATACCGCGACAATTCAATGGCTTACGCCATATTGGAGTACCGCCACATGTTTGGCACGCAGCAGCAATACATAAGCGGCAATTTCTGGTCGAAATTGGGATTCGTCGCATGGGTCGGCACAGGAACGATAGGCGATACGCCGTTGGATTGGAGCAAATGGAAACTGAATTACGGGGCGGGGCTCCGCTTCCAAATCCAGCCGGGGAAAAATTTTCGCCTTGATTTCGGAAAAGATCCGGGAACAAAGGGGATTGCCTTTTATATGAATATGACAGAAGCGTTTTAGGATTTGTTGAAAGAAAAAACAGATTGCGATTATATAAAATGATAGTATGGAATCGATATTACCTTTTGCATTGCTTTGTTTTACATCATTTTTCACCTTGGTGAACCCTCTTGGGACAATGCCGGTGTTCCTGTCGATGACAACGGGATTAACGGAGGATGAGCGACGAAAGATTGTCAAGAAAGCGACAATAGTTTCCTTTCTGATTCTGGTAGCTTTTACATTTTTCGGGCGTTTCTTGTTCCATTTTTTCGGGCTTTCGACAAACGGTTTTAGAATTGCTGGAGGCTTTGTCATTTTCAAAATAGGATATGACATGCTGCAAGCCCACTACACTCATGTGAAACTCAACGACAAGGAAATGAAAAACTATGCTGATGACATTTCCATCACACCGTTATCCATTCCGATGCTCTGCGGTCCCGGAGCTATTGCCAATGGAATCGTTTTAATGGAAGACGCGACAGATTTGACGATGAAAGGTGTTCTTATTGCTGTCATTGCCGTAGTTTTTATACTAACATACTTGATATTGAGGACATCGACACGTTTGTTCCAATTTATAGGAGAAACGGGGAATAATGTGATGATGCGTTTAATGGGTTTGATACTGATGGTTATAGCAGTCGAGTGTTTTACCAGCGGAATAAAACCCATATTGGAGGAAATCGTTCATGCGGGAATGCAATAGTAAC
>CAYZTO010000001.1:13729-19967 GCA_964481365.1 uncultured Parabacteroides sp. | reverse complement strand
GCAATAGTAACTAACATAAAGTAGAATAAAAAACGACAAGGCTAGATCAAATCATAAGAGGATAGGTTGCCTTTATGTGAATGTGAAATGCACACTCATTCTAAGAGGTAAAATATTTCTTGATTTCTTCTCTGAAACCTGCCGAAAAGCATAAAAAAAGATTTACTTTTGCGGAAAAATTACATATAAACATTTTAGTTGTATCATGGTAAATGTGATTAAAATTAAAAAGGGTTTAGACATTAATCTGAAAGGCAAAGCTTCAGAGGTATTGCTGGAAGGAAAGGTGAGTGCGTCATACGCCATTGTTCCTGATTATTTCAGCGGTATCGTTCCGAAAGTGGTAGCTAAAGTAGGAGACAAAGTCAAAGCCGGTTCTGTGTTGATGATTGATAAGAACCGCCCTGAAATCAAATTTGTTTCACCCGTGAGTGGTGAGGTTACGGCAGTAAACCGTGGCGAAAAACGAAAGGTCTTGAGTATCGTAGTGAAGCCGGATGCTAAAATTGCGTATGAAGACTTCGGGAAAAAGAATGTAGCGTCGTTGAATGCGGATCAAGTAAAAGAGATTCTGTTGAACGGAGGTATGTGGCCGTTTATCAAGCAACGCCCATACGACATAGTAGCTACACCGTCGGATTCACCGCGTGATATTTTCGTTACCGCATTTAATTCTGCACCCTTGGCTCCTAACTTCGATTTTATCGTAAAAGGACAAGAAGCAGATTTGCAGACAGGTCTGGATGCGTTGGCAAAGATGACGCAAGGTAAAGTTTATGTAGGTGTAAAAGCCGGTTTTGGATCGAAGTTGAACGGTGTAGAAGTTGTCGGATTTGAAGGACCTCATCCGGCAGGGAATGTAGGCGTGCAAATCAATCATATCAAGCCTGTGAACAAAGGTGAGGTAGTTTGGACAGTCAATGCAACCGATGTTATTTTAATGGGACGGTTATTCAATAAAGGTATTTCTGATTTTTCCCGTTTAGTAGCAATCACAGGTTCGGAAACTACAGAACGCGGTTATGTTAAAGCCATTGCAGGCTGTACTATAGCAAGCTTATTGTCTGGCAGGGTATTGGATAGTGGTCATGTTCGTATGATTAGTGGAAATGTCCTGACAGGCACAAAAGTTTCTATGGACAGTTATCTTGGAACTTATGATTGCCAAGTTACAGTGATTCCGGAAGGTGATGATGTTAATGAATTTTTCGGTTGGGCTGTTCCCGGATTCGGTAAATATAGCGTAAGCCATTCTTATCTGACGTGGCTTACGGGTAAAGGAAAAGAATATGTCCTTGATGCCCGAATCAAAGGGGGAAAACGTGCAATGATTATGTCTAACGAATACGACAAAGTATTCCCGATGAATATTATGCCGGAATACCTTTTGAAAGCCATTATCGCATTTGACATCGATAAAATGGAAAATCTGGGCATTTACGAAGTGGCTCCAGAGGATTTCGCACTTTGCGAGTTTGTTGATACATCGAAAATTGAATTGCAGCAAATTGTCCGCAACGGCTTGAACCTTTTGTATAAGGAAATGAATTAATAACATTAAAATCATAAAACATTGAAAGCGTTAAGGAATTATCTCGACAAGATTAAACCTAACTTTGAGGAAGGTGGAAAGCTGGCGATGTTCCGTTCTGTGTTTGAGGGTTTCGAATCATTCTTATTTGTCCCGAATGCTACTTCAAAGACAGGCGTACATATTCATGACAGCATTGATTCAAAGCGTACGATGACCGTTGTTATCATCGCTTTGTTGCCGGCTTTGCTTTTTGGAATGTACAATGTTGGTTATCAGCATGACCTTGCCATCGGAGCAAATCCGGGTTTCTGGATGACATTTATTTTCGGTTTTCTGGCTGTATTGCCAAAGATTATTGTTTCGTATGTGGTAGGTTTGGGCATTGAATTTGCCGTTGCCCAGTGGAAGAAAGAAGAAATCCAGGAGGGTTTTCTGGTTTCCGGTATCTTGATTCCGATGATTGTGCCTGTTGATACACCGTTATGGATGATTGCTGTTGCAACGGCTTTTGCCGTAATATTTGCAAAAGAAGTCTTTGGTGGTACAGGTTATAATATATTTAATGTAGCATTGGTAACTCGTGCTTTTCTATTCTTTGCTTATCCGTCAGCAATGTCCGGAGACAAGGTTTGGATACGTACAGCAGATACATTCGGATTGGGTACAGGTCAAGTGGTGGATGGATTTTCCGCCGCAACTCCGCTTGGTATAGCCAAAACTTCTACAACAGCAACCGTTGATTTTCCTTGGAGTTTCCAGGATATGGTCTGCGGATTTATCCCGGGTTCCATAGGAGAAACAAGTGTGATTGCCATTGCAATAGGTGCAGTTATCCTTTTGGTTACTAATATAGCAAGCTGGAAAACGATGTGTTCCGTATTTGTTGGCGGTGCGCTTATGGCATTAATATTTAATGTTGCCGGACCGGATACTGCTACAGCTCAAATGCCTTGGTATGAACATTTGGCATTAGGTGGCTTTGCTTTTGGTGCAGTCTTTATGGCAACAGATCCCGTAACATCAGCTCGTACTGAAAAAGGTAAGTATATTTATGGTTTATTGGTAGGTGCAATGGCTATCATTATCCGTGTATTGAATCCCGGTTATCCGGAAGGAATGATGCTTGCAATCTTGTTGATGAATGTTTTTGCTCCGCTGATTGACTATTATGTAGTAGAGGCTAATATCAATCATCGTTTGAACCGTGTTAAACTGAATAAATAAGAAAAAGGAATATGGCTACAAAGAAATTTAGATGTAAAGTATGTGGCTATGTCCACGAAGGTGATAAGGCTCCGGATACTTGTCCGGTATGCAGTGCTCCTGCTTCAGAGTTTGAGGAAATCGCCGGAGATGTCGCCCCTGCCAAAAAAGGCATAGATCGCAATAGCAATACTTATACTATTATATATTCTGCGGTCATGGTTATATTGGTAGCAGTTGGTTTGGCTGTAACATCCCAGTCGTTAAGACCTTTTCAAAAAGCAAATGAAGACAATGACAAGCGCCAGCAGATACTTCGCTCTATCAATGTAAGTGTGAAAGCTAATGAGGCTGAGGCAAAGTATAACGAATTGATTACAGATGCTTTTTTAATTGACGAAAATGGTGAAAAGATTGGTGATGCGGCAGATGCTTTTGCAGGAGAAAAAGAGGGTCTTCCGGTGTTTGTAGCAACAGTTGATGGCCAGACTAAATACATCATGGCGTTGAATGGTACAGGTTTGTGGGGTGCTCTTTGGGGATATATTTCCTTAGATGATGATAAGAACACAGTTTATGGTGCCGACTTCAGCCATTCAGGGGAAACTCCGGGGCTTGGCGCTGAGATTGCGACACCCGCCTTCAGCAGCGAATTCAAAGGCAAAAAGATTTTCATAAACGGCGAGTTTAAGTCTATCGCAGTTGTGAAGCCGGGCAAAAGCGTGTCGGGGCAGGATTATATAGACGGTATTTCCGGTGGCACGATTACCAGCCAAGGTGTAGATAGGATGCTATATAATAGCCTAAATGGTTATGTCAAATTTTTAACCTCTCAAAATTAATAGGACATGGGATTATTATCAAAAAAGAATAAAGAAGTACTCGTAGGACCGTTGAACATCAACAACCCTGTGGTTGTGCAGATGCTCGGTATTTGTTCTGCATTGGCAGTAACCTCCAAATTGGAACCATCTATAGTGATGGGAATCTCAGTGATGGTTGTAGTAGCTTTTGCAAATGTCATAATTTCTCTTTTACGCAATACGATACCTAACCGTATCCGTATCATTGTGCAGTTGGTCGTTTGTGCAGCTTTGGTGACGATTGTAAGTGAAGTACTAAAAGCATTTGCTTACGATGTGAACAAGCAGCTCTCTGTATATGTAGGCCTGATTATTACGAACTGTATCCTGATGGGGCGTCTCGAGGCATTCGCCTTGGGTAACGGTCCGTGGGAATCTTTCCTCGATGGAATTGGCAACGGTTTGGGATATGCAATCATTCTGATTATAGTTGGTTTTATCCGGGAATTGTTTGGTTCCGGGACATTGCTTGGTTTCCAAGTCATTCCGAATGCATTCTATGAAATGGGCTATGTCAATAACGGCCTTATCATTCTGCCTCCGATGGCATTGGTTATTATCGCACTGATAGTATGGTATCACCGGTCGAAGAACAAGGAACTACAGGAAAATTAATCTTTTAAACGTATAGTAAAATGGATGAATTATTAAGTACGTTCATACGCTCCATATTTTCTGATAACATGATATTCACATACTACCTTGGTATGTGTTCTTTCTTGGCGGTATCGAAAAATGTAAAGACAGCGTTGGGATTAGGTATTGCAGTTACCTTCATTTTGGTATGCACACTCCCTATAAATTATCTGCTTGAGAACTATGTTTTGAAAGAAGGCGCCTTGCAGTGGCTGGGACCGGAATTCGCCGATGTGAACCTGAGCTTCCTCGCTTTGCTTATCTTCATCGCCATCATTGCCGCTTTCACACAGTTGGTTGAGATGGTGGTAGAGAGGTTCTCTCCTTCGTTGTATGCTTCATTAGGTATCTTCTTGCCATTGATTGCTGTGAACTGCGCCATCCTCGGAGGTTCGTTGTTCATGCAGCAACGTGCATTTGCAAACGTGGGTGTCGCTACCATTTACGGTTTGGGTTCCGGCATTGGCTGGATGTTGGCTATCGTAGGCATGGCGGCTATCCGTGAGAAATTGGCGTATTCTGATATTCCCAAGCCACTGAGAGGTCTGGGCATTTCCTTCATCATCACCAGCTTGATGGGTATGGCATTCATGTGTTTCTCAGGTTTGAAGATATAATATTAACGCATTAAAGATTATAAGAGATATGATTTTATTAATGTCTGGCGGGCTGACAATCATCAGCGGTACCGTTGTATTCTTGCTCATCACGATGATACTGGTCGGTGCATTGCTGTACGCCAAAACAAAATTAGTCCCGTCGGGGAATGTCAAACTGACGGTCAATGGGGAAAAAGTTGTTGAGACTCCTATGGGCGGAACCCTGCTAAGCTCGCTACAGTCGGGCGGTATCTTCCTGTCTTCTGCTTGTGGCGGCGGAGGAAAATGCGGGCAGTGCCGCGCACAAGTGATGGAAGGCGGTGGCGAAATCCTGCCTACTGAAAAAGTTTTCTTCTCACGCAAGCAACAGAAAGAGCACTGGCGTCTGGCTTGCCAAACGAAGGTAAAAGAAGATATGCAGATAAAAGTCCCGGAAGAAATCCTCGGTGTGAAGGAATGGGAATGCGAGGTTATCTCGAACAAGAACGTGGCTACGTTCATAAAAGAGTTCATCGTCCAGCTGCCCAAGGGCGAGCACATGGACTTCATCCCGGGGTCTTATGCCCAAATCAAGATTCCGAAATTCTCGATGGACTACGACAAAGACATCGACAAGAGCATGATTGGCGAGCAGTACCTCCCGTCGTGGGAGAAGTTCGGGCTCTTCGGTTTGAAGTGCCACAACGACGAACCTACCATCAGGGCATACTCTATGGCAAACTACCCGGCGGAAGGCGACCGCTTCATGCTTACTGTACGTATCGCAACCCCGCCTTTCAAGCCGAAACCACAGGTAGGTTTCATGGACGTGATGCCGGGTATTGCCTCGTCCTACATCTTCACCCTCAAGCCGGGCGACAAGGTAGTGATGAGCGGACCTTACGGGGATTTCCACCCCATCTTCAACTCCAAGCGCGAAATGATGTGGATTGGCGGTGGTGCCGGCATGGCGCCGCTCCGTGCGCAAATCATGCACATGACCAAGACCTTGCATACAACCGACCGAAAAATGTCGTATTTTTACGGCGCCCGCGCCCTGAACGAAGTCTTCTACCTTGAAGATTTCCTCCAGTTGGAAAAGGAATTCCCGAATTTCTCCTTCCACCTTGCGCTCGACCGTCCCGACCCAGCCGCCGACGCTGCCGGGGTCAAGTACACGCCGGGCTTCGTCCACCAGGTAATTTACAACACGTACCTGAAAGACCACGAGGAGCCGGAAGACATAGAATACTACATGTGCGGTCCGGGTCCGATGTCGAAAGCCGTGGAAGGTATGCTGGACAGCCTCGGAGTACCGATGGAAATGTTGCATTTCGACAACTTCGGGGGATAAGATTCTGATGAAACGAGATGATTTTGTCATTCATAATTAGATTTTTTATTGTTATCAAAGTAACGACAAG
>CAYZTO010000001.1:0-13629 GCA_964481365.1 uncultured Parabacteroides sp. | reverse complement strand
GTCATTCATAATTAGATTTTTTATTGTTATCAAAGTAACGACAAGAGGGGCAGCCAACCGCGAAGGTCCGCTGCTTCTTGCAAAATAAAGTTTTTCATAATTGAGATTTGAAAGGTTACAAATAGAGTATTTGGAGGGCAGCCGGCCGCGATGGTCCGCTGCCTTTTGTTTTGTTGCACGGGCATCTTTTTTTTGATTTTTTTAGAGTGTAAGATGCAGCATTTCACTGCCTTCGAGCATCTTCCCCATTAGATGAAATGAAAAAGGCAGTGATATGAAGTGTTTAATCTTATCTTTTTTTGCAGCGATTTTGGGCTACGCATTGCTCTTCAACGGGCAGGAAGAGCGTATGGAAAAGGCATTGTTGCCACTGAATCCGGCAATCAACGTGGAAAAATCCGGCATGCAAAACGACTCGGTTGCCGCTATCAGACTACACACAAGCTTCTTTTCCGACATCCGCACGCAGGCGGATTGACAGTTCCGGCAGCCTTCCCCAAAGGCAACCAACGCAAGAAAACCTTCGTCCCGGCAGGGGCGAGGGTTTTCTTTTGCCCGTCCGCCGGCTTTTTCCCCTTCGGGAAAAGTTACTTATACCATCGGGAAAAGTTTGGAATAGGATGGGAAATAGTTATTTTTGTGCGCAGAAAAAGTTCGTTCGGCAGTGCCGAACTTATATTCAGCAGTGGCGAATATATATTCAGCAGTGTTGAACTTATATTCAGCACTGCCGAATAAAGAATTTACGAGCAGGTATGTTATTTTTTCCAAGCAGGAATCTACTTTTTTCTGCTGAAGAAGGTAACTTTTTCCTGGCAGGAAAATATTGAAAAACAAGCATATTTAAAAAGAAAGACGATGGGAGCTAAATTCATTATGCAGGAAATGAACGACCTGCACAACGCGGGCAAAACCCTTCTTTACCCCAAAATGGTGATGCTGGAGGCGTGCGGGACGGACGAATTTTCGCGGTTCATCTCGCAAGACACGACCTTCAACCCTTCCGAAGTGAAGGGTATAATCGAGCGTATGGCACGGGGTTTGGCGCGGATGATGGCGGGCGGAAGGGCGGTGAAGCTCGACGGTATAGGGACGTTCTCGCCGTCACTTTCGCTGAAAGAAGGCAGGGAACGCGAATCGCCCGACGGCAGCGGCGCACGCAGGAACGCGGCGAGCGTCGAAATAGGCGGCGTGAACTTCCGCGCGGACAAGCGGCTGGTGCGCGAAACGAATTCGGAATGCAGGCTGGAGAGGCGGTCTGCCAACGCTTCGCTGCACGTCTCGGGGCATACGCCCGAAGAGAGGTTGGAAATCGCACGCAAGTATCTGGAACAAAACGCCTTCCTAACTGTGGGGATGTATGCCGAACTGACAGGCCTCGGGCGCACTGCTGCCAGCCTCGAACTGCGCAGGTGGAAGCAAGACGACGCGGCGGGAATAGCAGTGCAAGGGCGGGGTGTGCATAAAGTGTACGTGCTGCGCCGGCAGGAAAACAATCAGTAAAGCTGTTTGACAAAACCGTAATGCAGATAAAAATGCGGCATGCACGGGGGCGTAAATTTGCAAGAAAAAAGTGATTATGAAGATGTTCCGTTTTACGATTAGCTTAGTTTTGTCGTGCCTGCCGCTGCTACTTCCGGCGCAGGCCGCTTACAATGACAAAGGGCAAGCCATGCCCCCCGAAACGCAGCCCTTCGGCGCGGAGGCGTTTGTGCAGTGCGAAAATACCGAAATCCGCTGGCTCGGGAGCGCGGGTTTCCTGATAAACAGCCGTGGAACGTGCCTGATGGTAGACCCGCTCCTGGAGGGTTTCGACATGCCCCTCCTGATTGACGCACCGATACTCGCCGAAAGCGTGCCGCATCTCGACGGGGTTTTGGTGACGCACTCGGACAACGACCACTTCAGCGTGCCGACGTTGCAAAAACTCTCCGCCGTCTGCCCCGAATTCCACAGCACGGTTTATGTCGATTCCCTCATGCAAAACCTCGGCTTCCCCGCCAAGGGACACGCCATTGGCGACACGTTTGCAATCAAAGGAATCGGGGTGAAGCTGACCCCTGCCGACCATCTTTGGCAGAATGCCTTCGGTGCGTCCGAGCGCGTTTTCCAGCCAGAAGATTACTGTGGATTCCTGATTTATACCCGTGACGGGCTGGTGTGGGCGCCGGGCGACTCGCGTTTCCTCGACGAATTCCTGCGGCTTCCCGCCCCGGATGCTATCTTCTTCGACTTCTCGGACGACAGCTGGCACATCGGGCTCGACCGGGCGATTGAAGTTGCCAACGCCTATCCCGACGCGTACCTGCTTCTTTCCCACTGGGGAACCGTGGATGCGCCGCAGATGAAAGCCTTCAATGCCGACCCGAATGCGCTCGAGGGGCGTGTGGTGAACCCCGGTCGGATACGGATTTTGGCACCGGGCGAGGCGTTTATCCTGAGGTAGAGCAAGCGAGGATTTGCGCGTAGGAAGGGACATCGGCGAGGAAGCTGTACGTTCCCTCCGCGTAATCGACGCGGCACGAAAGGTGGAAATTGCCGTTGCAGAGCATGAGGAAAGGCACGTGGAGCACCATGTTGTAGCGCGATACCTGCCGGAAAACATCTTCGGAAAGCGCTATCCCCGGGGCTTTATACTCTATGATTGCGAGCGGCGCGAGGCGGGAATCGTACACGACTGTGTCGCACCTTTTCGCGATACCGTTCAGTGTGATGCGGACTTCGTGCGCGAGTAACCCGGCGGGGTAGCCCTTTTCTGTAATAAGATATGCCGTGAAACGCTGCCGTACCCACTCCTCGGGCGTGGCGGCGGCGAAGCGGCGGCGGAGCGGGTCGAACAGGAAACGCTTCCCTTCCTCCTCCTTTACGCGTGGGAATATGGGCGGCAAATCGATAGTGGGCATGGGTGTAGAAATAAAAATCCGGGCAAATATAAGACAATATCCGCTTTTCTTTAACTTTGTTCCCGCAAGAAAAGGCGTATGAAAACGAAACAGGAAATAGTAGAAAACTGGTTGCCGAGGTACACTACGAGGCGGCTCGAAGACTTCACCCCCCATATACTGCTTACTAATTTCACGAACTATGTAGAGCTGTTCGCGGCGGAGTTCGGCGTGCCGGTGACGGGTCTTAAGGCAGCCATGCCCAATGCTTCGGCAGAAGGGATGACCATCATCAACTTCGGGATGGGCAGTGCCAATGCCGCGACCATCATGGACCTTTTGTCGGCAATCCAGCCCAAAGCCGTGATTTTCCTAGGGAAATGCGGTGGTATAAAGCAGGGCATCCAATTGGGCGACTATCTTGTCCCGATAGCTGCTATACGAGGCGAAGGGACATCGGACGAGTACCTGCCGCCCGAAGTGCCGTCGCTGCCTGCCTTCTCGATGCTGAGGGCTATATCTTCTGCCGTGCGCGACCACGGGCGAGACTACTGGACCGGGACTGTCTATACCACCAACAGGCGGGTGTGGGAGTACGACAGCGACTTCAAGGAGTACCTCAGGACTACCCATGCTACCGGGGTGGATATGGAGACCGCGACGCTGCTCACTGCCGGTTTCGCCAACCGGATTCCTACCGGTGCCCTGCTCATGATTTCGGACAAACCTATGGAGGAAGAAGGAATAAAAACCGCCGAATCTGATAAAAAAGTGACAAGGCTTTTTGTAAAAGAGCACGTACTCCTTGGAATAGAATCATTAAAACAAATCATAAACGAAAAGAAAACCGTACAGCATATCCGCTTTAGCTGGTAATTTAAAATGGCGAAGAAAGAAATCACATTCGAGAGTATATGCCGCGACATACGGGCGAAGAAATTTTCACCCATATACGTTTTAATGGGAGAAGAACCGTATTTTATTGATAAAATTACCGGGCTTTTATTGGAAAACGTGCTGGAGGAACAGGAAAAAGATTTCAACCAAATTATATTATACGGGGCGGATACGAACGGAATCCAGATATTAAACGCGGCACGGCGTTTCCCGATGATGTCGCGCTACCAGCTGGTAATTGTAAAAGAAGCCCAGCAGGTTCGCGATATTGAAATATTGTCCAATTATGCAAACCATCCCCTCGAATCGACCGTGCTCGTGATAAATTATAAATATAAAACGCTGGACAGGCGTAAATCCCTCGCGGCGGCAGTTGAAAAAAACGGTATAATTTTCGAATCCAAAAAGGTGCCTGATTATAAAATGCCGGGGTTTATCACTGCAATCCTGCAGGAGCGCTCACTCGACATCGAGCCGAAAGCCGCCCAGATGCTCTCAGATTTCCTTGGAAACGACCTGAACCGCCTGGACAAGGAATTGGACAAACTGTCAATAATAATGCCGGAGAGGGGCTTAAAATGCGTCACGCCGGAGCTTGTGGAGGAGAACATAGGAATCAGTAAAGAGTATAATAACTTCGAATTGCTGAAGGCGCTGTCGGTGCGCGATGTCGGGAAGGCAAACCGCATAATAGCCTTCTTCCGGAAGAACCCGAAGAACAATCCTATCCAAGCTACCTTGCCTGTCTTGTTCAACTACTTCGCAAACCTGCTGATTTGTTACTATACTAAAGACCGTTCGGAAACGGGGCTGATGTCGGCTTTGGGGCTGAGGGCTGCATTCCAAGTCCGCGACTACATGGCGGGGATGCGGCACTATTCGGCAATGAAAGTATTCAATATCATCCACGAGATTCGGCAGGCTGATGCACGTTCCAAAGGGTTCGGCTCTGTGAATCCCGACGACGGCGAAATCATGAAAGAGCTGCTTTATAAGATACTCCACTGACAGGCATGTCTGTATCTGCAGAGAGAAAGGTTGTCTTCCGAAAGCCTGCCGGAACGCAGGCACCGGGAAACAGCCCTTTTTCCTTTGTCCTTTAGTGACTTACACGATTCTAAACCCTCTGAGAATCGAAAATCCGCGAACTCACGCCCGTTTGCCTGCAAATAATCGCAGGATTCAAGATTTGCCAATTTTTAACCGATAGGAGAGACGTTCCCCCTCATCTATCTAATGCCAAATTGTCACCTCCCCGATAGAATCCCCTGATTCCTGTATTCAACCGTAAACAAATCCACAGATATACAAAAGTCACAACGAATTTGCAGTAGATTTGTTTATCAAACAAAACTGCGAAATTGCTGTTTTGTGTATGATTGTTTACGCATCGAATTACCTGCACAAATCTATACAATCAACAAATGTTTCTCGTTACATAAGTATCCTTTTATATGATATATCGCGGATAATCAGTGTTTTATTCATAAGTACTCATTTTTGACTTTAATAGGTACGCCGGAATACTGCCCGTTTAGGTAACAAATGGCAAAATCGCATCTATATGTTTATATAATAGAGTTTTGGAAACCAAATTGCTGCGTTAGGCGGTTAAAGTTGTTTATAACAATAAAATGTAGCTGTTTACAGATGTTCCGTATATCAATGTCAATCAGAGATGTTATCTTTGTTCTGTTATATTTATAATCGTATATTGCACAATTGGAAACTTGCGTTTATCTTTGTAGCGAATCCTGAAAATTCGGGGATTTTACCATGAAAAAGACAAAATGTCAGCAAAATGCAGGATGTAAACTTTTTTATCTGATGAAAGAACGAATCATACAATTAATGGAACATGAGGGCTTGACCCAAGCCCAATTTGCTGCGGCTATCGGAATCCAGCGTGCCGCAATGTCACACATTGTATCGGGACGTAACAATGCGAGTTTAGACGTATTGACAAAAATATTGGCGCATTACCCGCAGGTGGACCCTGACTGGCTGATTTTCGGAAAAGGCTCGATGTTCAGGGCATCCCAAACTCCGAATGCGGGCAATTTACCGGGCGAAGCCACGCTTTTTCCTGAAAATCCGCAGGATTCCAGGCTTGAGAATGCTCAAAAAGCAGTTAAACAGCCGGAAAAAGAAGTGGTTATCACCGTCGAGAAGCCTGCGAAGACAGTTACTAAAATCATGGTTTTCTATTCCGACAGCACGTTCGATACTTTCGTCATGGAAAAGAAATAAGCACTTTGCCGAGTAGTTATCCGGAAAAATGTACCTTTGCAAAGATTCGGATACGTTTAAGTCACTTATATATCATATATGAAGAAATATTTGTTGGATATGAAGGTAGCGGCAAACGAGTGCCTTCATGATGACTATTGCCTTTTGAAACTTACATCCGCACAAACGCTTCCAGAAATGCTTCCGGGGCAGTTCGTTGAAGTCAGGGTGGATAACTCTCCTTCCACTTTCCTTCGCCGTCCTATTTCCATCAATTACATAGATAAACCGAAGAACGAGCTTTGGCTCCTTATCCGGCTTGTCGGTGACGGGACGCGCAAACTTGCCGAAGTCCGTGTGGACGATACAGTCAATGTGTTGCTCCCTCTCGGCAACGGTTTCACGCTGCCTTCAGAAGAGGAAAAGGGCAAAAGGTTTTTGCTTGTAGGAGGCGGGGTTGGCACGGCTCCGATGTTGTATTTGGGGGCGTGTTTGAAAGCGGCAGGCTTCGCGCCTGCTTTTTTGTTGGGGGCGCGCTCGGAGAAAGATTTGCTTCAAATTGAAGAATTTAAATCTTACGGCGACGTGTACGTGACGACAGAAGACGGCTCGGCAGGCGAGAAAGGATACGTCACCGGTCATTCTTTGCTGGAGAACACACGTTTCGACCATATTTACACTTGCGGGCCAAAGCCAATGATGATGGCAGTGGCACGTTACGCCTCCGCAAAAGGGATTGACTGCGAGGTATCTTTGGAAAACATGATGGCTTGCGGATTGGGCGCATGCCTTTGCTGTGTGGAAAAACTGAACGACGGGCACCACGTTTGCGTTTGCACGGAAGGTCCTGTATTTAATATCAAGAAATTGTCATGGCAGATTTGAAAGTAAACATCGGGAAATTGCAGTTGAAGAATCCGGTAACGACTGCGTCGGGGACATTCGGGTACGGCATTGAATTCGCAGACCTTTTGGACATTTCCCGCCTGGGCGGAATCTTCGTGAAGGGCACGACCATCCAGCCCCGTGAAGGGAATCCTTACCCGCGAATGGCGGAAACTTCCTCCGGGATGTTGAATGCCGTCGGGTTGCAAAACAAGGGCGCACAATATTTTGCCGACTGCATTTATCCCCGCATAAAAGATATCGGGACGAATATGATTGTAAATGTCAGCGGTTCATCCGTAGACACTTATGTCGAATGCGCCGAGAAAATTGCGGAGCTGGAACGCATCCCAGCCATCGAGCTGAACATCTCGTGCCCTAATGTCAAGCAAGGGGGGATGGCATTCGGCGTTACGTGCGGAGGAGCTGCGGAAGTAGTCCGCGCCGTGCGGAAAGCCTACCCGAAAACGCTGATTGTAAAGCTCTCGCCTAATGTTACAGACATAACCGAGATAGCCCGTGCCGTAGAAGCGGAAGGGGCGGATGCCGTTTCGCTAATCAACACCATGCTCGGCATGGCAATCGATGCCGAACGGAGGAAACCCCTGCTTTCCACTGTTACAGGCGGATTGTCCGGCCCCTGCGTCAAGCCGGTAGCTTTGAGGATGGTTTGGCAAACTTTCAAGGCGGTAAATATCCCCATCATCGGGCTTGGGGGGATTTCCTCTTGGAAAGACGCTGTGGAATTCATGCTCGCCGGGGCAACCGCCATCCAAATCGGTACATACAATTTCGTAGACCCTACGGTTTCCATAAAAGTTATTGAAGGTTTAAACGATTATTGCGAACGCCACGGTTTCAAATCCGTTTCGGAATTGACCGGGGCATTGATAACAGGATAATTCCCGTTTTTAATTTTCCGGGAGCGGGTTTGTTTTATTCTTTCCCAACAGGGAATTTAATAACCCGCATTTCAAAGTCGAATATTTAACTCATAATCTCATGAAAAAAGAATTAATACTTTCTTGTCTTCTTTGTTGTGGCTCATTTATAAATGCAGAACACATGGATATCACTTCTTTCAAATATGCCGGGCCGTATATCCTCCGGCAGCCTTTTATTGTGGACAGTACAAATGTAAATGCTGAAAATTGGACTGCCGAGAGTTTATTGAAAACCCCGGTCTCGTTTGATAACGTGGAAACCGCAAATGAAATCTCCGCAAATAAGATTCCGGCAGTTTCCGGATACGCGCTGCACCTTCTCTCTTTTGATTTGGAAAATACCCGCTATGGCAAAGGCAAAATTACAGTGGAGGGCATAAAATCTTATGAAGTTTACGTGGACGGCGAATTGAAAGAAAAGCCCGAGCTGGAGCTTAATCCCGCAACGCACCGTGTAGTGATAAAGTACCTTTCCACGTCGGAAAAGAAAGAATCCCCCAAGGTAAGTTTCGATTCCGAGCAGGACGGCATCTTTTCTATAAAGAACCAAGGAGGGCGGATGTACACGCTGGCTGATGTGTTGCACGGCGCGCGTTTCTCGGGCGTACAATTATCCCCGAGCGGGAAATACCTGATTTCTTCTTACAGGATTACCCGTAAAGGAGGAAAGACCTCGAACCTCAACCGCGTGACGGATTTGGAAACGGGCAACGTACTTTCCGAGAGTGAAAACAACCTTTCGTGGATGCCCCGCTCGGATAAATATTACTACACGCGCGACGGCGTGAACGGCAAGGAACTGGTAACCGTCGAGGCACTTTCGGGAAAAGAATCCGTAGTTGCGCGGAACATCCCCGACGGACGCTTCCAGTTTTCCCCGACAGAAGATTACCTACTCTTTTCCATGACGCAAGAAGGCCCGAAAGAACGCAAGGAAATATTCGAGGTGATTGACCCCGACGACCGCCAACCCGGCTGGCGCGACCGCTCTTATATCGCCAAGTTCGACTTGGCAACAGGCGTACTCCAACCCGTCACTTTCGGGTTCAGGAACGTATGGGCGACTGACATTTCTGCCGACGGGAAGTCCGTCCTCCTGATGGTTTCCACGCACCGGATGGGCAAGCGCCCCACTTCGCTTTCCTCTTTATATAAGTTAGACCTCGAAACCCTCCAAGCCGAAACGCTTGTGGAGGAAGACGGCTTCATCAACAACGCCATTTTCTCCCCGGACATGAAGCAAGTGCTGGTTTCCGGTAGCCCCGAGTCTTTCGGAGGCATCGGCAAGAACGTCCGCGAAGGGCAAACGCCCAGCATGACGGACGGCCAGCTTTACCTCATGGACATCGCTTCGAGGGAAGTCCGCCCGCTGACGAAAGATTTCAACCCGAGTGTGCAACGCGTCACCTGGAGTGCCGCCGACAACAAAGTATATTTCACGGCTGAAAACCGCGACTATTACTCCCTCTACCGCCTCGACCCGTCGGACGGCAAGATTACCCAAATCCCAATGCCTGAAGACCTCGTGCTCTCTTTTTCCGCAGCCGAAAATGCGCCCCGCATGGCGTTCTACGGCGTGAGCGCGTCCAATTCCCACCGGATGTACACGCTCGACCTCGCGACCGACCAGACGGCACTTCAGGAAGATTTAAGCAAAGACATCCTTGCCGGCATAGAACTCGGGAAGTGTGAACCGTGGAATTTCGTGAACTCGCGCGGTGATACGATTTACGGCCGCTTTTACCTTCCCCCGCATTTCGACACGGACAAGAAATACCCGATGATTGTGAACTACTACGGCGGTTGCAGCCCGACCAGCCGGGATTTCGAGAGCCGCTACCCCCACCATGCTTACGCCGCCCTGGGATATGTCGTATATATCGTAGAGCCGAGCGGAGCTACAGGTTTCGGGCAGGAATTTTCCGCGCGGCACGTGAACACCTTCGGCGAAATGGTGGCAGACGACATCATAGAAGGAACCAAGCGTTTCTGCGAGGAACACTCCTTCGTGGACGCGGATAAGATAGGTTGCATCGGCGCATCCTACGGTGGGTTCATGACCCAGTATTTGCAGACCAAGACAGACATTTTTGCAGCCGCAATCTCGCACGCCGGCATCAGCGACCACACGAGCTATTGGGGCGAAGGGTTTTGGGGTTATTCATACAGTGAAGTATCAGGCGCCAACAGTTACCCGTGGGCAAACAAGGAATTGTTCGTAGACCGCAGCCCGCTCTACAACGCCGACAAAATCCACACCCCGATTCTCTTCCTGCACGGTACGGACGACAATAACGTGCCCGTAGGCGAGAGCATCCAGATGTACACGGCACTGAAGCTCCTGGAACGCGAGACGGCAATGGTGCTCGTCGATGGGCAAGACCACCACATCCTCGATTACGACAAACGCTTCGCTTGGCAAAACACCATCTTCGCATGGTTCGCCAAATGGCTGCAAGACGACCCGACGTGGTGGAACACCCTCTACAAACCGAAAACTTTGTAGAAGACAGGCTTCGATAAGGCTTGAAAAACGGTTCCGCAAGCAGGAATCCGCGAAGGAAATCTCCAAAAATCATTTTTGGGGATTTCTTCTTTAAACTCTTTTGCAAAAAACCATTTTTTGAGATTTCTCCTTCAAACTCTTTAACCCTGCAGCATTTTTTGAGAAAGAATCTTCAAACTCTTTAACCTCGCAGCATTTTTTGAAAAAGAATTCGGAGATTCCGACTTGAAAAATCATTTTTTGGCTCGGAGTTTCCAGATTCCTGTTCCTGGGATGGCTTTGCAAGGTGGCGGCTGCGGGTTCCGTGATGCCGGAGGATATTCAAACATGATAAAATGAAAGAAAAAATAGGAGAGGAGTGACAAATCCCTACTTTCCGCACGCAAATATAGAGAACTTATCCAACACCATACAAAAAAGAGTTGTATAACATACAGAATATTTGTGATGTGAATCTTTGCTATACTCAGATTCTTTTCCCATTTTTGCAAAGTGAAGTTGTCAAAATTCGGTATCATAAAAACATAAAGATTAAGTATGGATAAAAAAAGAGTTTACACATTCGGCAACGGAAAAGCCGAAGGACGGGCAGACATGAGAGAACTGCTCGGCGGAAAAGGAGCTAACCTGGCAGAAATGAACCTTATCGGGGTACCTGTACCTCCGGGATTTACGATTACTACGGAAGTTTGTACAGAGTACTACGAGCTTGGTAAAGAGAAAGTAGTAGAATTGCTGGAAGATGACGTTAAAAACGCTATCAAAAATGTCGAAACGCTGATGAACTCGAAGTTCGGCGACGTGGAAAACCCGCTGCTGGTTTCCGTCCGTTCAGGCGCGCGCGCCTCGATGCCCGGCATGATGGATACCATCCTGAACTTGGGGCTGAACGACGAGGTGGTTGAGGGTCTGTCGCGCAAGACAGGCAACCCGCGTTTCGCATGGGATTCCTACAGGCGCTTCGTCCAAATGTACGGCGATGTGGTTTTAGGCATGAAACCCGTCAAGAAAACTGACATCGACCCGTTTGAAGCGATAATTGAGGATGTAAAAAAGGCTAAGGGCGTGAAACTCGACAACGAACTCGAAGTGGAAGACCTCAAGGAGTTGGTTGTGCGCTTCAAGGCAGCCGTGAAACAGCAAACGGGCAAGGACTTCCCGACTTGCGCCTACGAACAGCTTTGGGGGGCTATATGCGCCGTGTTCAACAGTTGGATGAACGAGCGTGCAATCCTCTACCGCAAGATGGAAGGCATACCGTCGGAATGGGGGACGGCAGTCAGCGTGCAAGCGATGGTATTCGGCAATATGGGTAATACTTCGGCGACGGGCGTATGCTTCTCGCGTGACGCAGCCACGGGCGAAGACCTCTTCAACGGCGAATACCTTATCAACGCGCAAGGCGAAGACGTAGTGGCAGGAATCCGCACACCGCAGCAGATTACTAAGATTGGTTCCCAACGTTGGGCGCAGCGGGCAGGAATCCCGGAAGAAGAACGTGCCGCCAAATATCCGTCGATGGAAGAGGCGATGCCGGAAATCTACAAAGAATTGGATGCCCTGCAAACCAAGCTGGAGGAACATTACCGCGATATGCAAGACATGGAGTTCACAGTACAGGAAGGAAAATTGTGGTTCCTGCAGACTCGCAACGGGAAACGTACCGGAGCCGCTATGGTGAAGATTGCCATCGACTTGCTGCACCAAGGAAAGATTGACGAAAAGACTGCACTGATGCGCATCGAGCCGAACAAGCTCGACGAGTTGTTGCACCCGATATTCGACAAGGAAGCCCAGTCGAAGGCTAAGGTTTTGACGAAGGGCTTGCCGGCATCCCCGGGAGCAGCGACAGGCCAGATAGTCTTCTTCGCCGAAGATGCTGCCACATGGCACAAAGGAGGGAAGAAGGTCATTCTCGTCCGTTTGGAAACGTCTCCGGAAGATTTGGCTGGAATGGAGGCTGCGGAAGGCATCCTCACGGCACGCGGAGGCATGACGTCGCACGCGGCTGTTGTAGCTCGGGGAATGGGCAAATGCTGCGTCTCCGGAGCCGGGAGCCTGAACGTGGACTATAAAACAAAGACTGTAGAAGTAAATGGCATGGTGCTGAAGGAAGGCGATTACATTTCCCTGAACGGAACTACCGGTGAGGTATATCTCGGGATGGTTGATACGAAGGAAGCTGATATATCACCCGACTTCGCCGAGCTGATGGCATTGGCAGACAAGCATGCTCGCTTGAAAGTCCGCACGAATGCAGATACTCCGCATGATGCTGCTGTGGCAAGGGCTTTCGGGGCAGTAGGCATCGGCTTATGCCGCACGGAACACATGTTCTTCGAGGGTGAGAAGATAAAAGCCATGCGGGAGATGATTCTTGCAGAGGATTCCGAGGGTCGCAAAAAGGCACTGGCTAAGATACTTCCCTACCAGAGGAATGACTTCAAAGGAATCTTTAAAGTAATGGCAGGTTGCCCGGTAACAGTCCGATTGCTGGATCCGCCTTTGCATGAGTTCGTTCCCCACGATTTAAAAGGCCAGGAGGAAATGGCTGAGGCGATGGGAGTTTCCGTAGAATATATCCAACAGCGCGTCGAGGCGCTCTGCGAGCATAACCCGATGTTGGGGCATAGAGGCTGCCGTTTAGGTAACACTTATCCTGAAATAACAGAGATGCAGACGCGGGCTATCCTGGAAGCGGCTTTGGAACTGAAAGACGAGGGTATCGAAACTCATCCGGAAATCATGGTGCCGTTAATCGGAATTTTGTATGAGTTCAAAGAACAGGAGAAAGTGATTCGCAAAACAGCTGAAGCCATATTCGCTGAACGGGGTGAACGCATCGACTACAAAGTCGGGACAATGATAGAGGTTCCGCGTGCAGCCTTAACAGCCGACCGCATTGCTTCTTCAGCCGAGTTCTTCTCGTTCGGGACAAACGACTTGACCCAGATGACGTTCGGCTACTCACGCGACGACATAGCTTCATTCTTGCCGATTTATCTGGAAAAGAAGATTCTGAAAGTCGATCCTTTCCAAGTTTTGGACCAGAACGGCATCGGACAATTAATCCGCATGGCTACCGAAAAGGGTCGCGCTATACGCCCGGATTTGAAATGCGGAATCTGCGGTGAACATGGCGGCGAACCGTCATCCGTCAAGTTCTGCCACCAAGTAGGGTTGAATTATGTCAGCTGCTCCCCGTTCCGTGTACCTATCGCCCGGATAGCGGCGGCGCAGGCAGCTGTCGAGGAAGAGTAAAAAGAAAAATGAACTCTTTATAATA